>NZ_JBMPPI010000001.1:0-533263 GCF_049340245.1 Undibacterium sp. TC4M20W
ACGCCTCACCGACATTGCCAGAACTACCAAACAAACCGCTTATCGCATTAAACACGGCCTTTTGGACCATTACTTATGTCAGCAACTCAGAAATCCTTCTATTTCTATGCGTTTTGCGTAAGTCCTAATTATTTTCAATAAATTATTAAAAAAACATCAACCTGACGACTTCAACAGTTTTTATCCAAAAAGCAAAACTTAGTTTTGTATCATCACGCAAATCACATCGCACTATCGGAAAGCATGGCTTTAGAATTCTTGACGGGCGCGCTGAACCGAACGCCTGCTCGCGGGGTCAATTATTGGCTAATTACTGGCTATCAATATAGTTCATGGTCATCCCGTGAAAAAATACCAGGCTGAGACCGCCTGTCCAACAATAAGGAAAGCAATGAAACCACAATTAAAACTAATTGCCGTGCTGTGCATGGCAGGCGCGAGCAGCCTGGCGCTGGCCCAGGCAGAAGACAAACACCAGTGGCTGGAAGATATCACCGGTGACAAGGCCCTGAGCTGGGTCAAAGACCAGAACAAGGTCACCCGCAGCAAGCTCGACAATGATGCAGGCTTCAATAAACTGAAAGCTGATTTGCAGGTGGTGCTCAATTCCAAAGACCGCATCCCCTCCATACGCAAAATGGGGGACGCCGTATATAACTACTGGATGGACGCAGAACACCCACGCGGTGTGTGGCGTAAAACCTCTCTGGAAGAATACAAGAAAGCCCAACCTAAATGGGAAGTGGTGCTCGATGTTGATGCACTGGCCAAGGCAGAAAATGAGAGCTGGGTATACAAGGCCAGCGTATGCCGTGAACCAGTCTATGACCGTTGCCTGATTGAGCTCTCGCGCGGTGGTTCAGATGCGGTGGTCACCCGTGAATTTGATCTTGCCAGCAAATCCTTCGTCAAAGGTGGCTTCAGCCTGCCAGAAGCAAAAATGAGCCTGGACTGGGTTAATAAAGACACCCTGTTTGTTGCTACCGACTTTGGTGCCGGCACACTGACAGATTCCGGCTATGCACGCGTTGTCAAGGAATGGAAGCGCGGCACGGAATTATCTGCAGCCAAGACCTTGTTTGAAGGCCAGAAAACCGATATGGCCGTAGGTGCCAATTCCAGTGACCATAAAGGAATACACAGGGAACTGGTGGGTCGCCAGATCACCTTCTACACATCAGAGCAATATCTGAAAGAAGGCGACAAGCTGAGCAAGCTGGATATTCCGGCCAAGAGCAATCTGTATTTCTTTGACAAACAGGCGGTGATCACCCCGCGAGAAGCATGGACAGTTGGTGGCAAGACTTATGCGTCAGGCAGTGTACTGGCCATCGACTTTGATGCCTTCATGAAAGGCAATCGTGAATTCACCGTATTATTTGAACCCAGCGATACCACGTCATACACTGGTGCTGCCATTACGAAAAATCATCTGTTGTTGCAAACCCTGGATAACGTCAAGAGCAGCCTGAAAGAATGGAAATTCAGTGGCGGTAAATGGTCAGCGCGTCAGGTCACTCTGCCTACGCTGGGTGCCATTACTGTGACTGCAGTGGATGCTGAAAATTCTGATGATTACCTGCTCGGCTATTCTGATTACCTGACACCGAGTGTTTATATGATGGCCCATGCGGGCAATGACAAGCGTGAATTGCTGAAGTCGGCACCAAGCTTCTTCGATGCAAGTGCCTATGAAACCACGCAAAAATTCACGACATCCAAAGATGGTACCAAGGTGCCTTACTTTATCGTGCGTCGCAAGGATGTGAAATTCGACAGCAATAATCCTACCCTGCTGTATGGCTACGGTGGCTTCGAGATTCCCATGACGCCTTCGTATTCCGGTGGTCTGGGCAAGAGCTGGCTGGAAAAAGGTGGCGTCTATGTCGTTGCCAATATCCGTGGCGGCGGCGAGTTTGGCCCGCGCTGGCATCAACTGGCCTTGAAAGAAAATCGTCAACGCGCCTATGATGACTTTGCTGCCGTAGCAGAAGATCTGATCGCCAGCAAAATCACCAGCCCGAAACACCTGGGTGCCATGGGTGGCAGTAACGGCGGCTTGCTGGCTGGTGTCGCCCTGACCCAGCGCCCTGACTTGTTCAATGCGGTTGTCAGCCGCGTGCCTTTGCTCGACATGCGCCGCTTTAACCAGTTGCTGGCCGGTGCATCATGGATGGGTGAATATGGCAACCCGGACGTGCCTGCCGAGTGGGATTACATCTCCAAATATTCGCCCTACCAGAACGTCAAGGCAGGTGTGACTTATCCTAATGTGCTGTTTATTACTTCCACCAAGGATGACCGCGTACACCCCGGCCATGCGCGCAAAATGGCTGCCAAAATGATGGAGCAGGGTCACAAGAATGTCTGGTATTACGAAAACATAGAGGGCGGCCACGGTGGTGCGGCCAACAATGCACAACGTGCCGACATGGACGCCATTGTTTATACTTTCTTGTGGAATATGCTCAAGCGTGACAATGATGCGGTGCAGGTGCATTAAGTAATCAATTAATTAATCAATTAACCAATCAATTAACCAATCAATTAACCAATCAATTAATTGAGTCAGGTACGATGAAAAAAGCAGCCAGTGCGGCTGCTTTTTTTTCGCTTAATCGACTTTATCCGACGGGAAGCGTATGGTTTCACGCAACAGGACGCTCATGGGCAAGGTCATGTTCACGCCATTCGGCTGTACCGGTTTTGTAAACCATTTCTCATAGAGTCTGGTCAGCTCACCATCTGTCATCATGCGCACCATCTCCATATCAATTAGCTTCTTGAAAGCGGCATCGCCCTTGGGCAGCATCATTGCATAGGCTTCTGAAGACAGTGGGTCACCGACGATGACGAGTTTATCGCGAAGCTTGGACCTGGCCTTGAAACCAGCCAGGATTGCATCGTGCTGCGCAAATGCATCGACCTGCTTGTTTTCCAGCATGCTGACTGATTCGATATGATCCTTGCTCTCGACCATCTTCATATTCAGGGAGCGCACTTTATCCCTTTCCAGCAGATATTTATCTGTAGAGGTTCCCTTGGTCACCACCACTTTTTTATCTTTCAGATCCTGCCAGTTCTTGATGCCGGAATCAGCAAAGACCATCATGCGTATCGTGGCGAAAAAATGCGGCAACGTGTAATTTACTTTGGTACGTCGTTCTGCATTATTGGCGGTAGAACCACACTCGATATCTGCCTTGCCTGAGGTCATCGCCTCCATGCGCGTATCTGATGTAACAGGGATGTAGTTGATCTTCAACTGCGGTAGTTTTAACTCTTTTTTGATCGCATCCACAAATTTGGCGCAGATATCAATCGAGTAACCGATAGGTGTTTTATTCTCTGACAGATAAGAGAATGGGAGCGAGGTTTCCCTGAATGCGATGTTGATCGTATTGGTTTTTTTGATACGCTCAAGTGTATCGGCTGCAGAGGATAACTGTGCCAGCATACAACTTGAAAAAATTAAACTTGCTTTGATAAAGCGACGAAATTTCATGCTACTTCCTTGACCCGGTTGGAGTAATGGGGATGATAAAGAACTGATTTAGACGGAGAAATCAGGGCAAGGAAATGAGGAGCGATGCTACTTCAATAGCATCGTCAGATGCTGTCGCGCTGATGGATAAATACTGCGCGATACTTGCCAGACCAAAGTGAACCCGATATCAGTTGCGACAAAAACACCGCAGGCCGGGATTATAGGAATATTTCTACGCAACAACAATCAAAAATTCATGCATTTTGCTTAATGTCATGATTCAACGCCTTATTAAGCTTACGCATTTGAGCAATATCAAAAAAAACCCGGGCAAATATCCCGGGTTAATGAACATACATAGATACGCAGCTGAATAAGTTGCAAAGAACTTAATTCACTTTATCAGAAGGAAAGCGTATGGTTTCCTTCAACAGTGCACCCATGGGCCAGGCCAGGTTCATATTGTTAGGCTGTATCGGTTTGGTGAACCATTTTTCATGCAGCTTGGTGATTTCACCGTCAGTCATCTGGCGTGCCATTTCAGCATCGATGATTTTCTTGAATGCGGCGTCACCTTTGGGCAGCATGATGGCATAGGCTTCAGAAGCCAGTGGGTCACCAACGATGGTCAGCTTGGAAGGGTCCTTGGCCTTGGCTTTCAAGCCAAACAAAAGAGCTTCATCCTGGGCAAAGGCATCGACCTGGTTGGTTTCCAGCATGTTGAAAGAATCGCTGTGGTCTTTGCCCTCTACCAGTTTCATGTTCAGTGCGCGTACCTTGTCACGCTCGAGGATGAATTTGTCAGTAGATGTACCTTTGGTGAAGACGACCTTCTTGCCCTTCAAGTCTGTCCAGTTCTTGATGCCGGAACTGGTATTGACCATCATGCGCAAAGTGGAAAAGAAATGCGGTATCGTAAAATCAACTACTTTCCTGCGGTCTGCAGTATTGCTGGTTGAACCACATTCCATATCTGCCTTGCCGGATGTCATGGCCTCTATGCGGTTATCTGCCGTGACAGGCAAAAAATTGATTTTCAGTTGCGGTAATTTCAATTCTTTTTTAAGCGCATCAACCATTTTTTTGCAGATGTCGATGGTGTAGCCGACCGGCGCTTTGCTGTCTGACAAATAAGAGAAAGGCAGGGCAGACTCACGATACGCAATATTGACGGTCTGGCTTTTTTTGATACGGTCCAGTGTGTCAGCAGAAGACAACTGGGAAAGAATAGCGGCAGACGCAAAAACGCCAGCCTGAAGAATACAGCGCAATTTCATATGGTTTCCTTATGCTCTAAAAAAAGGCAAAATTTATCGAGACATTTATGTGGAAGCTGTTGCAAAGATGTTCAGGCAGCGCATAACTACAATGAGCAGCTATTGCCTGAGTATAGGTAATACAGAGGGGCTATGCAATTAAGCCCGGGATATTTTGCAACAAGCGTGGGGGTTTCAACAGTGAGGGGGCGGATTATATAGCGGACTGAGCGCCTTGAGGGAGAAGTAAACCTCTAGTGCGCGATAGGAGAAAAAGGAGATAAAAAATGAGATAGAAATATAGACAAGCAACATCCGCTCATGGAAGACAAAAACTTTATGTTTTTACTTTTCATAAAAACAAAACCATGTGTGGTGAACAAAAATGCAGAGCCATTCAACAAACAAATGGAAAATGAATACTGGCGTAAGGTAAATCACAGAGAATGAAATCAGAATTTGAGGATACTGTATCATTTCCTGCTTTGCCATCCACACGCCCCAGATGCATGCAACCATTTTCTGTCTTTCTGGTCTGAACCATCTATGAGTCTGTACCAGCTTTTAGCACAATTTATCCGCCAGCACTGGCGTCAGTACATCAGTGCCGGCCTGATGCTGTTTGCCGTTGCCGTCATGACGGTGCTGATACCGCGCCGTGTCGGCATGATTATCGATGGCATGGTGGCAGGCCGTTTTGACAACACAGCCTTGATGTGGGAACTGTCCTGGTTGCTGGGCATGGGCCTGGCAATTTACTTCCTGCGCGTAGGCTGGCGCACGCAATTATTTACCGCTTCTTATCAACTGGGCATGCAATTGCGTACCCGTTTGTATGAGCGTCTGAGTGTGCAGGGCTCGCGCTTTTTCCAGCAACAGAGAACTGGCGACCTGATGGCGCTGGGCACCAATGATGCAGATGCCATAGAACTGGCCGCAGGTGAAGCCGCTCTCGCTGGTTTTGATGGCAGCATGACCTTTGCCCTGGTGATAGGCATGATGTTGCTGGGCGTAGACTGGCGGCTGGCACTGGCAGCTCTGCTGCCCTTCCCTTTCATGGCCTGGGCCTTCAAGCATATTACCCATCATATACAGGATGCTTCACGCGATTCTCTCGACCGTTTCAGCAAACTCAATGATCAAGTGCAAGAGACTTTATCCGGCGTGCGCACCCTGCGCGCCCTGGGCCTGGAACAACGCAGCGCCGCACAGTTTGCCGAACTGGCAGAAAACGCTGCGGCGGCCAGCCTGAATGCCCAACGCTGGGAAGCAGCTTATGAACCGGCAGTGGGCCTGTCCCTGACTGCGGCTGGTGCACTGACACTGGGTGTCGGTGGTTATCTGGTCTGGCATGGTGAAATGAGCATCGGTGCCTTGACCAGCTTTTCCATGTATCTGGGCCAATTGATCTGGCCTATGTTTGCCGCTGGCTGGGTCTTGTCGCTGCTTGAACGCGGCAAGGCAGCCTGGGCACGGCTGGAACCGGTATTGACGCAGGAACTCAGCGTTAATGACGAGGGCAAGCTGGATACACCACCTGCCGGTGATCTGGTCGTGGAGAATGTCAGCTTTGCTTACCCTGGACAAACCAGGCCAGCCCTGCAAGACATCAGCCTCCGTATCGCGCCGGGCCATACGCTGGGCATAGTCGGCCCTACCGGCTCAGGCAAATCCAGCGTGGTTCGCCTGTTGCTGCGCCAGATCGAGGCTGAGCAAGGCGAGGTGAATTGGGGTGGGCATGCGCTGGCAGACTATAAATTGCAGGCGCTGCGTCTGTCCATCAACTGGGTGGCGCAGGAACCGTTTTTGTTCTCGGCATCGATAGCTGACAATATCTCGCTCAGCAACCCAGCAGCCAGCCGTGCCGAGGTCATGAAGGCTGCGCAACTGGCATCAGTGGATGATGATATACAGCGCTTCCCGCATGGCTATGACACGCTGGTGGGTGAGCGTGGTGTCACCCTGTCTGGCGGCCAGAAACAGCGCGTGGCCATCGCCCGTGCCTTGCTGACGGCCAGCCCTTTATTATTGCTGGACGATGCCCTGTCAGCAGTCGATACGCAAACAGAAACGCATATCCTGCAACATCTGGCAGAGTTGCGACAAGAACATCCTGAACGCAGTGCCGTCATCGTCAGCCACCGCCTGAGTGCGGTGCTGGAAGCCAATCACATCCTGGTTTTGCGTGAAGGCAAAATTATAGAACAGGGCAATCACCAGGCTTTGCTGGACTTGAATGGCTGGTATGCAACGCAATGGCGTTATCAACAATTGGAAGCAAGCCTGGATGCAGCCTGATACCAAACAATTACCCGCTGCCATGTCGGAAAAAAAACAGGCAGTGCATTTGCTGCTGCACGCAGCCCGCAGTGAAAAACGCCATGTCTGGCTGGGCATCTTCTTTTTATTTATCGCTGCTGGCCTGGAGGCTGTTGGCCCCTTGATGGGCAAGGCTTTCATAGACCGTTACCTGTTGCCGCATCAGATGGATATGAGCATGGTCATAGGCTTGCTGGCTGCCTATGTGTTATCAGGCTGGGCTGCGACCTGGCTGCGCTACCTGCAATTGACCAGACTGGCTGGCGTGGCCATGCGTTCAGTACGGCGCTTGCGTGAACAAGTGTATGAACATGTCTTGCGCCTGCCCATGGCTTTTTTTGACAAGGCCATCACCGGGCAACTGGTGAGCCGCGTGACGAATGACACTGAGTCCGTCAAGAGCCTGTATGTGCAAGTCTTGTTCGTCATGCTCGACAGCACCATCGTCGTCATTGGCGCACTGACTGCCATGGCCTGGCTGGAATGGCGCTTGATGCTGATCGTCCTCATGCTGATACCGGCGGTCATCATCATCGTCTGGTTTTACCAGCGCTGGAGTGCGCCAGCCGTCAGCAAGGCGCGCCAGTTGCGCAGTGAAATTAATGCCCAGGTCGCAGAGAGCATCAATGGCATGAGCACGCTGCAAGCCAGCAATGCCGAACGCCGCTTTGGTGAGCGCTTTGCCAAAACCAATCAATTGCATTACGCCGCCAGGCTGGATGAATTGCGCGCCAATGCCTGGCTGTTGCGCCCGGCGCTGGACCTGATGAATTCGCTGTTGCTGGTGGTGGTGATTTTCACTTTCAGCCAGCGCAGTTTTTCTGGTGTGGAGATAGGTGTGCTGTATGCCTTTGTCAGCTACATCGCCCGCGTCGTGGAGCCGCTGATACAGATCACCCTGCAATTTGGCCAGATACAGCAAGCCGTGGTTTCTGCTGCGCGTGTCAACACACTGCTCAATGAACACCAGCATGTACAGGCCAGCAGCGATGCGCGCATTACTGAAGGCCACCTGACGCTGGACAAAGTGAATTTTGGTTATGACCCTGCGCGGCCAGTCTTGCATGACTTTAGCCTGGATATCCCGGCGGGCAGTTTTTATGGCATCGTCGGCCATACTGGCAGTGGCAAATCTACCCTGCTGAGTCTCTTGCTACGTTTTTATACGCCGCAGTCTGGCCGCATGGAAGTCGATGCTCAGCCGCTGGCCAGCATCACGGATGCGCACTTTCGCGAAAAGGTAGGGCTGGTGCCGCAAGAACCGTTTTTGCTGGCCGCCAATGCCCGCGAAAATATCGCCATGGGACGTGACATCAGCGAGGCAGATATCATCGCTGCGGCCAAGGCTGCACATGTCCATGATTTTATTTTGCAACTGGAAAATGGCTACGACACACCACTGGGTGAAGGTGGTGCGCGCCTGTCCACCGGGCAAAAACAATTGCTGGCAATTGCCCGTGCACTGGCTGGCAAGCCGCGCATCCTGTTCCTCGATGAAGCAACATCGCATATCGACAGTGAAACCGAGCAGGTAGTACAAACCGCGCTGACAGAATTGCGCGGCAAGGTCAGTATCATCGCGATTGCCCACAGGCTCTCTACCATACGTGACGCCGACAGCATCATCGTGCTGAACCACGGCAAGCTGGCCGAGCAAGGTAATCATCAAGAATTAATGCAGGTGGATCAGGGCATATACCAGCGCCTGTATTTGCTGCAAACCCTGGAAGAATAAGGAATAGCATGAAGAAATGGATCGTGTTCGGCATCAGTGTTGCCGTGACTCTGGCGCTGGCAAGCCTGGCCTTTATATTTTTTGTGGTGGCCCCGGGTTTGCCTACTCTGGAAGCAGTGACCGATTACCGCCCAAAAATCCCGCTGCGCATCTACACGGCTGACAATGCCCTGATCGGTGAATTTGGCGAAGAACACCGCGACTTTGTACCGATCAAGCAAATCCCGGCGGTCATGAAAAATGCGCTGCTGTCGATAGAAGATGCGCGTTTTTATGAGCATGGCGGCATCTCCTTCATCGGTGCCGGGCGCGCCATTTTGGCGGACTTGCGCGGTGGTTTTCATCAGGGTGCATCCACCATCACCATGCAGGTTGCACGCAACTTCTTCCTGACCAATGAAAAATCGGTAGAACGCAAAATGAAAGAAATTTTGCTGACTTACCGCATCGAAGACGCACTGACTAAAGACCAGATCCTGGAACTGTATATGAACCAGATTTTCCTGGGCAAACGCAGCCATGGTTTTTCCAGTGCCGCAAAAACCTACTTTGGCAAATCGCTCGATCAATTGACGCTGGCAGAAGCCGCCATGCTGGCTGGTGTACCGCAAAACCCGGTGCGACATAATCCCGCCGTCAATTTTGAAAAAACCAAGCAAAGACAGTTGCTGGTCTTGAAGAGCATGGTCAGGAATGGTTTTATCACCGAAGCCCAGATGGAAGTCGCAGCCAAGGAAGACATCAAGGTCATCAAAGGCCAGCAATTTGATGCCCATGCTGACTATGTAGCCGAGATGGTACGCCAGAGTATCTATGCGCAATACAAGGAAGATACCTATACCAAGGGTATCAGGGTCTATACCACCATCAACAAAGCCGAGCAGGATGCCGCTTATGAAGCCGTGCGCCGCAACATCATGGCCTACGACCAGCGCCATGGTTATGACGGCCCCGAGGCCCATATAGACTTGCCAGCAGATGAAGACGAACGCGACGATGCGATAGACCAGATCTTGCGCAAGCATCCTGACAATGACAAGGTATTGGCAGCAGTGGTGACCCAGGCGTCCGGCAAAATCGTCAAGGCCGAACTGCAATCCGGTGACAGCATAGAAATCAATGGTGATGGCTTGCGCTTTGCAGCAGCAGCGCTGACAGAAAAAGCCAAGCCGGGCATCAAGATACGCCCGGGCTCGGTGATACGGGTGATGCAGGATGCCAAAAAACGCTGGGCAATTACGCAGATACCTGAAGTCGAGGGTTCATTCGTGGCGCTGAATGCGGACGATGGCTCTTTTCGCGCGATGGTCGGTGGTTTTGATTACAACCGCAAGAAATTCAACCATGTGACCAGCGCCTGGCGTCAGCCTGGGTCGAGCATCAAGCCCTTCATTTATTCTGCCGCGCTGGAAAAGGGTTTTTACCCCGGCACCCTGATCAATGACGTACAACTGTCAGAGACATCGGACAGTAATCTGCGCTGGGACCCGCGTAATGATGATGGCAAATATGACGGCCCTATCAGCATGCGCACGGCACTGGCGCAATCCAAGAACGTGGTGTCGGTACGCATCTTGAAAGCCATAGGCGTCGACCATGCCAAGACATGGTTGCCACGCTTTGGCTTTGACAAGGACAAGCATCCTGCCAACCTGACCATGGCACTGGGTACTGGTTCAGTAACCCCTTTGCAACTGGCATCGGCTTATGCGGTATTTGCCAATGGTGGTTATGCGGTCAACCCCTGGCTGATCAGCAAAGTGGTGGATGGCAAGGGCGTTGTGCTGTTTGAAAACAAGCCACCTGCCAAAGCGCAGGAAGAATCCCGTGTCATCGATGCCCGCAATGCCTACATCACTGACCAGATGTTGCGTGAGGTGGTGCGCAGCGGCACAGGTGCCAGCGCCACGGCGAAACTTGGTCGTCGCGACCTGGCAGGCAAGACAGGCACCACCAGCGACGCGGTTGATGGCTGGTTTGCTGGCTATGCCGCCAATGTCGTGGCCGTGGCCTGGATGGGTTATGACGATCCCAAGACCCTCGGTGGCCGCGAGTTTGGTTCTACCCTTGCCTTGCCTATCTGGATAGACACCATGCGCGTGGCACTGACTGGCAAGCCTGAAGTCGTGCGTGCCGTGCCTGAAGGCATCAGCAATGCCGAGGGTGACTGGATGTTTAATGAATTCCTGAACGGTGCCGGTGTGCGCACGCTGGATATGGGGAATGCGCCAGTAGCTGCTCCGGCTGCAAGTTCGGCCACGCAGTAGCCCACATAGAAAAAACCCGCAGATCGCTCTGCGGGTAAGTATCCCGACCTTTGGAGGTAAAACATTTCAGGATGGGCGCATGGTAGTGGCTGGACATGACAAGCGCATGACAAATCATGCTCGCCATAAAAAAAGCCCGCTGGCAGAGGCCAACGGGCTGAAATCCTGTGCGGGAAGCAAAACAGGATGGTGGTAAATCTCACAAATTCTTGTCAATCAAACTTCTATTCATCAAACAGAGCGCAAAGCACCCTCTTATTCCGCGCCTGAAACACCTTGCACATTTTGTAGACTCTTCTGCATCGCTTTACACAATGTCAGGTTAAGAGATGACTACTACCTACCGCCCACAAAGGTCTTTGCCACGCGAACCACAATTCATGCATGGCACGCCAGGTACTATCTACATTTTGCAAAACGATGGCCTGCGCCAGGGTTTGTACAAGATCGGTGCTACCCGCCGCTCTGGTGTCTCCAAGGCCATGGAACTCAACCGTGACCAGCAACAACTGATACCCGGCCAGTATGAATGCGCATTTGAACTGCATACCAAGGATTGCGGCCAGGCCCTTGATGAAATCCTGAAACTGTTCCAGCATGAGCGCCGTGGCAAACGTGGGGATGAATTCTATGAATTCGATCTCGACATCGCCGCCGGTAAAATCGCCAACATCATTGCCACAATCAACCGTCAGGGCCTGATACGCCAGCAACACACGCTCTCGATGATGCGCCACCTCGAACCAGACGAACCCAGCACCAGCAATGCTGAGGCCTTTACCCCGCCACCTTCCGGCATATTCAAGAAGGCGATAGCCTGGGTGAATAGCTGAACTGGTGGCTTGTTTTCAACTCTGCATTTCAGCTCTTTATTTCAGCCCGGCATTTCAGTTACACGACCGCCTTCAGATAATTGCGCTCACGCCCAGTCTCCTGGCCCTTGCGCAAGGCGGTAAAGCCTTGATCGAGATCAGCTAATAAGTCTTGTACTGCTTCCAGCCCCACATGCAGGCGCAACATCGGTGCCTGCCATTTGGCGGCATTGACGCTGCGGTAAGAGGCAGGGCTGGTCGGCAAGATCAGGCTCTCAAAACCACCCCAGCTAAAACCGATGCCAAACAGGCGGGTGCGGTCTATCAAGGCAGCGACTTGCTGTTCTGTGATGTCGGTGCGGAATACTGCCCCCATCAGGCCGCAGGCATATTCTTCTTTGAAATCACGCTTCCACAATTCATGGCCAGGGCTGCCTGGCATGGGCGGATACAAGACCTCGGCCACTTCTGGCTGCTCTTTCAACCAGCGCGCGACGATGTGGGCGCTTTCCCTGTGCGCTGCCAGGCGTGCTGCCAGCGTGCGCAAACCCCGCAAGGCCAGCGCGGCATCATCTGCACCTATGGTCAGGCCTAGCTGGCGATAAGTATTGCGGATACGCTCTTCCAGCGCTGCCGTCGTCAAAATCGCACCCATCAGCGCATCAGAATGGCCGACGATGTATTTGGTGGCGGCATGGATGGAGACATCGATGCCCAGCTCAAACGAATCCCAGCCTATAGGCGTGGCCCAGGTAGAGTCAGACACGACGACAGCACCACGCGCATGGGCGGCAGCGGCGATGCCGGGAATGTCCTGTATTTCAAACGTCAGGGACCCTGGCGACTCTACAAAGATCACCTTGGTATTGAATTGCATGAGATCAGCAATGCCACGGCCTACCAGCGGATCATAATAAGTAGTGGTAACGCCCATTTGCTTCAACATGCCATCGCAAAACAGACGGGTCGGGTCATATACGGTATCGACCATCAGTAAATGGTCGCCAGGCTGCAGCAGGGCCAGCAAGGTGGTTGTGACTGCGGACAAGCCAGACGGAGTCAGCATGCAGGCAGCAGCGCCCTCAGCCGCGCACAGTGCCTGTTCCAGCGCTTGCGTGGTTTCATTGCCATGGCGGCCATAGGCACGGCGTGTGCCACAGGCGTTCTTGAGGGAAGCGACATCAGGAAACAGCATGGTCGAAGCGCGCACTATGGAAGGGTTCACAAACGCTGCATGGTCCTTGCCCTTGCGACCGGCATGGGTCAGGCGGGTGGCGGTTTGTAATACGGGCTCGACGATAATCATGGTGATTCCTTTGTTATTTCTATGCATTAACTGATTGCTACCCTGATATGTATCGATAAAGACCATGATCACGTCAAGGTGGTACCAGACATATCCTAGCAACAGCCAATAAGAAATTTTTACCAAATTATTCAAGGATTTATGTTATTTTTAGAAAAATTTCCTACAAATTAGAATATATGGACAAAATTGATCTAGAAATACTGAATATCTTGCAGAAAGATGCCTCCATTGCACTGGCCGATCTGGCCCAGGCCGTGCACTTGTCCGTCACGCCCTGCTGGCGCCGTGTGCAAAAATTGCAGGAAGATGGTGTCATCAGACAGCAAGTCACACTCTGTGACCCGGTCAAGCTGAACCTGGGTTTGACGGTGATGGTGGCGCTGAAGGCAGCCCAGCATAATGAAAAATGGATGCAGCGTTTTATTGCTGGCGTGGGCGCGATACCAGAGATTGTTGAAATCCTGCGCATGAGTGGCGACATCGACTATCTGCTAAAAGTCTATGTGCCCGACATGGCGGGCTTTGATCAGGTCTATAAAAAGCTGGTAAAGGTAGCTGACCTGCAGGATGTCAGCTCCAGCTTTGTGATGGAAGTCATCAAGAACACGACCGCTTTGCCGCTCAATTATGCAGTGCTTAAAAGCGGTAAAGCCTAGGCAAGCGTTAATTCCTTCGTAGGAGCGACTTCAGCCGCGAATGCACGATACGGCAGGAATGTTCGCGGCTGAAGCCGCTCCTACAAAAAACAGGCCATCTGCTTATCCACGGAAGCGGTAATGTTCCTGCGTGAACAGATCGATACCGCATTGCAGGTTTTCTATCCAGTCCAAAAAAGCCGTAATCGCCTCACGCCCCTGGAAATAGCGGCCATGCTGTGGCACCAGCATATCCACATCCATTTTCCTGACCATGTTCGCCCACAGGCGGCAGACCTTGTTGGACACCATATAGCGCTTGTGAAAGCCACTCATGGTATGCACATGATCAAGAAATTGTGCCCTGGTGGTGATGGCTGTTTCTATGTCGTGCGCATCAACCATGGAGGCACCGACGTCACCAGAAAACAGGATTTTTGATTTGCTGTCGTAGAACTGGAAATTGCCTTCAGCATGCAGGAAATGCGCAGGCACGGCGTGGATGATGGTATCGCGCAAACGCACCGGCATGCCTTCATCGGGGATACCGACGATGCGGCCTTCTGCACGGTTCAGGTTACAAAAATGCGGCACAAAGCGTGACCATAATTTGGAGACATACAGATCGCAATTCGTACCCATGAGCCACTTGTCGAGTGCGCCTATGATGTCAGGGTCCTGATGCGATGCAAACAGATACTTGAGGTCCTTTTTTGGCAGGTATTTGTGCAGGCTGACCAGCAATGCATTATAGGTCAGATTACCGGAAGGATCGATCAAGGCTCCCTCACCTTCTGATACGACAAGGAACTGGTTGGCCTGGACGGCATGGTCTGCAGTGTCATCCAGCAGATCATTAAACATCACGCAGATGTGTTTGCCGTCATTAAAAAGTTCTATCGCCAATTGAGCCCCGCATACCATAGTGTGAAATGGTATTGTAGAAAAACTGGCTAAACCGTTCTTGACATGGATCAAGCCATGGCTAATCCAGCTCACATGAAATCTTGTCATCTGTGCTTTCTGCCACAGCGCAAAGACGGCAAAGCGGCTAGACTCTTGTGAACAGAAGTAAACCTGTCTCTCCTTTTTCCAGGCAAACGCACGCATGATAGAACGCATACTATCCATCATCCTTCCTGTGTTCATCATCATCGGCCTAGGCTATGCCTATGCACGGCGCAAGGGCCCGGCTGCGGCGGCGGATATGGTCTCGGTCAACCGCATCAGCATGGATGTGCTGTGCCCCTTGCTGATTTTCACTGCGCTGGCGGGCAAGGACTTTGATGTTGCCCACAACCTGTGGCTGATACTGGCCGGCGCCTTGATTGCGCTGGGCTCAGGTCTGCTGGCATGGCCGGTGGCGCGCCTGCTGGGTTACGACGTGCGCAGCTTCGTGCCACCGATGATGTATAACAATTGCGGCAATATGGGTTTGCCACTGGCAGCACTGGCCTTTGGCACCAGCGGCCTGTCGGCTGCGGTGGCGCTATTCATGGCTTGCAACCTCGTGTATTTCACGGTGGGCATACGCATCATCCAGCATGGTCATCCTGATCATCAGGATAACCCCTGGCGCTTTTTGCTGAGCCCGATGATGCTGGCAATGGCAGCGGGCATGCTGTTTGCGGTCTTGCATATCCCATTACAGCCCACACTTTTCCTGGCCTTGAAAATGACGGGAGATGCCTGCATCCCCATCATGCTGTTTGCACTCGGGGTGCGTATGCTGGACATCAATTTTGCCAGCTGGCGCATAGGCATGGCAGGTGCCATCGTCTGCCCATTGGCAGGCCTGCTGGTGGCCGGGATACTGGAATTTATCTTGCCTCTCACAGCCACCCAGCGCGGCCAGATGTATTTGTTTGCGGCGCTGCCGCCCGCTGTATTTTGCTTCATGGTGGCGGAGCAATATAAACAGGAACCTGACAAGGTCGCGTCTATCGTTTTGCTCGGCAATGCCGCAGCGGTGCTATTTGTACCTTTAGGACTGTGGCTGGGTTTGCGTTAGAACATTCGCCAGGCAACATAGGCCGGCACCAGCGCCATGGGGCCTGGCAGCAAGACTAGCCAGGCAAAGCGGTTAAGCCCGGGGATCAGCGCGCTCACACCCGGCTTACCTGGATGGTAAGTAATGCTGACGGTACTACCCTCGGGATATTTGGCGACGATATTCCTTGCGACCCGCTTGCCCGGCCAGCCACAAAAAAATGCTTTGTTTCCCTGATAAACCTGACCATTGACAGTGTAGTCATACTGTAACTGGAAACTCCATTCTTGTATGGCACTGTCTTTATATCCCGTCGTGTTATGGAAGTACCTTCGTACTCTGCATACCCTGACTTTTGCCTGCACCGTAGGCCAGTGCACGCTTTGACTGGCTCTGAAAAGTTCCACTACAGACCAGAACATCCAGGCAACGGCAATGAAGAGGAACAGAATAGCGAAGTAGATTCCCATGGCTGCAAAAAACCTGACATAAAAAATCCCCGGCAGATCATCTCTGGCGGGGATAGTGTTGAGATGAGCAAGCTATATTAAACCAGTCTTTGCCAGATAGCTGTCGTCGCAGCCGCCTGGTTCAAAGAATAGAAATGCAGGCCCGGAGCACCACCTGCGAGCAGGCGTTCACACATGGCAGTTACTACATCCAGACCAAAGGCTTTGATAGACGCAGTATCGTCACCATAGCTGGCCAGCTTCAAACGTATCCAGCGCGGGATTTCTGCGCCGCACATTTCAGAGAAACGCTGTAGCTGTGTGCTATTCGTGATAGGCATGATGCCTGCCACGATAGGTGCTGTCACGCCTGCCTTACGCGCTTCTTCAACAAAACGGAAGTAGGCATCAGCATTGTAAAAATACTGGGTGATGGCGGCATTCGCACCAGCATTCATCTTGCGCACGAAGCTGTTCAGATCATCTTGCGGTGAACGGGCCTGTGGGTGCATTTCAGGATAGGCTGCCACTTCGATATGGAACCAGTCACCAGTCTCGGCACGGATAAATTCGACCAGTTCATTGGCATAGCGAAATTCACCACCCATGCCATAACCACTGGGCAAGTCGCCACGCAGGGCGACCAGGCGGCGGATGTCATTGGCCTTGAATTCATTGAGAATAGTACGGATGGATTCATGGGTACCACCCACGCAGGACAAATGCGGTGCAGCGTCATGCCCCTCACGGCGTATCTCGGTCACGGTATCAAGCGTGCCCTGTTGAGTCGTGCCGCCAGCGCCGAAAGTGACAGAGAAATATTTGGGTTTCAGTTCGGCCAGCTTGGCCCTGGTGACACGCAGCTTTTCCGTGCCTTCCGCCGTCTTGGGCGGAAAAAATTCTATGCTGAAATTAGGCGTCTTCATCTTTTTTATTTTGCAACAATAAGGTCGAAAGTGCCCAGGAGATCACGCTGTACAACAATGCGCCACCTACCGCCGCCCAGAAGCCGGTAACGTGGAAACCATCTACCATATTTGCCACGCCCCAGAACATCAGACCATTAATGATGAAGATGAACAGGCCCAGACTCAATACGGTTGCTGGTAAGGTCAGTATCAATACGATAGGGCGAATGATGGTGTTGACCAGGCCCAGCACGACTGCCACGACCAGTGCCGTACCAAACGTGTCGATCTGCACCGACGAAATGAGATAAGGAATCGCCAGCAAAGCCAGCGCATTGACCAACCAGGTTGCCAGTAAACGCATACATGCTCCTGTTGTAGAGGGATGAAGCTGTAGCCACAAGATACAGCTTCATTGCACACCTGCCCAGGTCTGCAAGCTTCAAACTACAAGCTGCAAACCCGGACAGGCGCTATCGTGGATTAATAACGGTAGTGATCTGGCTTGTAAGGGCCGTTTTGGCTCACGCCGATATAAGTAGCCTGCTCTTCTGTCAGCACGCTCAGTTGTGCATTGAGTTTTTTCAATTGCAGACGGGCGACTTTTTCATCCAGGTGTTTAGGCAAAGTGTAAACGCCGACTGGATATTTCGCTGTATTGGCAAACAATTCGATTTGCGCAATAGTCTGGTTAGCAAAAGAAGAACTCATGACATAGGATGGGTGACCTGTACCGCAACCCAGGTTCACCAGACGACCTTCTGCCAGCAGGATGATGCGCTTGCCGTCAGGGAAAATCACGTGATCTACTTGTGGCTTGATGTTTTCCCAGGTGTATTGCTTCAATGCAGCGACGTCGATTTCATTATCGAAGTGACCGATGTTGCAAACGATGGCCTGGTCTTTCATCTTCAGCATATGTGCATGGCTGATGACGTGGTAGTTGCCTGTTGTCGTCACGAAAATGTCGCCGTGTTCAGCAGCATATTCCATGGTCACAACGCGGTAGCCTTCCATCGCTGCCTGCAATGCGCAGATAGGATCGATTTCAGTTACCCATACCTGGGCAGACAAAGCACGCATGGCTTGCGCAGAACCCTTGCCTACATCACCGTAACCGGCGATAACAGCAACCTTGCCAGCGATCATGACGTCAGTTGCACGCTTGATGCCATCGACCAGAGATTCGCGGCAACCATACAGGTTGTCGAACTTGGACTTGGTGACGGAATCATTAACGTTGATAGCAGGGAAAGCCAGTTTGCCATCTTTGTGCATCTGGTACAGACGGTGTACGCCTGTCGTTGTTTCTTCTGTCACGCCCTTGATTTCTGCCAGGCGTTTGGAGTACCAGGTAGCATCAATCGCCAGGTGTTTTTTGATCGCGTTGAACAGGCAGATTTCTTCTTCTGAACCTGGATTGGCCAATACAGAAATATCTGTCTCAGCACGTGTACCCAGATGCAGCAACAATGTCGCATCGCCACCATCATCAAGAATCATGTTGGAATAGCCGCCGTCTTTCCATTCGAAAATGCGGTGGGTGAAATCCCAGTATTCATCCAGGTTTTCGCCTTTGAAAGCGAACACGGGTGTGCCGCCAGCAGCAATCGCTGCGGCTGCGTGATCTTGTGTGGAGTAGATATTGCAAGATGCCCAGCGCACTTCTGCACCCAGGGCCAGCAGTGTTTCAATCAACACGGCAGTCTGGATAGTCATGTGCAGGGAGCCGGTGATACGCGCACCCTTCAGAGGCTGGGTAGCCGCGAACTCTTCACGGATCGCCATCAGGCCTGGCATTTCTGTTTCAGCAATGCGGATTTCCTTGCGGCCCCAGTCAGCCAGACTCAGGTCAGCAACGAAAAAATCTTGGGAAGTATTGGATGTGTTTGCTACGACGGCGTTCATCACGCCCTCCTTTCTGATGAAAAAAGTAACGTGAGCGCGGTTATGGATATCCCAAGCCTGGCAAAAACTCGTAGTTTTCGTCGCAACGCTCCTTGGAAGTTTTGAAGTATAGCGCAGCTCTGGCATTTTTGCTGAGTTCTTGCGTTATCAAAGAAACCAGAAAAGTGCTGTTCCATAGAGGTTTTGGGATTACTTTTTCTGTTTAATGCTTTTTTATTTCTTTTTCAAAGCAGACCGCCTCTGCCTTGCCCACATACTTGCCGAAATTGGGAATGCGGTAATAACCATGTTTTTCATAAAAGGCAACGGCACGCTGATTGATCAGGCGGGTTTCCAGCCGCAGCTTCAGGTAGCCATATTCTTTGGCAGCAGCCTCAAGATGTGTCAATACGGCCAGGCCTGCACCCGCTACCTGCGCATACATGCGCTTGACTTCTGCCACGCCTTCGCCCATGGGGCGAAAAGCACCACAGCCTACTGCCTTGCCATCGGCACTGCGTGCCAGCACAAACAGCGCACCGGGTACGCGTACATCCTCTGCATCAAAGGATGAACGCCCACTGCTACCGGTGATCGCAGCCAGGCGGTCGGAAAGCTCATCCAGCAAAACAGCGGCCTCGGGCAAGGCCGGGTCTGATGCCGCGACGTGAAACTCATGCATGCGAGTAAGTACCTGCCAGCCTGTCAATGTCCGTCGAAATTACAAACGGTGAACAAAGGCAAGCCACTGTCCTTGATAATCTTCGAGCCACCAAGCTCAGGCAAATCGACGATGACAGCACCTTCGACTACCGTTGCGCCCAGGCGCTCCAGCAATTTTTTGCCTGCCATCATGGTGCCGCCAGTGGCAATCAGGTCGTCGATGAGGACGACACGGTCACCTTTTTTGCAGGCATCGGAATGCAATTCCACCGTCGCGCTGCCATATTCAAGCTCATATTGCTCGGACACAGTATGGAAAGGCAGCTTGCCTTTCTTGCGAATAGGTACGAAACCCAGGTTCAGCTCATAGGCGACCACTGAGCCTATGATAAAGCCGCGTGCATCCAGGCCAGCCACGACGTCGAGCTTTTCATCCATGTAACGATGTACGAACATATCGATGAGTACGCGGAATACTTTAGGATTTTGCAACAAGGGGGTAATGTCGCGGAACATCACGCCTGCTTGTGGCCAGTTTTCCACCGTGCGTATATGTTCTTTAATGTACTCTGATCGATTTAACATCAAGCATGTCCTTCAAATTTTAAAATAACCCGCTATTTTAACAGCCGCTGCTCTGCTCTAGCGACTGCTTCGGAAGTTCCCCTGACGACGACCACGTCGCCATTCTGTAAAACGATGTCATCCAGATGATCAAGCCTGGCTTTACCGCGCCGTACGGCATGGATATCGACTTCAAATTCTTCCAGCTTCAAGTCTGCCAAATGCAAACCCAGTGCATTGGCACGTTCGGTCAGTACTACGGTATGCAGGCGTATCTGCATGCTTTCCGGGCTGTCGGCAGCATCGCTGGCACCATGAAAGAAGCCGCGCAGGGATTCATAGCGCGCCTCACGTGCCGCCTGCACCCTGTGTACCACGCGCCGCAAAGGCACACCCAGCATGACCAGGGCATGGGACGCCAGCATCAGGCTGCCCTCCATGAGTTCTGGCACCACCTCTGTGGCACCGGCTGCCCTGAGTTTATCCAGATCAACATCATCATGGCTGCGCACGATAACAGGCAGGCTGGGGTTCATCTCATTGACGAAATGCAAAACCTTGAGCGCAGATGCGGTGCTGGTATAAGTCACCACGAGGGCCGAGGCGCGGTTGACGCCAGCCGCCAGCAGGCTTTCACGTCTTGCCGCATCGCCATACGAGACATTGGCACCAGCAGTTTGTGCTTCCCTGACGCGGTCGGGGTCAAGATCGAGTGCGTGGTAATCGATATTTTCTTCTGCCAGAATACGCGCCAGGCTCTGGCCGCTACGGCCAAAACCGGCAATGATCACATGCTTCTTGGTGGTCATGGTGCGGGCAGCGATCTGGGTCAGTGCCAGCGATTGCATCATCCATTCGTTGGCAGAGAATTTCATGACGATGGCATCAGACTTGGACAAAATGAAGGGTGAGATCAGCATGGAAATCACCATTGACGCCAAAATCAATTGCACCAGCATAGGATCAACCAGTTGCAAGCCCCCTGCCTGGTTCAACAAAACGAAGCCGAATTCACCGGCCTGTGCCAGACCCAGACCAGTACGCATGGCAACGCTGGTGGAATTGCCAAAAACTCTCGCCAAAGCAGCAATCAACACAAACTTCAGCAACACCGGCCCAGTCAGCAGCAGCAACACCAGCCAGAATTGCTCATACACCAGACGCACATTGAGCAACATGCCAACGGTAATAAAGAACAAGCCCAGCAAGACATCACGGAAGGGCTTGATGTCTTCTTCCACCTGATGGCGGTATTCGGTTTCTGAAATCAGCATGCCGGCGACAAAGGCACCCAGCGCCATCGACAAACCGGCTTTCTCGGTCAGCCAGGCAGCGCCCAGGGTAATGAACAAGAGATTCAACATGAACAACTCTTGCGAGCGCCGCTTGACCACGATGTGAAACCAGGCGCGCATGAGTTTTTGCCCCACCACCAGCAGCAAGACCAGCACCACCACCGCCTTGCCACTCGCCAGCGCCAGGGTTTTACCAAGATCAGGGGATTTTGATGCCAGCGCAGGCACGAGGATCAGCAGCGGCACCACGGCCAGATCCTGGAACAGCAGCACGCTGATAATCTGCCTGCCATGCAGGCTTTCCAGCTCCAGCCTTTCCGTCAGCATTTTCGAGACGATGGCGGTTGAGGACATCGCCAATGCGCCGCCAAGGGCGAATGAGGCTTCCCAACTGATCTGGAACATGCCTGGTAAAAAGCGGCTGGCTACCCAGCCAAATACCATGCTGGTCAGTATAGTGACCAGTACCTGCGCCATCCCGAGGCCAAATACCGCCTTGCGCATGGCCATGAGTTTGGACAGCGAGAACTCCAGTCCTATCGAAAACATCAGGAAGACCACGCCAAATTCGGCCAGTTCATGGGTCACGGCACTGTCTTCTGCCATGCCAAAACCGTGCGGGCCTATGAAGATGCCAACCACCAGATAACCCAGCATAGGCGGTAGTTGCAGCATACGGAATGCGACCACGCCCAATACGGCAGCAGCCAGCAATAAAAGTGTGGTGTCCAGTCCTGTCATGTCGCCTATTATTGCCGATTTATCGCCTTGCTATCCTGCTTTTGGGCAAACATAATTCATTACGTTACAACTGGCAAAGTTTTTGCTTTGAGGATTTCGTTTATACTTCTGGCATGAATGAACTGAATGCACCTTTAACTTTTAAACAACAAGCACCGACAGACCCGGCTGTCGCAGCGCAACGCGCCCTGAAACTGGCTCGCGAGACCCTGCAAATCGAGGCTGACGCCCTGCTTGCCCTGCAAAAACGCCTGGGCAATGGCGATGCTGCCGGATTCGCACAGGCAGTCAGCATGTTGTTGGCATGCCACGGTAGGGTCGTGGTTTCTGGCATAGGCAAGTCTGGTCATATTGCGCGCAAGATTGCGTCGACCTTTGCCTCCACCGGCACCCCATCGTTTTTTGTCCATCCGGCTGAGGCTGCCCATGGGGACCTGGGCATGGTGACACCGCAGGATGTGTTTATCGCCATCTCTTATTCTGGCGAAGCATCTGAGTTGATGTCTATCCTGCCTATCATCAAGCGTCTGGGTGTAAAACTGATTGCCATGACCGGCAACCCGGAATCCAGTCTGGGCAAACTGGCTGATATTCATTTGAACCTGCATGTAGACAAAGAAGCCTGCCCGCTGAACCTGGCACCAACGGCCAGCACCACGGTCACGCTGGCACTCGGTGATGCGCTGGCGGTGGCGGTGCTGGATGCACGCGGTTTTCGCGAAGAAGACTTTGCCCGCTCGCACCCTGGCGGATCACTCGGTCGCCGTCTGCTGACGCACGTCAGGGATGTCATGCGCACCAATGGAGACATCCCGCAGGTGGGGCCAGAAACCAGCCTGAAAACTGCGCTGCTGGAAATTACCAAAAAAGGCATGGCGATGACCGCCGTGGTGGATGAACATCAAACGGTATTGGGCATCTTCACCGATGGTGACTTGCGCCGTCTGATGGATGGCACGCGTGATTTCACCCAGTTGCGCATTGCCGATGTCATGAACCACGCTCCGCGCCGCATACGCCCGGAACAATTGGCTGTCGAAGCCGTCGAAGTCATGGAAACTTACCGCATCAACCAGTTGCTGGTCGCTGACGACAGCGGCAAGCTGGTGGGTGCCTTGCATATCCATGACCTGACCAGGGCCAAGGTGATCTGATGAATAATCCTGTAGATTCTGTAGAAAGAGCCAGCAAAGTCCGGCTCATGATTTTTGATGTCGATGGCATACTGACCGACGGCAGCCTGTACTTTGGGCCAGACGGCGAAATGATGAAATGCTTTAATGTGCTGGATGGCCAGGGTATCAAACTCTTGCAGCAGGCTGGCATTATCACGGCCATCATCAGCGCACGGCAATCGGCCATCGTCAGCAAGCGTGCTGCTGATCTTGGCATCAGCCATGTCAGCCAGGGTATCCATGACAAGAAGAGTGCATTTCTTGACCTGCTGGCGAAGCTGGATATCCCTGTGGAACACTGCGGCTTTATCGGTGACGACGTGATTGATTTACCGATACTGACCAGGGTTGGCTTTGCAGCCAGCGTACCGAATGCCCATGCTGAAGTACAACAACGTGTTCAGTACATCACCAGGGTCAGTGGCGGCCAGGGTGCTGCGCGCGAAGTCTGCGACTTCATCCTGCGTGCCCAGGGCAAATATGAACAGGCTTTACAAGCATATCTGACATGAAACCCCAAATGACCATAGACCGCTTCCGCATCTGGCTGGCCGTGATCCTGCTGGGCGTGATCACCATGGGCACGATCTGGGTCATGGAAGTCATACGCCGCCATGCCGATGATGAGCAAAACCGCACTTCCGCCAGATCAGCGCCTGATTACTATGTCGAGAAATTCAATTTCATCCGGCTGTCAAACAATGGCAAGGCCAATTACCATATCACTGGTGACAGCCTGGTGCATTTGCCACGGACCGACAATATAGAAATCAAGCATCCGCAGATCAACAGCTTTGACAAGGACAGGCCACCGCTGCACCTGCGTGCTGAACTCGCCGTTGTATCGCAAAAATCATCGCTGACCACGCCCAAGCGTGAGCATGACATGGTTCACCTGTATGACAATGTCAGCATGGAAAGGCCCGAGGGCCTGAGTTCACAATTCGTGCGTGTGGAGTCTGATTATCTTTTGCTCCTGCCGGATGACGATATCGTTAAAACCGACAAACCGGTTTCAATTACGACCGGCAAACTGCATTCAACTGCAACTGGCATGATTGCCAATAATTCAACCCAAGGCCTGGAATTGCTGAGCAAGGTTTACATTCAACTCAAGAAACGTGAACCAGCTCCCAAAACCGGGAATAAATAAGCAAGAAAGCGAATATGCACATGATCAAAACATCATTTAGCGTCACACGCTTGATCAGCCTGGCCTGCCTGGGCCTGGCCTGTGTTTCTGCAAATGCAGAAAAAGCCGACAGTAATAAAGAAACCATCATCAAAGCCGGTTATGGCATCAGTGATGGCAAAGCCAGCGTCAGCAGATTATCCAAGGGCGTGTCTCTGGTGCGCGGCACCCTGACCGTCACTTCTGAGAGTGCTGTCGTGACCGAAGCCCCGAATGGCGATCAGTTTGTTGTTCTGACAGGTGGCAGTGGCCGCAAAGTCACCTTCCGCCAGAAGCGCGATGGTGGCCCTGATCTGTGGGTAGATGGAGAAGCTGACCGTGCTGAATACAACCAGAGTACAGAAATCGTCAAATTCATTTCCAAGGCCAAGGTACGCTACCTCGAAGGCAAACGCGTCACCCAGGAACAGGAAGGTGAGTACCTGTCTTATGACAGCAAGAATGATGTTTTTGTTGGCACGAATTCGACCAGTGGCCAGCATGTAGATGGCTCAGGCAATATCACCATCACCTTGCAACCAAAACCAGAAAAACAGGCTAAATAAGATGACTGCACAGTCAAGCAGCACCTTGCTTGTCAAGGGCTTGCAAAAGCGCTATGGCGCGCGCCAGGTCGTGCGCGATGTCTCACTGCTATTGAAAAGCGGTGAGGTGGTGGGTTTGCTGGGGCCGAATGGCGCAGGCAAGACCACCTCGTTTTACATGATCGTTGGCCTGGTACCTTCAGATGCTGGAGATATCACGATTGATGACGTGAATATTTCGCAACTACCTATCCATGAACGTGCCGTACTGGGTTTGTCTTACCTGCCACAGGAAGCTTCGGTATTTCGCAAGCTGACAGTAGAAGACAATATCCGCGCCGTACTCGAATTGCAAAAAGACAGCGAAGGCAAATATCTCGGTGCCAAGAAAATTGAGCAAAGGCTCAATGCCCTGCTGGCAGATTTGCAGATAGAAAAAATACGTGAAAGCCAGGCCCTGTCACTGTCAGGCGGTGAACGCCGCCGCGTCGAAATTGCCCGCGCACTGGCGACCAACCCACGCTTTGTCTTGCTGGATGAGCCCTTTGCCGGTGTTGATCCTATCGCCGTCATCGAAATTCAACGCATTGTGCGCTTCCTCAAGGAACGCGGCATAGGCGTGCTGATTACCGATCATAATGTACGCGAAACCCTGGGCATCTGCGATCACGCCTATATCATCAACCAGGGCGCGGTACTTGCCAGCGGCAAGCCTGACGACATCATACAAAATGAATCTGTACGTCGCGTTTATCTCGGAGAACACTTCCGGATGTGACGGGAATCATCATGAAACAAAGCCTGCAACTACGTACCTCACAACATCTGGCCTTAACGCCGCAATTGCAGCAATCAATACGATTATTGCAGTTATCCACTTTGGAATTGCATCAGGAGCTGGAGACGCTGCTGACTGATAACCCCATGCTGGAACGTGTCGATGATCCCCTCGATCACGCCGTACGCCTGCTGGCTGACGGTGCCATCAATACCAGCAGTACTTCTGCAGATGCTGGCATGGAAGCACCGGCAGCAAGAGAAGACAGTGACAGGTCAGCAGAACCGGCTGCCGCTGATGCAGAAACCGTCATCAGCAATGACAGCACCACTTCCAGCGAAGAAGACTGGGGCTTTGATGATGTACAGCATGGCAGCAAATCTGGCGATGATGAAGATGGCCGCCCGCAGCTCGGTGCAGCCCATATCACCCTGCGTGAGCACTTGCAGGAACAGATGCGTCTTAACCTGCGCGAACCGCGTGACCGTGCCCTGGTCGAGTTGATGATCGATGCGATCGACAATAACGGTTACCTGACCGAAACATTAGATGAAATACATGCCAGTTTGCCACTGGAACTGTGCGTAGAACCAGAAGAGCTGGCGTTTGCGCTGAACATGTTGCAAAGCTTTGACCCGGCTGGTGTCGGTGCGCGCAGCCCGTCTGAATGTCTGGCCTTGCAAATCAGGCGTCTGCCAAAAGTTGCTTTCGTCACACGCAGGCTGGCATTGCAAATTGTTGAAACGCAACTGGCTTTATTTGCCCAAAGAGATTTCACCAAACTCAAGAAAATCTTCGATTGCGATGATGAAGATTTGCGCGATGCACAAACTATCATCCGCCTGTGCAAACCACGACCTGGCCTGGCCTTTGCTGCCGATGAATCGGACTATGTCGTACCCGATGTGATCGTCAGAAAATCCGGCAACGGCTGGCAAGTCATGTTGAATCAGGATGTCATGCCCAGGCTGCGGGTAAGCAGCATGTATGCCAACATCATGAAGCAAAACCGTGGCGAGGCTGGCATGGGCGCGCAATTGCAGGAAGCCCGCTGGCTGATCAAGAATATGCGGCAACGTTTTGAGACTATATTGCGCGTTGCACAAGCCATAGTCGAAAGGCAACGCAATTTTTTCACCCACGGTGCTGTTGCAATGCGCCCCCTTGTTTTGCGCGAAATTGCTGATACACTAGGATTACACGAGAGCACTATCTCGCGTGTAACAACCCAAAAATACATGTTGACCCCACATGGCATGTTTGAGTTGAAGTACTTTTTCGGCAGCCATGTCGCGACGGAAACAGGGGGTGAAGCATCTTCCACCGCGATACGTGCACTCATCAAGCAGTTGATAGGAGCAGAAGACCAGAAAAGCCCACTCTCTGATAGCAAAATTGCAGACATGCTGGGTGAACAGGGCATGGTAATTGCCCGACGGACAGTTGCCAAATACCGTGAAGCCCTCAAAATCCCCCCAGTCAGTTTGCGTAAATCTTTGTAAGCAGTCCTTGTAATCACGGTTTGAATTGCTATATATGATTTAGCTCAAGGCAAATAAATGCTGAGAGCGTATCGTTATAGCAAGCAACATCACTATAGGAGCACAGTATGAATCTCACCATCAGTGGACATCACGTCGAAGTAACTCCTGCAATTCGTGAATATGTACATACCAAACTAGAACGTATCAGGCGGCATTTCGACCAGGTCATTGATATCGCCGTCATCCTGACGGTGGACAAGCTCCGGGAAAAGGAAAAACGACACAAAGCCGACATCAATTTGCATATCAGCGGTAAAGATATTCACGTTGAAAGCCTGGCGCATGATCTGTATGCAGCAATCGATGCACTGGTAGATAAACTTGATCGCCAGGTCATCAAGCATAAAGATAAAATGCAAGACCATCAGCACGACGCCATCAAGCACATACCTGATCCGGCATCGGCTTCATAAGACCCCAGTCCTTACCTGAACAGGGTTACGGACATCCAAAACAAGGACGCTAAAAGGCGTCCTTTTTGTTGGGTTAATGGTTTTGAGGTTAACAATTTACATCAATCATTAACTGAATTGCCTTGCGACAATCCGTACACATGTTAACGTCATTCCAGCGTGCTTTTAGCTGGAATCCAGTGGCTTTCGTGGTATGCCGCAACGCTTGTTACATACCGCACCTTTATGAAAACGTTTGCCCTTCGTGGACACAAGCCGGGTCTCGGCCCGGCAGCCGAAATACTTTCTTTGCGTCGCCAAAGTAAGTATTCAAAGAAAGGCGACCCAGGCGTAGCCGCCCCTTCGGGGTACCCGTTTGTGCAGTACAAAAAATGGGAAGATCCGAAACTCGCTCCGCTCAGACAGCGGCTCTTCTTAATCCATTTTCTGTACTGCACAAACGGCGGCTACACATGGGAACTGCAGAAAATCAAAAACAACTGCAACCCCAAAGTCAAACCCGACAGCAACGGCAACGATCATGCCGCCCTTACTCTATTTCCTCATAAACATATACACCCCGTGACGCCCAAGCCCGACAAAGTTAAAATGGCAGCTTCATCCCTTACCTGCATAGTCAACCACCATGAGCGAATTTGTACTTACCTCCGTCAAGAACAATATAGGCTACATCACCCTAGACAGACCCAAAGCATTGAACTCGCTGTCACTCGATATGGTAAGAGCGCTGACGACGACCTTGCTGACCTGGCAGGATGATCAGAGTGTGCGCGCGGTGTTTATTCAAAGCAGCAGCAAAAAGGCATTTTGCGCGGGTGGAGATATTCGTTTTTTCTATGACGTGGGCACGGCCACACCCAAAGGTGATTCTGCCCTGCTGGAAGATTTTTTCACTGAAGAATATGCCTTAAATCATTTAATCCATTTCTACCCGAAACCCTATATCGCGCTGATGAATGGCGTGGTCATGGGCGGTGGCATGGGTATCGCGCAGGCAGGTGAAGATTGCCGTTTGCGCATCGTCACCGAGCGTACCAAGATGGCGATGCCGGAAGTGAATATCGGCCTGTTCCCTGACGTAGGCGGTGGTTATTTCCTGTCGCGCACTGAGGGGGAAATTGGTACTTACCTGGGACTGACTGGCGAAATCATCACCGCTGCCGACGCCATCTATGCAGGTCTGGCGGATGTCTATATACCTACTGCAGAAATACCTGCACTGATGAATTTGCTCATTGAAAGCACAGCCACAGACCTGCGCCTGGCGATACGCGATTTCGCTGCAGCTTTTGCAGACCAGGCGAAACCGGATACCAGCAAACTGGCAACTCAACATGCGGCCATCAATGACATCTTCGCGGGCAATAATGTTACTGCCATCTGTGAAAAACTACAGCAAAACAACAGCGAATTCGCTCAGCAAACACTGGCCACCATGCAAAAACGTTCGCCATTGCTGATGTCAGTCACGCTGGAACAACTACGCCGCAGCAAAGACATGACAGTGTCAGCCTGCCTGCGTATGGAAAGAAATATGGTACGCCATTGCTTCAAGCATGGTGAAGTGCTGGAAGGTGTGCGCGCCCTGGTGGTAGACAAAGACAATGCGCCACGCTGGTCACCTGCCACATTGGCTGAAGTGACAGCAGAACAAGTCACAGGATTCTTTGCAGAAGCCTGGCCTGCTCATGCGCATCCTTTGCGGTATTTAGAAGGGTAATTGCAAGAATGACCGATCAAAGCTTTGATCAATCGTAGCTCACGAAATTTGCACGAAGGTCGCGATGACGTTGTTTTTGATTTTCCGCAGTTCCCATGTGAAGCCGCCGTTTGTGCTGTACAGAAAATGGATTAAGAAGAGCCGCTGTCTGAGCGGAGCGAGTTTCGGATCTTCCCATTTTTTGTACTGCACAAACGGGACCCCCTTTAGGGGCGGCTACGCCTGGGTCGCCTTCTTTGGCTTACTTTTCTTGGCGAGACAAGAAAAGTGAGTAGCTGTCGGGCTACCCCCGACCGGCAATCATAAATTACATGTGCAGGTATTTAAAATCAGAAATGTAAAACAACAAAAATCTGAAATTAATATACTCAAAAGCATACAACGAACGCCGCTGGAGCGCCAGCCCGGTAGATTCCTGCCAAAAAGCACGCAGGAATGACGTCAATAAAATTGTGCTGGCATTGAAGACAACGCAGCTTGTATGTACCTTAATCCCTTAAATACATTGCGACAGAAAAATAAGAAATGGGGAGCTTGCTCCCCATTTCCATAATTGCATTTATAAAGGCCTTGAAACAGATTTAATGCTGCGCACCACCACCCAGATAAGCCGCCTTCACCGCCGGATCATTCTGCAAACTGGCCGCCGGACCATGTACCGATATCCGACCATTTTCCAGCACATAACCATAATCAGCCACGGCTAAAGCAGCCGCTGCAAACTGCTCCACCAGCAGCATGGTGGTGCCCTGCTCTTTCAGACGTACGATGATGCGAAAGACTTCATCGACCAATATCGGTGCCAGGCCCATGGAGGGTTCATCCAGCAAGACCACGTCAGGATTGAGCATGACTGCTCTCGCCATCGCCAGCATTTGCTGCTCACCGCCAGACAAGGTGCCAGCGAGCTGATTCTTGCGTTCTTTTAAACGCGGGAACAATTCCATGGCTTTTTGCAGATCGCTTTCTATGTCGCCACGCGGGCGGCTGCGGGTGAAACGCGGGAAGGCACCGAGCAAGAGATTGTCTGTCACCGACATGGTGGCAAACACACGCCGCCCTTCTGGTGAATGTGCGAGACCTGCCCTGGCGATCTTGTGTGAGTCGAGGCCAGTGACATCTTTACCGGCCAGTGTCACTGTACCTTCTTTGGGTTTCAACATGCCGGAGATAGCGCGCATGGTGGTGGTCTTGCCGGCGCCGTTGGAACCTATCAGTGTGACGACTTTACCCTTAGGCACTTCCATGGAAATACCATGCAAGACTTCAACCTTGCCATAGGCTGCATGCAGATTTGAAATAGTTAACATTGCATTCTCCTCAGGCTGGGGTAACTTCAGCGGCATCAGCTACGCTGCCACCGAGATAGGCTTCTATCACTTTGGGGTCGGCCTGCACTGCTGCGGGTTTGCCCTCTGCAATTTTCTGACCAAAATCTAGCACAGTCACGGTATCGCAAATCGACATGACCACATCCATATGGTGCTCAATGAGGATGATAGTGATGCCATGTTCACGAATCTTGCGGATGATGGCGATCAGGTCCTTGATGTCGGGCGCTGTCAAACCAGCAGCAGGTTCATCGAGCAACAGCAGTTGTGGATTGAGACCCAGTGCGCGGCCAATTTCGAGCAGGCGTTGTTTGCCGTAAGGCAGATTGCGCGCCTCTTCATTGGCCAGGTCAGCCAGACCGACGAATTGCAGGATGCTGGCTGCACGTTCTCTTGCCAGCCTTTCCTCACGCAGATAGCGCGGAGTATGCAGCATGGCATCGCCGACATTACTACGGAAGGTACTGTGCAAGCCCACCAGGATGTTTTCTGTTGCCGTCATCTCCCCAAACAATTGCACGTTCTGGAAAGTACGCGCCACGCCACCTAAAGCAATTGCAGATGGCGTGCTGCCTGAGATGACTTTACCACCAAACTCCACCACACCATCGGTAGGCTGGTAGATGCCGGTCAGCACATTCATCATGGTACTTTTACCGGAACCGTTAGGGCCGATCAAACCATGTACCGTGCCTTTGTTGATTTGCAGATCAACCTGGTTCAGCGCTTTCAAGCCACCGAATTGCATGAGAATTTTCCGGCCTGTCAGCAGCACACCAACGCGGGTATCGCTGGCGTTGACGATGGCGTTGCTGGCATTGGTCTCTGCGCTTTCTACATTGACGACCAGATGCTGCTGCCCCTTGCCCAGCAAGCTGTTGACGAAGCCGACGATGCCGTCTTGCAGGTAGTACACGACAAACAAGGTCATCAGACCAAAGATGGTCAGACGCCAGTCAGTGATGTTTTCCAGTTTGTAAGAGAACAAGGCCATGGCGACAGTCGCGCCCACAGGAACGATGAGTTCCCTGACGGTTTTGCGCTGCTTGGCGATGGCAGCACCACCGGCAATCACGGCAATGACTGCAGCGACGGTAGCAATCTTGCGGAACAGTTCTATATCAGCCAGCAGCGATGGCAACATCACGACAATCAAAGCACCCAGCAATGAACCAGTACGGGTCTTGCGCCCGCCCATGATGACTGCCAGCAGGAACATGATGGTCAGTTCAAAATTGTAGGTATTCGGTGAAATATATTCCTCCGAATAGGCATACAGGCTGCCTGCCAGACCAGCCAGTGCCGCACTGATGACAAAGGCGATGACTTTGTATTTGTAAACTGACACGCCCATGCAGTCAGACGCGATCGGGCTGTCACGCAAGGCCTGAAAAGCACGGCCATAGTGAGAGCGTAAAACACGGTGCACCACGACCAGCGCCAGCACCAGCATGATGGCAACCAGATAAAAGAAACCAACTTCACCGAGTTTTTGCCCAAAGATCACAGGCTTGGTGAGTTTGATACCCATTGGCCCTTCGGTCAGGAAACTCATTTCATTGATGAGAATCTGGATGATGGTACCAAAGGCCAGTGTCACCATGGCCAGGTAAGGCCCGGTCACACGCAGTGCAGGCAGGGCCAGCAAGGCACCAAATACGGCCGTGACGGCGATACTGCAGGGGATGGCGACAAACACCGACATGCCGAGCTTGAACACCAGCACGCCCGTTGTATACGAGCCTATGCCAAACAAACCGGCGTGACCGAGTGACACCTGACCCGTGTAACCAACCACGATATCCAGGCCAAACAGCAGGATGGCGTAGATCAGTATGGTCTCTGCCAGATGCAGGTAATAAGGGTTATGCATTATTATGGGTGTCAGCGCCAGTGCGCCTATACCCAGGACGGAAAGAGCGAGAGTCTGCTTATTCATACTTGTGCCTCACACTTTCTTGATGGCGGCTTTGCCAAACAAACCGGCAGGTTTGACGGCCAGCACCAGTAACAACAGGACCAGGCCCGGTACCTCTTTGTAGCCTGTGGAGATGTAGAAGCCGGTCAGTGTTTCAGCAATGCCCAGAATCAGGCCGCCGACGATGGCGCCTACGCCAGAAGTCAGACCACCAATAATCGCCACGGCAAAGGCTTTTAAACCCAGTGCCGATCCCATCGTGGCGCCAGTCAAAGTCAGTGGTGCCACCAGTACGCCTGCGAAGGCTGCAGTGGCGGAAGACAGCGCATATGAGAAAGTGATAACCATGCTGGTATTGATACCCATGAGGCCAGCCGCATCCCTGTCATTCGATGTGGCGACAACGGCTTTGCCGTAAATGGATTTGCGGTTGAAGAATTCCACCGCCAGCATCATCGCCAGCGCGCCGATAACGACCACAACCTGCATGGCCTGCACGTTGGCGCCAAACACCTGAAAAGGTGCAGCAGACAAGGGGGACGGGAAAGTCAGATCATCCTTGCCCCAGATATTTTCTGCGACGTTTTTAAAGATGATGGCAAGTGCGATGGTGGACATGATCCAGCCAAATTCTGATTTGATCTTGATGGCCGGGCGCACGCCTATCCATTCAACGACCATGCCTTGCAGGCCGCCGAAGATCAGGACTATCGGTATCATCAGCCAATAATTCATATACGGGCCGCCATGCACATTGCCGACCACGCTGAGACCGACCAGGGCGCCCAGCATCAGGGCTTCACCCTGGCCAAAGTTCAAGGTGCCTGAAGTCGCAAATGTGAGCTGATAGCCAAATGCGATGACAGCATAAATCATCCCCAGGGCTATGCCGCTGAAGACGAGCTGAAGTAAAATTTCCATGTTGTTCACCCAAGGAGTGCAGCCTGCCAGGACCATCCACCCGATGTTGGATCGCCTTGAAGCTGTCTGTCTGAATAACAGCCCAGCCATCTTGCGCAATACGGCGTGCAGGTGACCGGGCTGAGGGCTAATCCAGGCGCTGAGGCAGCGCCCTGTCTTTATTTACCCTGGACGATGTGGCCGCCTTTGGCTTCGCCCATGACAGGCATGCCAGGCTTGATGGCTTCATGATCGTCATGCGAATAAGGCTTGTTGTAGGTGGTGATCACGCCTTCCACTTTTTCGCTCAGGTTTTCCAGCGCTTCGCGTACTTTGACGCCGTCTGTACCACCAGCTTGCTTGATGGCTGCAGCCAGCAGGTAGATGGAGTCATATCCCTGCGCGGCAGAGACGGCGGAAGGCATACGGTCAACCTTGTAAGCCTTTTGATAGGCTTCGATAAAAGCTTTGCGTTTTGGTGTGTTTGGATCCTGGATGAAGGTTTGTGGCATGGTTGCGCCATCACCGTTTTTGCCAGCGTTGTCGAGGAAATTACCCATGGACAAAGTCCAGCTGCCGATGATAGGTACTTTCCAGCCCAGTTTTTCCATACCGTTGGCGATTTGTGCCAGTTCTGGGCCGATGCCATAAGTCAGCACGGCTTGTGCGCCGCCCTGCTTGGCTTTCAACAACTGGGCTGTCATATCGACATCCTTGATATTGAATTTTTCTACAGCGACTGGCTTGATGCCTTTGACACCCAGGGTTTTTTCCAGATCTTCACGACCCAGTTGACCATAGTTGGTTGAGTCAGCCAGGATGGCGACCTTGGTGAATTTGTTCTTGACCACAGCTTCATCCACGATCATCGCAGACTGGATGACGTCATTTGCTGCCGTACGGAAGATGTAGTTATCTTTGTGTTCAGGACCAACGAACTGCTTGGTGATCACGCTGCCTGTCGCCACATTGTTGATGACGGGGATTTTGGCTTCCTGATAAAACCGCTGGGATGCCAGTGCCACGCCGGTATTGATATAACCGACGGTAGCAACCACTTTTTCTTTGTTGATGAGCTCTTGCGCGACCTGCACACCGCGTTCATTTTTGGCTTCGTCATCACGTTCTACCAGTTGCAACTGTCTGCCCAACACGCCGCCTTTGGCATTGATCTCACTGACGGCGAGTTTGACGCCATCACGCATGGATACGCCCATAGGGGCTGAACCACCGGTGAAAGGGCCGGCAACACCGATTTTGATAGGGTCTGCTGCATTGCTTGCAGCAGCCAGACCCATAACAATAGACGCGACTAGGGCTTTAACTTTGTATGACATGTTTGTCTCCTGATTTTTTATGTAAGTACTTCAAAAATGAATTTATGAATTACCACGATAAATTAACAGGAAATCGAAAAAATCTCAGGCTCCATTCTACTTAAGTAAAACTACGCAAAAATGCGGGGCGAAGAATAATGCGGGACGCTCGGAGGGGGCAAAGCCTTATGCAGCAAGGCTTTAGCCAGGGAATTGTGTGCCAGATGCAGCAAAATGGTGCAGAAGTTTGTTACAGAAAGAAACTCTTTCAAGCTTTCGATGAAAGATTTTCATGTCACTGGCATTAAAAAATTTATTGATGAGAATGGAGTGCTGCAAAAAAGCCGCAAAATTTTCATCAGAAAAGAATACCGTACGCATCAGGCACCCGGTTTCAGGTGCGCGGACAAGACAGTTTTGCTGCCCTGTCGTGCTGCATTTATAGGAAGCTGAAGCTTATTTCAACAGGCTGAATACTTTGCTGATGGCCTTGCTACCAGCGCCCAACGGGTCCTGGCGTATGGACTTTTCTTCTTCGGCGATCATGAGGAACAGGGCGTCCATGGCTTTTTGGGTGACATAGCCTTCTACTGTTGCCTCTTGTTTGGCGACTGCGCCAAATTTTTGTGCCTGGCCCATGACGGCATTGTATTTTGCCGACAAGCCTGCCTTGTCAGTCACGCCTTTGACCATGGGCAGAAATTTTTCGCTTAAGGGTGCAGAAGTTTTTTCCCTGAAGAAATCTGTGACTGAAGTTTCACCGCCAGTCAGGATATTTTTGGCATCCGTCAGGCTCATGGATTTGACCGCATTCACGAGCAAAGGTTTGGCCATGGGCACGGCAGATTCTGCGGCGCGGTTCATGGAGACAACCAGTTCATCAAGCTGCTGGCCCTTGCCTGTCATTTGCAGGATAGGGCGGGCTTTTTCGAGGATGGATGGCAGTTGTATCTTGACCTTGTCATTATTCAGGAAGCCACCATCGACGCCAAGCTTGCTGACTGCAGCGGATGAGCCTTTATCCAGTGCGGCTTTCAGGCCTGTGCTGGCATCCTGGTTGCTCAGGTCAGCGAACGACATGGCGTTTGCTGCTGTGGTGGCGATAACAAAGCTGCTGGCAAGCAGCAGGCGGGTAAATACTGTTGACATGGATGGCACGGTTTCCTCCTGGTAAAGACTTGGTATTCTATACAAAGTACAGTCTATATCCAGAGTTTGAAAGTACAAATTATGTAAAGACAAAACAGGGAGAGAAATGTCCGGCAACTGCAGATGACCGCAAAGCCAGTTTTCAATGATCGCTAAACTTCATCCACCATGTATAAGCGTCTGTGTTCACGCATGGCATAGCGGTCTGTCATGCCAGCGATGTAGTCGGCTATTTTTCTGACTTGCAATTGCTGCTGCTCTTCGCTGCCTGCCTGGCTTACCTGATAATCTGGCGGCAGCAGGTTGGGCTGAGCATGCAGGGCATCAAATAATCCGGTGATGGTACGCCTGGCCTTGAAGGTCATGCGGTTGACCTGGTAATGGCGGTACAGATTTTCAAACAAAAACTGCTTCAGGGTTTGCGCTTCCTGGTACATGTTGTCTGAAAAGGCAATCATTCTTTCCATATTGCGCACGTCATCGACGGAGCGTGGCTGACAATCCTGGATTTTCTGTGCCGATGTCTCAATCAAATCGACAATGAGGGTATTGATCATGCGGCGTATGGTCTCGGCGATGCCACGGCGGCCACTGATGCCGGGATAAGTGGCATCGACAATTGCCCGGTGGCGCGCGTAGATATCCACCTCGAGCATCTGCGATTCCAGTAATAGCCCGGAGCGCAAGCCATCATCGATATCATGATTATTGTAAGCGATGGAATCTGCCAGGTTGGTGACTTGCGCCTCCAGCGACGGACGTTTTTTATCGATAAAGCGTTGCCCTACATCGCCCAGCAATCTGGCATTGTTGATGGAGCAGTGCTTGAGTATGCCTTCGCGGGTTTCATACGTCAGGTTGAGGCCGTCAAAAGCACCATAGCGCTCTTCGAGTTCATCGACCACACGCAGGCTTTGCAGATTATGTTCAAAGCCGCCAAAGGGCTTCATGCAGGCATTCAGGGCATCCTGACCTGCGTGTCCAAATGGAGTATGGCCAAGATCATGCGCCAGCGAGATAGCCTCAACCAAATCTTCATTCAGGCGCAGGTTGCGGGCGATAGAGCGGCCTATCTGGGCTACTTCCAGGCTATGCGTGAGGCGATTACGGAATAAATCGCCCTCATGATTGACGAAGACCTGGGTCTTGTATTCGAGACGGCGGAAAGCTGTGCTGTGGATGATGCGGTCACGGTCGCGCTGGTATTCACTGCGTGAGGAAGAAGATTCTTCATTGTAACGCCGCCCTCGCGAACTGGCAGATTGTGCAGCATAGGGGGCGAGGTGGGCGTCTGTGAACATGCTTGTTAATTGATGATGCTTAACTGGTAATGCAGCTACGCAGGGTTTCGAGCAAAATTTCTTTGGGCACGGTAGTGATATGCGCCTTGCCCAAAGGTTTCAGCAGGATGAACTTGATTTTGCCGCCTTCATTTTTCTTGTCGACTTCCATGAGTTCCAGCCAGCGGTCTTCACCAAGGTCTGGTGCTACGCCTGGCAGGCCTGCTGCTTCTACTACCTGCTTGATACGGGTTTTGGTCACGTAGTCGATATAGCCCAGGCGGCAAGATAAATCAGCGGCCATGACCATGCCACAGCCTACTGCTTCGCCATGCAGCCATTTGCCGTAGCCCAGGCCAGATTCAATCGCATGGCCAAAGGTATGGCCAAAATTCAGGATGGCACGCAAACCACCTTCGCGCTCATCCTGGCGCACGATATCGGCCTTGATTTCGCAGGAACGCAAAATCGCATGCGTGAGTGCCTTGGGGTCTTTGGCGCGCAAGGCAGACATATTGGTTTCTATCCAGTCGAAAAACACTGGATCAATGATCGCACCATGTTTGATGACTTCGGCCAAGCCTGCGGAGAGTTCATTGTCGGGCAAGCTTTGCAGGCTGCCTATGTCAGCGATCACGGCCTCGGGCTGGTAAAACGCCCCTATCATGTTCTTGCCCAGGGGGTGGTTGATACCGGTCTTGCCACCCACGGATGAATCGACCTGCGATAACAAGGTCGTCGGGATTTGCACAAAAGGCACGCCGCGCATGTAAGCAGAGGCGGCAAAGCCTGTCATGTCGCCGATGACACCACCGCCGAGTGCCAGCAAAGTGGTTTTTCTATCGCATTTATGTTCGAGCAGGGCATCAAAAATCAGCATCAGGCTGGCCCAGTTCTTTTGCTCTTCACCATCAGGCAATACCACGGACAGTACTTCCTTGCCAGCGGCGCGCAGAGAGGCTTCCAGCGTGGCAAGATAAAGAGGGGCAACAACGGTATTGGTGACGATGACAGTTTTCTTGCCCTTGATTTTCGACTGCAGGAACTGGCTATCGGTCAACAGTGAAGTGCCTATGGCAATTGGGTAACTGCGCTCACCCAGATCCACATTCAGGAGCGTGGTATTGGTACTTGTACTACTGCTGCTGGCGGTGCTTTCTGCTGACATAGTTGTTTTGTGATTGCTGAGTAAGGCTTCAGGAATATCGAATAATTTTTCCTGCGCTAATTTGTCCAGGACGGTTTGCACCAAAAATTGTACATTGGGCCTGCCGGTCTCAATGCTGATGTGGGCAACTTCCTGATAGAGGGGAGCTCGCTGGGATTCCAGCTCTTCGAGTTTTTTGCGCGGGTCTGCAGTGCGCAAAAGGGGACGGTTCTTGTCGTGACGGGTACGTTGCAAAATACTGTGTATACCCGCCCGCAAATAAATGACAATGCCGCGTTCATGCAGATATTGACGACTCTCTGCATTCAACACGGCACCACCACCTGTAGCCAGGACTATATTTTCTTGCCCAGTCAAGTCACGGATCACATCCGCTTCCCGCTGTCGAAAACTAGCCTCGCCTTCAATCTCAAAAATCACGGGAATCGAGACACCAGTACGTGCCTCAATTTCGTGATCAGAATCAATAAAACGCTTATTGAGTTTTTTTGCCAGGGCCCGGCCAACCGTGGTTTTGCCGGAGCCCATCAGGCCTACGAGAAAAATGTTCTTCAAAACTGTTTACCTGGCTATGACTTTTGCTGACTTCCCCGGGCTTTCATGCCCAGGGGAATATTACCAGTTAGAAGCAAACAAACAGCTATTTTGTAGAAATTTTCCGCTTCATGCAGGCCTGTCAGCCTATATTAACAGCCAGCACCACCATTCAAGTCCTTGATAGTCATGGTACTGGTAGTCGTTACATTACGGCTGTCTTTGACAGTAATAGTCACCGGAGTATCAGTAACCACGCAACGTGTACCCTGAGTTCCCACACTGACGTTCACAGTAGTGCCAGTGAAGGTCAACGGATTCAAAGCATCAGGAGATGTACCTGCAACACTGCTCAAAACAGTATTACTTGTAAACACTTGGTAAGGAACTGCACCACCTGAAATAGTCAATGGGATAGTTGAATTATTTGTTTCGTTAATAGTCCACACTGCTGGGCTCAGAGTTAATCCACCCGGCGCAGCAATAACCGTAATCCCAACAGATGAAACGGTACCTTGAGCATCCGTCACAATAATATTGGCTGTACCAATCCTTGCCATCAAGACAGAAATAGAACCCGCAGCACCCAGGGTTGAACCGGATGTGACAGTGGCAGTCAACGGAACACTGGAAGTAATAGTGTATGGAGCACTACCACCATCGATACGAATGTTAACTACGTCTCCAACATAGCCACTAATCGATAACGGAGCAACGGAAAGCGCAGTGTTTGTACCTGATACAACGTTGACAGTGAAGGTGATTGGTGTACCAGCACTATCCACCAATCTCACCGTTGCAGTACCGGCAGCGACACCAGTAATTGTCATGGTACCGCCAGCAATGCTTGCTGTCACGACCGTGGTGTTACTGCTGGTCACGGCATAAGGTGCGGTACCGCCACCAACAAGATAAGTCGGTGAAGCGCCAGGTGCAAGCGTCACAGTAGATGGTGCGGATGTGTACAGCGCAACGGTTGCACCTGTACCAACACTCACAACAATCGTGACAGGGGTACCAGCAGCATCTTTTACGATGATATTTGCAGTACCAGTTGCTACGCCGGTAATTGTGAAGTTAGAGCCAGTAAGCGTGGCCGTTGCAATCGCAATATTGCTACTACTGATCGAATATGGCGCAGAACCACCACCAATTTGATAAGCAGGGCTGGCACCGACAGCGATCGTCACTGCGCTAGGCGCAGTTGTGAAAACGGCGTTGACGTTGCCTGAACCCAAAGTAACATTGATTGGGAGTGTTGCACCAGCCGCATCACGCAATATAACTACAGCCTTACCTGATCCAACGCCAGTCAATGTCAGAGTATTTCCCGAAGCCGAAGCAGTAACAACCGAGGTATTGCTGCTCGTGGCCGTGTAAGGGGCGGTACCACCACCAATGACATAAGTACCAGTGCCATTCGCAGTCAGGGTAACATCACTAGGAGCAGTCGTATAGAACTTAGCGCCGGAACCAACGGTAACGCCAATTGTTACATTGTGACCCAGACTATCTTTGACTATGACTGTTGTGTCACCGGCAGAAACACCGTTGATGGTAAATTTATTTCCATTAATACCGACACTAGCGATCTGGGTATTGCCACTGGTAACCGTGTAGACCTGGCTACCACCACCAATAGTGAATGTCGGGCTGGATGTACCAATGCCAACAGTCAGCAATGCAGGTGCTGAAGTGAACAGGTCGGCTGTTGAGCCCACCGTGACCTTGATGGTGACGTTACCAATAGTCGCATCGCGGAGAATAATGTTGGCCGTACCTACACCTACACCAGTCACCGTCAGTTTGGAACCAGAGATATTTGCTGTTGCAACCGCGGTGTTGCTGCTGCCCACACTGTACGGACCATTACCACCACCTACCGTGTAAGTAACAGCGGCATTGACGCCAACGTTGATGTCATTACCTGCGGTAGAGAACAGTGCATCAACCGAGCCTACGGTAACTTTGATCAATACTTTGCCACCGATGGAGTCACGCACAGTGACGTCTGCCTTACCACCTGTCACACCAACAATGATGAAACGATTGCCGGCAAAAACCACATTGGCAATGGAATTGTCACTGGACGCTACGTCATAGACCTGGGTGCCGCCGCCTATGGTGTATTCAGCTGATTGTCCGCCCACTGCAACAGTTACAGCATCTGGCGCAGTCGTGAACAGGTCCAACCCTGAACCGATAGTCACGCTGATGGTGACGGTAACACCTGCAGCGTCCTTGACTGTAACTATTGCTGAACCGCCGCCGCCGCCCTTGATAGTGAGAGTGTTACCGGTTAGCGACACTATGGCAGCGCCATTGCTGCTGCTGGCAGAATAGGCAGGTACACCGCCACCTACGGTAAAGGTTTGCGTAGCACCGGGACTCACGGTAACTGTGTCAGGTGCTGTAGTGAACAACCTGGCACCATTACTGGTATTACCAGCAGAGCCACCTCCACCGCCACAGGCCGTGAGGCCTATCAGTAAGATCAGTGCGAATAAACCGCGTATATACTTCATCATGAAACACCTATATTTTTACGAATTCAGAAAATCGGTTGCCATTCTATGACACACATCACAAGCCCAGAACTCTTTATTGTTTGTTGCTAAATTTCTCAGCAACAATTTTGGGAGTAATAAAAATCAGCAATTCAGTTTTGTCATTCGTGCGGCCAGTGGTTTTAAACAAATTGCCAAACAATGGAAGATCGCCAAAGAACGGTACTTTTGTCACACTATCACGCTCAGTTTGCTGGAAGATACCACCGAGGACTACCGTGCCGCCATTTTCTACCAGAACGATGGTTTTCACCTCTTTGGTATCAATCGCAAAACCGGCCCTGGTTTCCTGGCCAACACTATCTTTATGAACATCAACATCCAGGATAACATTCCCATCAGGCGTAATTTGCGGAGTCACTTCCAGTCGCAATGTTGCCTTACGGAAGAAGATAGAAGTAGCGCCGCTGGAAGTAGCCACTTGATATGGCAATTCTGTACCTTGCTCTATCGATGCTTTCAACTGGTCAGCCGTCACAACGCGTGGACTTGACACTATTTTACCCTTGCCATCGGCTTCCAGCGCTGACAATTCCAGATTCAGGAAGCGATTGGCAGCTGATGAGAACAAACTGACGGCCAAACTTCCCGGATTCAAACCATTAATGCCAGAAGCAGGCAAGCTGACGAATTGGGTATTAGGAATAAAACTTTGTTCAGTAATCTTTGCCTGGCCAGTTTGCTCACCGACACCAAGATAATTACCTGTCAATGCTACCCTTTGATTTCCTGCCACTTGGTAACCAGTGTTACCACCGGCAATACCACGCAAGTCAGCAAAGCCCAGTTTGGCACCGAGATTTTTACTGAATTTATCATCGGCCTCGACTATACGTGCCTCTATCAATACCTGTCTTGAAGCGATATCGGTTTTAGCGATCAGCTTGCGCACTTCTTCCAGTTTGGAAGGAATATCGGTAACAAACAATTGATTGGTACGAGGCTCAATGACTGCACTACCACGCTTGGAAAGTATGCGGTTTGTACTTGCACCATCAACACCAAAAACCTGTTTAAATGCTTCGACCTTTTGATAATTGAGCTGGAAAGATTCGGTTTTTACGGGTTCCAGTTCAGCGATCTGCGCTTTTTGCTCAAGTTCAAGTTTTTCTTTGGTCAATAACTCTTCTTTTGGCGCGATCCAGATCACAGAACCATTTTTGCGCATATCCAGTCCCTTGGACTGCATGATGATATCGAGTGCCTGATCCCATGGCACGTCTTTCAGGCGCAAGGTGATCGTTCCATTCACAGTATCACTGGCAATAATATTGAGGCTGCTGACTTCTGCAATGATTTGCAAAATGGCACGGATTTCAATATTCTGGAAATTGAAGGACAAGCGCTCACCACGGTAACCCTGGGTACCTTGCGTCAATTTGTTTGGGTCTTCCTTGATAGGTTTGACTTCAATCACAAACTGAGTATCGCTTTGATAAGCACTGTGCTCCCACAATCCGGTAGGCTCAATCACCATGCGGACATTTTCACCGCTTGGGGTCGTTGTAATCAATTGCACTGGAGAACCATAGTCGGCCACGTCGAGACGGCGGCGCAGGGATTCAGGCAAACTGACCTTGAGGAAATCAACAACAATTTTTTGTCCTTGCTGACGGATATCGACGGCAACCTGATCCAGCGGCAAATCGATGACTACACGACCTTCACCTGCAGCACCACGACGGAAATCAATATCACGCAAGGCGCGCTTTCCAACAACTGCTGGTTGCACATTGACTGGCAAGCCCTGGGAATTAACTGCAGTTGCAACACCACCAGAAGCATCAATCGTGACAATGAGTGAGTTGCCATCGATTGCTGTTGCGTAATTCAAGGATTTGTTGAGATTGAAAATCAGGCGCGAACGTCCGGTTGCTTCAATCAGGTTAATCACCCGCAAATCACCCATGTTCATATCGAATGTAGTTTTGCCAGTGTTATTGCTGACATCTGCGAAATCGATGGCGATACGGGATGGATTGGCAATAGCAAAACCCAAAGGAAGTTTTTCCAATGGTTTTTTCAGGGTGATCTTGACGATAATGTTTGCACCCTGCTGATTGGCTGTCAGTGACTCTATCGAGTTTGTCTGCGCAAACGCAGCACTGCAAAAACCAAGCAGCGCAAATAAAATAAATTTAACCAATTTGGCGCCCCTTATACTTGTATTTATCAACGCATTCATTTCTTTGCCTCCTGCAACTCTAACTTGGATTGCCGCTCTGTCCAATCACCCGCAGCATCCTGAACTGTTTCCTTGATTTCGATTTCATTCTCCGAAATTTTTGTAACCATGCCAAAATTCTGACCCAGATAGGATCCGAGTTTGGCTTGATACACAGTCTTATCTACTTGTACGAGGGCATAAACCAGCTTGTTTTTTTCTATCGTGCCCACCATCTTGAGACTATCCATGGGAAACGACTCCAGCGCCTCCCTTGGTCTGGTCAGGTCAGGTTTGAGACCATTGCTGGACTCTGCCTTCAGACGTGCAAGCACCAAAAGTAATTTGGCGGGATCAAATGGTTCTGTACTCTCTTTACCACCATAAGCAAACGGTACGTAAACTTTGGGGGGACTGATTTTGGGAATCACTGCTTTTGCCTGGCTTTTCTCTGCGGCCATCCAGGCACGCAATTCTGTTTCCTGGCTATCGCCGCAAGCAGATAAGGAAAGCGCCAGGAATAAACAAAGCGTCGGCTTAATGACGATGTTCTTCATTTTTTAGGCTCCTTCTTCTTCTTCTCAGCCTGATCAAGAACTTCATCTCTGTTCAAATAGCGGAATGTCTTGGCTGTCACATCAAGTATCAGGTTGCCATCCGTAGCACGGGTAATATTCAAATTATTCAAGGTAACAATCCTTGGCAATTTCGCGATGTCTGCGACAAATTGTCCGAGGTCGTGATAATTGCCCTGAATCTTGATGGCAATCGGCAACTCTGCATAATAATCTTTAACTGCTGGCAAACCCGGTACAAAAGAGTCAAACGCCAATCCACGACCCTGACCAGCCTGATTGATATCGGCCAGCAAAGCCGCCATTTCTGCCTGGCTAGGCAATTGCTTCTCCATAGTAGCAACATATTGTTGCACCAGCTTGCGTTGCTCTTTCAGGGCGTCCAGATTAATCGCCTGCTGCAGCTTTTGTTTGTATTCGCCCCGGAGTTTGACCTCTTCAGCCTGACCTGTTTCTATGGCCGTCATCTGGCCATCCCATTGACCATACCAACCCAGTGCAACCACCACAATCAAGACGCCCAAAGCAGACGCCATGCGGGGCGCAACTGGCCACAAGCCAGGGTGCAGTCCATTCAAGCCTTGAAATTGGGCGCTTAAAGACTGGCCAACTTCATTCAGATTAATCGCCATTTACAATCTTCCGTTGCATTGCATAAATAATCACACACTAAGGTTTTGAGGCTGCACTGGCGGCTGACGAAGCAGGCGCTGGCACAGCAGGAGCAACAGAACCAGGTGTAGCAGTAGCGGCAGCGGCCGAGGCGGCGGCTTGCGAAGCTGCCTCTTCTCTTTCACGCGGACGCTTGATACCTGCATTCACCTTAAACTCAAATACTTTCTTTGCATCCCTGCCCTGTCCCAAACCGGTTGAGTGAATGTCATTCAATTCTGGCTTGAACATCCAATCCGATTTATTACCCAGGTTACGAATAAATTCAGCGACCCTGTCCTGGGATTGTGCGTAACCAGCCAAGGTAACCTTCTGACCATCCTGATTCAATTGCTTGAGGTAAACCCCTTCAGGTGTCAGCTTGACCAGTTCATCAAGCAAATATACGGGCTGATTACGATCTCCCTGCAAATCCTCAACGGCTTGCTGGCGTGCTTTCAAACCATCAATTTCCTGCCTTAGCGTAGCGATTTCCTTGATGCGCTCATCAAGCTGGACAATCTCTTTCTTGATAAAGTCGTTCTTATCATTCTGAATTGACAGCTCACGCCCAAAGTAAGCACTCACCACCACCACCACCAGAGCACCAGCTATCGCGGCCAATAACAACAGACCATAAAAATCACTCTTGAGCTGCTTGCGCTTTTCTTCCCTGTGCGGCAGGAGATTAATCTTGATCATCAGCCAAATCTCCGTAATGCCAGACCACAGGCAACCATGTAAGCCGGAGCATCATTGCGCAAAGCTTTTTCATTGACGCCCGAACCCAGTTCCATGCCCTTGAACGGGCTGACCACTGCCGTAGAAATCTTGGTGCGTTCAGCAATAATATCGACCAGACCGGATATCACCGCACAACCACCAGACAGATAAATCTGATCTACCCGCGTAAAAGGGGTGGAAGTGAAGAAGAACTGTATGGCGCGCGTTACTTCCAGCGCCGCACTTTCCAGGAAAGGTTCAAGCAATTCCATTTCATAGGTGTCAGGCAGATCACCATTTTTCTTTTTCTGCTCTGCTTCTTCTATGGACAAGCCATAATTCCTGACGATATCCTGGGTCAGTTGGGCGCCACCAAACTGCTGCTCACGCTCATAAATGACTTCACCATTGAGCATGATAAAAATATAAGTGCGCTTGGAGCCTATCTGGAAAATAGCGTAGATCTGATCCTTGCCGCCATTGGCCTGCTGATCGACCAGACGTGAAACAGCAGCACGCGCAGCATAGGATTCAATATCCATGACTTTGGCTTGCAAACCCGCTGCCTGTATGATGGCTACGCGATCTTCAATTTTTTCTTTTCTGGACGCAGCGAGCATCACTTCTATATCTTCTTCCGCATTGGCCGCCGGCCCCAGCACACAGAAATCCAGGCTGACTTCATCCATGGAGAAAGGTATGTACTGACTTGCCTCTGACTCAACCTGCACTTCGAGTGCCTGTTCGGTCAGAGTACCGGCGAGTATAATTTTTTTTGTAATGACGGCAGATGCCGGCATTGCCATTGCTACGTTTTTTGCCGAGGTTCCGCTTTTCTTCACGAGTTTGCGGACTGCCTCGGTCACTTGTTCAATATTCTCGATATTGCCATCCAGCACCGCGCCTTTTGGCAGTGGTTCTGAGGCATAGCGCTCAAGTCGATAGGACTTGTTGCTTCCTTCCGAAAGTTCAACAAGCTTGATATCGAGAGAACTGATATCCAGACCAAATAGTGGCGGATTTTTTCTGCCGAGCAACGAAGCCAGATCTAAAGCCAAGAATATCCCCTCACGATTACATCATCATTTCAATTTACACAAAATTACATGTGCGAAACATTATATTGCCAAAAGTAAATTGCCTTTAAAAACCGCTATTTACAAGACAATTATCCAAGCTTACATGAAATCCTAGCAATAAGACTGGCATTGGTAAAGCAATTTCCGCGCAGCACTACCCTTATGCGTTGCCAAATATCCACGTATATTATGAATATTCTGAAAATTTGCTTACAAATCCGCTTATCTGCTGACAGTCTAATGCTCACCGAAGACAGCTATAATGTGCGCTGCCTTATTTACAATTAGCCCCTATGTCAGAGCAAAACAAAGAACCCGACAATCAACCTGAGCCACAAAAGCGCAGTGCTGGAAAGCTTTTCGCCCGCATTGTACTCGGAACTGCGGGAGTTTTATTCGGATTAGTTGTAGCAGGAGTATTAATTATTGGTTTTGCACTTACAATGGCTTATCCAAATCTGCCCGAACTGGATTCCATTACCAGTTACAAACCGAAAATGCCACTGCGGGTGTTCTCGGCAGACAATATGCTCATTGCTGAATTTGGCGAGGAACGACGCAATGTCGTGCGCTTCAAGGACATTCCTGAGATCATGAAAAAAGCCGTGCTGGCGATTGAGGATGACCGCTTTTATGAGCATGGCGGCGTCGATTACCAGGGTATTACCAGGGCAACGATACACAATCTGACTGGTGGCGCCAAACAGGGTGCCTCTACCATTACCCAGCAGGTCGCCAGGAATTTCTTCCTGTCCAGCGAGCAAACCTTCAAGCGCAAGATTTATGAAATCCTGCTGGCCTGGAAGATAGAACAAAATCTCAGCAAGGATCAGATTCTGGAAATTTATATGAACCAGATTTATCTGGGTCAGCGTGCTTATGGCTTTTCTTCTGCCGCACAAATCTATTTTGGCAAAGACTTGAAAGATGTGACGATAGCCGAAGCGGCGATGCTGGCCGGTTTGCCAAAAGCTCCCTCTGCCTATAATCCGGTCGCCAATCCCAAGCGCGCAACAGTCAGGCAGCAATATATCCTGCAAAGGATGCGCAATCTTGGCTACATCACCGAAGCACAATACGAACAAGCCAAGAATGAAGAACTGATCACCAAAACCAATAGCAATGAATTTGGCATCCACGCCGAATATGTTGCAGAAATGGCGCGTCAGTTGGTATATGAGCAATTCAAGGAAGAAACCTATACCCGCGGCCTGAATGTTTACACGACGATTACCAAGACTGATCAGGACACTGCTTATTTGTCTTTACGCCGTGGCGTCATGGATTACGAAAAACGTCATGGCTATCGTGGTCCGGAAGCCATCATCACCATACCCGAAGGCAAGGAAGCTGCCGAAGACGCCATAGAAAAAGAGCTGGCAGAGCATACTGACAGCGATGACTTGCAGGTAGCGATGGTACTGGAAGCGACACCGAAACTGGTACGCGCAGTCTTGTCATCGGGAGAAGAAATCCGTATCGAAGATACTGGCCTGACTTTTGCCGCCAGCGGCCTGTCGGCCAAAACACCGGCTAACAAGCGCATACAACGCGGTGCCGTGATACGTGTGGTATTGGAAGGCAAAAGCTGGAGCATTACCCAGATGCCTGAAGTGCAATCGGCCTTTGTGGCGGCGAACACCACCGATGGAGCGATCCGCGCCCTGGTCGGTGGTTTTGACTATAACCTCAACAAATTCAACCATGTGACCCAGGCATGGCGCCAGCCCGGTTCCAGTTTCAAACCCTTCATTTATTCAGCTTCGCTGGAAAAAGGCCTGTCGCCATCGACCATCATCAATGATGAGCCGATCAGCTTTGATGCGGGGCAGACCGGTGGTCAGGCCTGGGAACCCAAGAATTATGATGGCAAGTATGAAGGCCCGATGACCATGCGTCGTGGCTTGACCAAGTCCAAAAACATGATTTCCATCCGCATCCTGCACAAGATAGGCGCGAAATACGGGCAGGAATATACCAACCGTTTTGGCTTTTTGCCTGAGAAAAACCCGCCTTACCTGACCCTGGCCCTGGGTGCTGGCGCGGTCACCCCTCTGCAAATGGCCGGTGCCTATGCCGTATTTGCCAATGGTGGTTACAAGGTCAACCCTTACCTGATTTCCAAGATTACCGACAGCTATGGCCAGGTATTGGTGCAGACCAAACCTGACATGGCGGGTAATGAAGCCAATCGCGTCATCGATGAGCGCAATGCCTTCCTGATGGACAGCATGATGCGTGACGTGGTGAAGATGGGAACTGCGACCAAGGCATTGATCTTGAAACGTCCTGATATTGCCGGTAAGACAGGTACCACCAATGATTCTTTTGATGCCTGGTTTGCCGGTTATCAGTCTAAGGTCGTTGGCATAGCGTGGATAGGCTTTGATCAGCCAAGAAACCTCGGCAATAAAGAAACCGGCGGTGGCCTGGCCTTGCCTATCTGGATAGGCTATATGCAAAAAATCCTGAAAGAATTCCCGATAGAAGAAAGGCCAGTACCAAAAGGCATTATTGCTGCTGACGGCGATTATTATTACGCTGAAAACCCACCAGGATCAGGTGTGAGTACCCTGGCACCACCGATAAGTATCATAGAAGAATAGCCTTATAAGCTTGTTCAGTGACCTTGTTCTTGCGCCACGCGGGACAAGGTTGCAAACAACTCCGATCCATCGCGTGTATTAAGCCAGTGCTGGCCATCATACTTATAGTGGAAACCACCACTGCGCGCAGCCACCCACATCTCTTGCATCGGTGCCTGGCTATTGATGATGATTTTTGAGTTGGTATCGATAAATTCCACCGTCAGCACATTGCCGCTACGGCTGCATTCGACATCGTATTCATCGTTTTCAAAGGCTAGTTCGAATAATTCCTCAACTTGCTGCAAGCAAGTATCTGCCAGTACCAGGAATTCAGATTCAGTCATGCTACACTCCAGCGTCTTTATATGTAAAAACGCCATTCTATACGGTGTTCAGGGAATACAAGATGCGCAAACTGATTAGCCTATTTTTCATCATGTCTTTATTGACGGCTTGCGGCCAGAAAGGCCCCCTGGTCATGCCAGCCAAGCCTGCACCTGTCAGCACAAACAACACGCCAGCTCAGCCCTGAGCATTGCCACCCTAAGTATTGCCATCCTCAGGGCGAAAAACGATAGGGCCAGCCTGCTCAGGGCGGCAGCCTTGCACACCTTGATATACAGCAGCAATACTGGCCAGATCCTGTGCCTGCTCACCTGTCAGTGTCAGGTAATCGACCAGTGTGACTTCTCGCCTGGCAAAGTCAAAGCGGGCGCAGCCTAAAGGTACTTTTGCCGTAGTGGCAATATGATAAAAACCGCTGCGCCAATACGGCTTCTTGCTACGTGTTCCCTCAGGCGTAATCGCCATCCAGTACCAGTCCGATCGATTGATTTTTTCTGCCAGGCGGGCGATTGTCCCGCTTGATACACCGCGCTCTACCGGCTCACCACCAAGGTAACGTACCAGACGGCCTATGGTGGCACCAGTCAAGCCCTCAAACAAAGTGGATTTGGCAATGAAATGAAAAGGCATGCCTATCGCCAGCTTGACCAGGACACCGACGACAAAATCCCAGTTTGAAGTATGGGGATAAACAATGATGACACCACGCGGCCCGGGCAAGGGGCGGTACCGTACGCGCCAGCCTATCAAACCCAGGGTGCCAACCGCGACACGCTGGGTAAGTGTCGCAACCGTCTTTTTTTCGAGTAAATAGTCTTCCATGTTTTACGCAATGAGCGGGTCTGTGCCCGCATTCTTCAAAAACGCGATTATGCCAAGAAGAAATATGCGCTGTAAAACAAGATCAATGTGCGCCCGCAACATGCAAAGTGGACGAACTGCACAGGACTCAGGCTCCCGTCACAAGCACTGTGTCACGGCCAGACCAGCGCCACCAAAGACGTATCATGAGCAGAGCGGCAACGATGAGGCCAAACAATACCGGCTGCGAAAAGTCATGCTTGCCGGCCTTCATCCAAAAATAATGAAGTACGCCCAGCGGTGCGATCAGGTAAATCAACTTATGTAACCACTGCCAGCGCTTGCCACCGAGGCGTTTGATCATGCCATTGGTGCTGGTCACAGCCAGAGGGATCAGCAAGACAAAGGCAATGAAGCCGACGGTGATGAAGGGGCGCTTGATGACATCCTTCCACATCTCAGCCACATCAAAAAAGTGGTCGAACCACAAAAAAGTCATGAAATGCAGGAAGGCGTAAAAAAAAGTATATACCCCCAACATGCGGCGACACCGGATTAGCCAGGGCATGTGCAAGAGCTTGCGCAAAGGCGTCACAGCCAAAGTCATGCACAGGAAATACAGGGTCCAGTCACCCGTATTACGGGTGATAAATTCAACGGGGTTGGCGCCCAGCTTATCCAGAAATACAAAACTGACCAGCCGGATAAACGGCAACAATGCCAGAATAAACAAGACTATCTTGAACTGGGAAACCTGCTTATTGGTGAGCAACATGAGGGCGTCTATCCTAGAAAAACTTCTTCAAGTCCATGCCTGAATAGAGAGACGCCACTTCGCTATAGCCATTGAACATCAGGGTCTTGCGTTTGCGGGCAAACAGACCATCTTCACCGATGCGGCGCTCAGTCGCCTGCGACCAGCGCGGGTGATCAACCTCAGGGTTCACGTTCGAATAAAAACCATATTCATTGGCTGCCGCCAGGTTCCAGGCGGTACGTGGCTGCTCCTTGACGAAGCGTATCTTGACGATGGACTTGGCAGATTTAAAACCATACTTCCAAGGCAAGACCATGCGCACTGGCGCACCATTTTGATTAGGCAAGACTTCGCCGTACATGCCAAAGGTCAGCAAGGCCAGCGGATGATTTGCCTCATCCATGCGCAGACCTTCTACATAAGGCCATTGCAACACAGGGCTGCGCAAGCCTGGCATTTGCTTCTTGTCATCGAGTGTGACGAATTCTATATATTTGGCATTACCCGTAGGTTCAACTTTTTTGATGAGGTTGGACAGTGAATAACCTGCCCAGGGTATCACCATGGACCAGCCCTCAACACAGCGCAGGCGATAAATGCGTTCTTCCATAGGCGCCAGTTTCATGAGACTGTCGAGGTCCAGCGTCATCGGCTTTTTGACTTCACCTTCTATGCTGACAGACCAAGGGCGCGGCTTGAGTGTGTGAGCAGTCACTGCCGGGTCGGCCTTGTCGGTACCGAACTCATAGAAATTATTGTAGGTCGTCGCGTCCTTGTAGGCGGTATGCTTTTCCATCAACGCATAGGCAGAATTCGGATTTGCAGCCAGTTTTTGCGCGCCAGGGTTCTGGGCAAAAGCGGCGCGGTTGGCCATTTCAAACAGGGTTGTGCCAGCGATGGAACCCAATGCCATCTTGCGGATAAAATCACGGCGCGCGTCAAACACAGCGCGCGGAGTGATTTCAGAAGAGAAAGGCAAGTCTATGCCATTAGGACTACGTTTGATCAGCATGGTGGACTCCGTGGTTGAATATGGCGCAACAGCAATTTGACATCGCTATTACGCCCTAGTTTCTCATGAGTCGGAGTTTCCTGCTAATCCTTACAAATTGAAGAGAGATATTTATAGCTTGCCGTAAGAATGCAGGCCAGACAAGAACATGTTCACGCCCAGGAAAGCGAAGGTAGTCACCAATAAACCTACCAGCGCCCACCAGGCCGCGACCTGCCCGCGCAGACCTTTCATGAGGCGCATATGCAGCCAGGCGGCATAATTGAGCCAGACGATCAGCGCCCAGGTTTCTTTAGGGTCCCATGACCAGTAGCCACCCCAGGCATCGGCAGCCCACAGTGCACCAAGGATAGTCGCAATCGTGAAGAAGGCAAAACCGACGGCAATCGCCTTGTACATGACATCATCCAGTACTTCCAGCGCCGGCAAGCGATCAACCAGATAGCCTTTGGACTTGAGCAAGTAGGCGATCGACACCATCGCAGCCAGCGAGAATGTACCGTAACCGATAAAATTGGCTGGCACATGTATCTTCATCCACCAGCTTTGCAAGGCTGGCAACAAGGGTTGAATCTCTGCAGCTTCGCGGCTGAACATATACCACAGCAAAAAGCCAACTGCGGCGGTAATCACCAACATCACGAAAGGGCCCAGCTGGCGGGTACGGTATTGCTGTTCGTAGTACAAATAGAACAATGCCGTAATCATGGCAAACAGAATGAACACTTCATACAGGTTGGATACCGGGATATGGCCGACATCCGCACCGATCAGATAAGACTCATACCAACGCACCAGCATGCCGGTAAAACCCATGACGACCGCAGACCAGCACAGAACCGAACCGACTGAAGCACCAAAATCAGAACGCGCAATCAGGCCGCCCCAGTAAAACAGGGTGGAAAGTACAAACAGGGTACTCATCCACAGAATCGCCGACTGACTGGATAACAGGTATTTCAGGAAAAATTTCTTGTTCGCCATCTCCAGCGAGCCGCCGTACATCTGTATAGTCAGCAGGCTCAATACTGTCAGTATCACCAGCAACACACGTATCGGTTTCCAGTGCCAGCCCAGCCATGCAAAAGTCGGCGCAGCGAGGACGACTATGCCTTTTTCATAAATATCCATGTAGGCACCAAAACGGCTCAGAGCAAACAAGGATGCCATGCACAAGGCCACAGCATACAGCCAGTCAGCGATAGACAGGCGCTTAAAGAAGCCCTGATAGGGCGTGTAATTCTGCGTAATTTCCATCATATTTCCCCAGATGCTCGGGCCATCAGGCCAACTGCTTCATAGTGTAGTCGATTACTCTGCATTTCGTGGTGCATCTGCAGACGCTGCCTGTGCTGCCTGTTCTGCCTGCGCTGCCTGACTCTCCGGCCCGGCTTGCGTACTCAGTTGCTGTAAATGCAATTTCAATTGCTCAAATTCTTTTTCAAAATCCAGTGTCTTGCGCTGGGAACTCAGTGCCATCAGTGCATGTGCCCCCAAGTCATTATCCTTGATCCATACCCACAGACGGCGCTCACGGATATAGAACATGGAAAACACGCCTATGACCAGAAACAGGCTGCCAAGATACACCACATTTTTGCCCGGTGAACGCGTGACCTGCAATACGGATGCCTTGACCTCATCAAAACCGGTGAGTTGCAGATACACAGGCGCGCCGTAGAAAGTGGCGTCAGACAACGCACCTATCGCCAATTGCAGGAAGCGGGCATGTTTTTCATCCAGCTCCAACGTGGGCAAACCCTCTTTTTCGCGAGCCACCATCCACAACTCCCACATGGTGCCGTTCAAGACCTTGATAAAACCTTGGGCGACCTTCTCTTGTTCTGCCTGCGGGACTTTTTCCAGCAATTTGGAAATAGCATTCAGGCCGGATAATTTATCATCTCCGGCGAAAGCCTCCAGACTGATCTTCGCAGAAGTTGCCCACAAATCAGATTTTTGCGCACCACTGGATTGATTTCTTTTTAATGCATTCTCGGCGAAGCGCGTTACAGCCTGGGCACGCATTTCAGGATTTTGCACAGCCGCACGCAAACGCATCCAGTCTTTGATACTGTCCTCATCATCAGCAGGAATACGCAGATAGCGGAAGGCATCGCCTGGTGAATCGCGCGTGCCAGCCAAAATCATGTAATCACCATTGATCTCAACGGGCTGCATGTAGTTATGAAACTCCCTGGCCTGGCCAGTTTTATCCCGCAATTTATATTGCAGGCTGGGGCCGACATTCTTGAAATCTTTATTATTGGCACTCTTGGCGGCAGAGCCCAGGTGCTTGTCCAGGTCAGCCGTGAATTTTTCATTTAGGGTCTGGTTGGGATTCACCGCCCTGACGTCACTGCCATTACGTGCCATATTTTCGACATTGTAAAGCTTGAACTCCACCCACTCTATCGTAGAGCCATCATCCTCTCGCAGAGGAAGTGGCGTACTCTCTTTGACGATCCCGCTCAGTTCGGTGGTGCTGTTGTCAGCCCCCTGCATAGGGTATGACTTAACGCGCAAACGGCTACCACCATCATCAAAACTCGACTGATAGATCGAAATCCCCTTGTAAATCAAAGGTTCATTGACCTTGATGGTAGAAGCAAAGGATTTACCAGTTTCATGGTCAGTGACCTCCACATCGCTGGCAAATAACTTGGGCATGCCGGTAGAATAAAAATCGATAGTAAATTTTTTCAGCTTGATAGTGAACGGCAAGTCTTGTATCAACACACCATCCGCCTGCGGCAAAATAGCAGTACTGCTGCTAGCCCCTTCCGGTATCATGGCATTACCACGGAAGGTAGGGTTGGCCAAGGACAGGCGGTGCTGTTCAGGTATTTGGGAAATCAGGCCAGCACCTTCATAAGCGACCTTGCCCATGAACCATTTCTGAAAGCGGATAGGTAGCTCAGAATCCAGCAGACCGCCCACACAAATGATGACAATCGCACTATGGGCAAAGATATAGCCCCATTTATTTGCCGCGCCCTGTTTGGCGGCGATCAGGGTTGCGCCTTCTTTTTCAACCAGCTTGAAACGGTAACCGACACGTGCCAGATGGGCCAGTATCTGCTCAGTCACTTTACCCCGGCCATTGCTGCTTTGCCACTCAGAACGATGATGGAAATTACGCAAGGATTGTTCACGCACATTATCGCGCCAGCTGCGCATGTCCTTGATCATCTTCGGTGCATTGCGTATCACGCACAATGAAGTCGAGATAACCAGGAAAGTCATGATGAGCAAGAACCACCAGGCTGAATACACGGCATACAGGCCGAGTTTGCTGTAAATCTCAAACCAGAAAGGGCCAAACTTGTTTACATAGTTAGGCATGGGCTCATTTTGCACGAGCACCGTGCCTATCACTGAGGCAATCGCGATCAGTGTTAACAAGCTGATGGCAAAACGCATGGAAGACAGTAATTCAACCGCGTCCGCCAGCCAGGCGCGCCGGGTTTGCAGCTGTATGCCGCCAGTATCTGCAGGCTGATCGCCTTCTATCTTGTTTTCCATACTCTCTGCTTATTACTTGGGATATGACAGATGATGCTTGCGCAAAATGCTTGCTGCAGATGTTAAAAGAAACATCCTTACCAGGAAGTGTTTTATATCAATATCCGGGCGCAACGAATAGTACACGCTTCATTAAAATCTGGCTCATTACATGTAATGGTCCTACACAGACATCCATCATGAAAAAAGGGGATGGCTATTGCCACCCCCTCCTCAAATACTTTACCTGATGTATTACTTCAGACCAGCGACGTAGTCTGCAACAGCTTTAATTTCGTCTTCAGACATTTTCTTGGCTATCGTCATCATCTGCGCACTATTTTGGCGGGCACCGGTGATTTTTGCGCCGTCCTTGCGGGAACCGTTCTGGAAGCCTGTCAACTGGGCAATCGTATAGTCCTGATGTTGACCTGCGATGCGCGGGAATTGTGCAGGAATACCAGCACCATTCGGGCTATGACAGCCAGCACAGGCTGGAACATTTTTCTCAGCGATACCACCGCGATAGATTTGCTTGCCCAGTTCAACGATATCCTTGTTTTTTGCTGTGCCTGGTTTGGATTTTTGCGTAGACAGGTAAGCGGAAACGTTTTTTATATCATCTGCTGTCATGGCCTTGGCAAAGGTGGTCATGATGGCATTTTTGCGTGTATCACCAGTAAAATCTGTCAATTGCTTGACCAGATAAGCTTCATGCTGGGCAGACAGTTTAGGATTGGCGGCAATGGTGGAATTACCGGCTGCGCCATGGCAGGATACGCAGGCAGTAATGCCGCGGGCTGCGTCGCCATTGGTATACAGTGCTTCACCTTTGGCTGGGTCGGCCTTGGCTGGCTTGGCTACTTCATTAGCATGGACCGAAGAGGCAAAAGACGATACCGCCAGGACTGCGACGCTGATGGACTTAGACAACGATAAGAAAGCACGGTTCATTCAAACACCCTGAGACTAAATAATAGAAATCTGCCCTATTGGCGACATATTGCAGCGAGTTGATACGTAAAAAGGCTCTTTTTTGCAACGAAATACGTACAAAACTGGCATGTGGACATGGTTTTAATCGCTGCCCAAGACCTAACCCCTTATTGTACAATAGCTTTCGGGCGTTTTTACTGCCTTATGTTGCATTTTTCCATTATTCCTTTCCTCTATGTCTATCCTCTGGCAAGCCCGCTTCTTCACTACGGTGAATCATCTGCGCGATCTCCCGCGCACCCACGTGCCCGAAATCGCTTTCGCTGGCCGTTCCAACGCTGGCAAATCGACCGCTATCAATACCCTGTGCAATCAGAAAAAACTCTGTTTTGCCTCAAAAACACCGGGCCGCACACAACATATTAATTATTTTTCCATCGGTGGCGCCCATGTGGGCCAGCACCGCAAGGACGAAACCAGGGTCGATGAAATTCGCGCCTTGCTGGTGGATTTGCCAGGCTATGGCTATGCTGAGGTACCAGGTGCCGCCAAGCAACACTGGAACCAGTTACTCGGTGCCTATGTACAAAGACGCACGCAACTGGCAGCCCTGGTGCTGATCATGGATGCCCGCCGTCCATTTACCGATTTGGATATACAGATGCTGGAATGGTTTGCACCGACTGGCCGCCCCATCCATTGCATTTTGACCAAGGCAGATAAACTTAACCGCAGCGAATGCACTGATGCCTTGCGCAAAGCCAAGGCGGTACTCGACAGTTACGTGGATGATGAAGGCCCGCTCTTCCCTTTCAGCCTGCAATTATTTTCTGCCCTGAAACGCATAGGCATAGAAGAAGCCGATGCAGCCGTGCAACGTCTGGTCGGCCTGGATAGAGACCCTATCGTTGATACTGGTGATACTGCCGGTGAAACAGATTCAGAGGCCTATGAAAATACGAATACAGACGCCAACGCAGATACAGCGAACGCACCTGCAGAAGCCCAGGCAAACAAGCCGGCTGACGCAGAATAAAAAAACCCCGGCAAAGTTAGTCTTTTTGCCGGGGTAATAACACCGTTACGAATAGGGACGCACGGTGCCCGCTCAGGGAGGAGAAGCGGTAGGCGTGGAGTTGATCCAACCTGTGCATTAAGATGTTGCAACTTAAAAAAAGTTTCATTAACCTGCATAAAATTCTTTTCATTGATTGTCATCTTTCTATGTCATACACCAAGCCATCCCACCCTTCTGCACATTTCCCTGCCATCCGTATGCGCCGCATGCGTAAAGATGCGTTTTCCCGCGCACTCATGCGTGAAAACGCGGTGACTGCATCTGATTTGATTTACCCGGTTTTTGTCATCGACGGTGTCAATCAAAGTGAAAAAGTTTCATCCATGCCTGGCGTGGAAAGAGTAACGATAGATTTGCTCATGGGTGTGGCAGAAGATTGCGTCGCCCTGGGCATACCGGTGCTGGCGCTATTCCCTGCTATCAACCCGCATTTGAAAACACCGGATGGCATAGAAGCCACCAACCCCAAAGGTTTGATCCCACGCGCCGTACGCGAACTGAAAAGCCGCTTCCCTGAACTGGGTGTATTGACCGACGTGGCGCTGGACCCTTACACCAGCCACGGCCAGGATGGTTTGTTGAATGCTGACGGCTATGTCCTCAATGATGAAACCACCGCCATGCTGGTACGCCAGGCACTGGTGCAGGCTGAAGCCGGTGTTGATATTGTTGCCCCCAGCGATATGATGGATGGCCGCATAGGCGCAATCCGTCATGCGCTTGAAGCCAACAATTTCATCCACACCCGCATCATGGCTTACTCGGCCAAATATGCGTCGGCCTTTTATGGACCATTCCGTGAGGCAGTAGGTTCTGCCGCCAACCTGGGCAAAAGCGATAAAGCCAATTACCAGATGGACCCGGCCAACAGTGATGAAGCCTTGCGCGAAGTGGCACTGGACCTGGCAGAAGGTGCTGACATGGTCATGGTCAAACCCGGCATGCCTTACCTGGATATCGTGCGCAGGGTCAAGGATGAATTCAAGGTGCCGACCTTTGCTTATCAGGTCAGTGGTGAATATGCGATGATCAAGGCGGCAGCGCAAAATGGCTGGCTAGATCATAACAAGACCATGATGGAATCCATGCTGGCATTCAAGCGTGCTGGTGCTGATGGTGTCCTGACGTATTTCGCCCGTGATGTTGCGCGTTTGCTGAAACATACTGGCTGATATTGCCATGCCTGCGATGTTGCGTGCTGTCTTCATTTTCATTTTTGCTGCGCTGGCAATTGCCGGTGCTGAATGGGGGAAAGAGATAGGCAGTGCGCAATATCTGCACTATATTTTCAAGCCGCTGACAACACTCGCCATCTTCTTTTTTGCCTGGCGAAGTAAGCCTATCGTCAGTCGCACCTATCAAACCGCCATACTGATTGGCATCATCTGTTCTCTGATTGGCGACATCTTTTTGATGTTACCTGGCACAGTATTTCGCCATGGTTTTTTATGTGGCCTGCTGAGTTTTTTGCTGGCGCATATCTGCTTCTTGCGAGCACTGATCAGTGACAGTCGCTTTGCTGGCAAGCCTCCGGCTTTTGCCGGTATCGCTGCACTTGGCATCATTAACCTGGTGATACTCTGGCCGGGTTTGCCAGCGGCTTTGCAAATTCCCGTTGTTGCCTATGTCTGTCTTTTGCTTTGCATGACGGCGCAAGCTATCAGCCGCGGCCTGCAGTTGCGCAGCCTGTCTGGTCGTCTCGCATTGATTGGCGGCCTTTGCTTTATGCTGTCTGATACCCTGCTGGCTTACAACCGCTTCTACACGCCTATTACGCATTCTCCTCTCCTCATCCTCAGCAGCTATTATCTGGCGCTGTGGCTGATTGCAGCTTCGGTCACGTCATCCCCTACTGAATAAGGCCAGGATCATGCATGAAAAAATCATTACCTTTGCCAGCCCGTTTTTTTTCATTTTGATCGCTCTTGAGTTTATCGTCGCGCGCAAACGCCAGCGTCATTTGTACCGTATGAATGATTCGCTCAATAGCCTGAGTCTCGGTGTCATGAGCCAGATCATAGGGGCATTTTCCAAGTTGTTTTCGATAGGCATGTATGCGCTGGTGCTTAAGTATCTGTCACTGTTCAGCCTGCCATCAGACAGTGTCTGGGTGTGGATAGCTGCCCTACTGCTGTACGACTTTTTATACTACTGGCTGCACAGGATGGGGCACCAGACCAATCTGCTATGGGCAGCCCATGTCGTGCATCACCAGAGTGAACAATACAATCTGAGTACGGCATTACGGCAAACCAGTACCGGGCTGGATTTTTTATTTACCGATGGCCCTGATAGGCTTTCCGCTCGATGTATTTATTGCAGTTGCCCTCATCGATTTGCTGTACCAGTTCTGGGTGCATACCGAGCAGATAGGCAAGCTGGGCTGGTTTGACCGCGTGTTTGTGTCGCCATCGAATCACCGTGTCCATCATGCTGTCAATGACATGTATCTGGACAAAAACTTTGGCGGCATACTCGTGATCTGGGACAGGTTGTTTGGGACGTTCATCGAAGAGCGTGATCATGTCGACATCGTGTATGGAACGCGTAAGCCCTTGCGTAGCTGGAACCCCTTGTGGGCCAATCTGGAAGTGTATGAACAGGTTTGGCGCGATGCATGGAATACACGACGGTGGCGGGATAAATTGCAGATCTGGTTGCGCCCGCCGGGCTGGCGTCCTGCTGACCTCATGGCACAATCTGCACCTTCAACATTTGATATTCACAGGCCGGCTTATGACCCGTCCATGAGCAAGGCCACGGCTTGGTATTGCGTAGCGCAATTCATCCTCTTGCTGGAGGCAGCAACTCACTTTTTACTGGTCTATAAAAACATCAGTGCGCTGAACGCCACCATCTATGTGAGCTGGCTGGTCATGGGTCTGTGGTGCATAGGCGGCCTGATGGAAAGAGGCCGTATTTATCTGCTGCCTGAGACTGTGCGTATACTGTGCATCCTGATAATGAACCTTTTTACTGCCAGCTGGTTTTATTCCTTTGCTTTATCTACGCCAGCGCAGGCCTTGCTGACTGCCACCTGCCTGATTTCGCTGGGTGGACTCTGGCTTATTTTTTCACGACAAAAGACGCATGGACATCTTCCACATTAACGATACGCAGACACTGCAAAATCCTGACAAGCCTGAAGCCCTGGTCAATGCTGGCGGTTTTTTATGGCTGGATGCCAGCCATGAAGAAGTCGCAGCTGACCCGATTGCCTGGCGCAACCGGGTTGAAGCGATTACGGGAACACAGATTTATGAATTGCATCTCAAGGATGTCAGCAATCTCACGCACCCATCCTACTTCGATGCGACTGAAGAATATGAACTAGTGGTGTTTCGCAAACTGACACTGACAGAAGCGAATGGCGACAACAAGAACGGCGTGAAACGCAAGATACCTGCAGCATTGAATAAACTGGCGACCACACCTGTCTCGTTTTTGCTCATGCAAAATGTCCTGATCACAGTACGCCCGGCACAGAGCCGCACGGTAGAACTGGCACGCCAGCGCCTGCTCGATTATAAATCGCGGGCAGAGAATAATACCCACGGCAGCCGCCTGCCAGCCTCACCAGAAGAGCTGATGTTGCGACTCTTGAATGCCATGGTTGATCAATACCTGGAATTGCGCCAGCCGCTGACCCAACAGCTCGACCGCTGGCAACATGCCTTGCTGGACCCACGCCGGCCTTTCAATAACTGGCTGGCCTTGCTGGATTCGCGCGTGGAATTGCGTAAGCTCGATAATCTGTGTGAAGAACAGCGCGATGCCATGCAGGAATTGCGCGACCATATCGTCGATACCCATGATGGCAATAGCCGCGCCAAGGACTTGCTGTTGGTGCGCACCAATGATGTGATGGAACATATCAGCCGCGTATTGAACCACGCGCGCCGCCTCGAAGCATCGCTGGAATCAGCGGTGCAAATCCACTTTGCGGCGATGGCCCATAGAACCAGTGAAATCATGCGCACCCTGACTGTCATTACTGCTCTGTTCATGCCACTGACACTGATCACAGGTATTTTTGGCATGAACTTTGAAGTCATGCCTTTGCTCAAACACGCGTCCGGCTTTTGGTACACCATGGGTGCGATGGGTGTCATCGTCGTGCTCTTGTTGATTTACTTCCGCAGCCAGCGCTATTTGCAAGACCAGGCCAGCCGCAGGATAGAGTAAACCGCAAAATTTTTCCAAGTTCAAAACATACAATCACATTTAAATACCAATGCAAGAACATACCTTTCTCTGGCATGACTATGAAACCTTTGGCGCAGTTGCCCGCCGCGACAGGCCTGCGCAATTTGCCGCCATACGCACGGATGCCGAACTCAATGAGATAGGCAAACCAGTCATGCTGTACTGCCAGCCCGCCAATGATTTTTTGCCTGATCCGCAGTCTTGCCTGATCACCCATATCACGCCACAAACCTGCCTTGAGCGCGGCATACCTGAGCATGAATTTGCAGCAAAAATAGAACAGGAACTGGGCAAGACCGGCACTATAGGCGTGGGCTATAACACCATACGCTTTGATGATGAAATTACCCGCTTCATGTTCTGGCGTAACCTCATCGACCCGTATGCACGCGAATGGCAAAACAATTGTGGCCGCTGGGACATCATGGACATGGTACGCACCTGTTATGCGTTGCGCCCTGAGGGTATCAACTGGCCAAAGAATGATGAAGGCAAGCCCAGCTTTCGCCTTGAACACCTGACCAAGGCCAACGGTATCGCGCATGAAGCAGCGCATGATGCGCTGTCAGATGTGCGTGCCACGATAGCTTTGGCGCGCCTGATACGCGAGCGCCAGCCCAAGCTGTTCGACTTTTGCTTTGCCTTGCATAAGAAAGACAAGGTTGCGGCAGAAATCGATATGCCGGTCTTGAACAAAGCGTTTTTGCATGTGTCGGGCATGTTCCCGGTAGAACGTGGCTGCCTGGCCGTCATGTGGCCATTAGCCATGCACCCCAAGAACAAGAATGAAGTCATTGCCTGGGACCTGACCCATGACCCGGCAGAGCTGGCAGGACTGGATGCAGAGACGATACAGCTACGCATGTTCAGCAAAAGCGATGCCCTGCCTGAAGGCGTACAGCGCCTGCCAGTGAAAAGCATACATATCAACAAATCACCCAGTGTCATCGGCAACTTAAAAACCTTGTCAGCATCCATGGCTGAACATTGGAAGATAGATATGGCTCTGGTACAGCAGCACGCCGAAAAAGCTGCTTCCCTGCCTGACGCTGCCAAGGCGATATGGGAGCAAGTGTATGCGCGCCCAGAGGCAGCCGCCAGTGATGTCGATGAAGACTTGTACGGTGGCTTTGTCGGCGCTGGTGACCGCCGCCTCTTGAATGATTTGCGCCGCATGAATGGCGTGCAACTCGCCAAGGCCAGCACCAGCTTCCAGGACCCGCGCCTGGCTGAATTATTATTCCGCTACCGCGCCCGTAATTTCCATGACAGCCTGAGCATGGAAGAACAGGAAAGCTGGGAAGAACACCGCGCAGCACGTTTGCTCGATGGTGTCGGCAATGCCAGAACTGTAGAGATGTATTTCAATGAGATTGATACTTTGTCAGAAACAGCAGATGAAGCAGCAGAAGAAATTCTGGGTGCTTTGTATGACTATGCTGAAATGATCGTGCCGTCGAGATAAGCTTCATCTTCTTTCCAGTACGGCAAAAAAAAAAGCCACGAATTACTCGTGGCTTTTTGTTTATGCGTAAGGCATGGCTTATTTCATGACTTACTTATTGGGCTGTGGTGTCACGCGCAAATATGGGCGGGCGGCAGTGTAGCCTTTAGGGTATTTTTGCTTGATGACTTCTTCATCCTTGACTGACAACGGGATGATAACGTCATCGCCATCACGCCAGTTGCCTGGTGTCGCAACGGTGTAGCCATCCGTCAATTGCAGGGCATCAATGACGCGCAAGACTTCATCAAAATTGCGGCCTGTGGTCAGCGGGTAAGTGATGATGAGGCGGACTTTTTTGTTCGGATCAATGACGAACAAGGAACGCACCGTGACAGTCTCGGACTGGTTAGGGTGGATCATGTCATACAGTGCTGCAACTTTCTTGTCAGCATCAGCAACGATAGGAAAGCCGACAACCGTTTTTTGTGTGTCTTCAATATCCTTGATCCATTGCAGATGGGATTCTGCACCATCGACTGACAAGGCGATTGCTTTTACATTGCGCTTGTCAAACTCTGGCTTGAGCTTTGCAGTCAGGCCCAGCTCTGTCGTGCAGACCGGTGTGAAGTCAGCTGGATGAGAAAACAAGACTACCCAGGAATTACCTGCCCATTCATGAAATTTCAAAGGGCCAATAGAAGAATCTTGCTCGAAATCAGGGGCGATGTCGCCTAAACGCAAAGTCATTTTTTTCTCCAAAAAGAAACGAGAACTCGAATATAGCCGCTCTACCCTGCTTACTCAAGGACAGTTTAGTTGCATGCTTATATATTCTTTGAATATACTTTATTTGCCTTCTGCACGGTTCAGCGATTGCAAGAATTTATCTGCATTCTGATAACCGATAACCCGCTGGCCTGAAATTTCTTTGCCTTGGGCATCAAAGAAAATAATGCCTGGCGGACCAAACAGGCCAAAGCGTTTCAGCAAGGCTTTATCGTCGGCATTGTTAGCCGTGACATCAGCTTGCAACAGCAGCATATTGTCGAGCCTGGCCTTGACCTTGGCTTCCGGGAAAGTCAGTTTTTCCATCTCTTTACACGACACACACCAGTCTGCATAAAAATCTAGCATGACCGTCTTGCCCTTGGATTGCGCCACTGCGGCATCAAGTTCGGCAATGCTTCGTATACGGGTGAATTTGACGTGTTCGGTACTACCGCCGTACAAGTGGGCAACAGGGGAAAATACATCACGGCCACCTGTGGCAACACCGACCAGTTGCACAGCCCCCAGGAAGAAGAATATGACAGATACTGCCTTGGCAAACATACCGCTGCGCTGGAAGAATAATTGATAGCTGGCATAAGCGATCAGCAAGATAGCCCAACCCAGCATTTGTGACCAGACGGGTATCACTGGGCTGATCATCCACAAGGCCATAGCCAGCATCAGGACACCAAAGAAACGCTTGATACTTTCCATCCACATGCCTGCACGTGGCAACAGGCTGCCAGCCGAGATGCCCACCAGCAGCAAAGGTACGCTCATACCCATCGCCATGGCAAACAGGGCAGAGCCACCGACAACAACGTCACGGGTCTGGCTGATATATACCAGAGCGCCTGCCAGTGGTGCGGCCACGCAAGGCCCGACGATCAGGGCTGAAATAGCCCCCATGAAAAACACACCTACCAGTTTGCCATTGCGCTGGCCTTCAGATGCCTGAGTCAACTTGGTTTGCAAGGCGGCTGGCACCTGCAATTGATACACATTGAACATGGACAGTGACAGTATCACCATCAACAAGGCGAACGCACCGAGTACCCAGGGATTTTGCAGAGTCGCCGACAAACCTTCACCAACCAGTCCAGCGGCAATACCAAGTGCGGTGTACACCAGCGCCATACCCAGGGCATAGCACAAGGACAGAAGAAAACCACGGCTACGTTTGATGCCCGTGCCTTCGCCTACGATGATGAAAGACAGGATAGGCACCATGGGCAAGACGCAGGGAGTGAAAGACAAGCCAAGGCCCAGCAACAGGAACAAGGGCAGGATAAGGACGAGCCTGCCACTCTTCAAGGCCGCACTGATACTGCTGGTCTCTTCATCATGACTGGATTCTGTGGCTTTGATATTGCTTTCTGTACCGGCGTTGACAGCAGAGTCGGTGCTCACATTGGCTGCTGATTGTGTGCTTGCAGCGCTCGCGCCAGCTACCTGCAATTTAACCGGCGTCTCCAACGGCGGATAACACAGGCCGCCATCGGCACAACCCTGGCGACCTATCTTTAGCGTGAAATCTGCTGCGGCCTGTATGGGTATGCGGACTACCAGGGAATGGCGGTAAGTCTCGACTTCTTTCTGGAAGGTTTCGTCAAACTTGACCTTGCCAGCTGGCATGACAATATCGCCGAGTTTGGCATCGTCTGAACTGAACTTGAAACGTTCGCGATACAGGTAGTAACCGTCTGCTATCGTAAAAGTCACTTCGGCCACACCTGGCTCTGCCATTTTGGCAGATACCTTAAATGCTACTTCAGGGTCGAGGAAGTCTTCTGCGCTGGCGAAGTGTGAGAATAAGGATGTGAACAGCAAGGCCAACACCAGGGCACACAGACGCCATAGCTGTGCTATCTGGAAGTTTTGTGGCTTGGCTGGCATGGGTGCAGAAAACAGCGGTGTTGAGGCATTCATGGCGTTTCGGTTTCTTTTCTCACCCAGTCCAGATAAGCCGGCAATCCGGCCACCAGGGGGATGGCTATTATTTCGGGTAGGTCATAGGGATGTTGGGCGATGATCAGTGCTTCCAGCCTGGAATAGCAAGCTTGCCGGGTCTTGATCATCAATTGAACTTCAGTGTCAGCCTGTTGTTCACCATCCCAGTTGTAGATGGACAATATATCAGCAGAAATGTTCACGCAGGCAGCCAATTTTTCGGCGACGACCTGGTTGGCCAGTTTTTTGGCAATGTCGCGGTCTGGCAGGTTAGTTAATACCAGGATCAGATTGTCATCATCCATCGCTATTCCATGTTCGCTGGCGGCGCCAATTCGCCTGATAAAAACTGCATGATGTTTGGTCGGGTGTACCGCAAACGCATTACAGCATATTGCAAAATAAATGCCTGCAAGTATCTTGCTTGAACGTGTTTTTAAGCTTACATCTGCACTTGGCCGCAGGCGCGGTCAAAAGTATGCACCCATTACGCACTAATAAGCAAAAAGCCGTTCAGTTTACACTGAACGGCTTATTTAAGCTTTGAGCAGTCTGGGCATGATGCCCAACTGCTAATTACTCAGCAACTGGTGCATCAGCTGCATCTACGCCTTCTGGACGATCCAGCAGTTCAACGTATGCCATAGGAGCATTGTCGCCGACGCGGAAACCCATTTTCAGGATGCGCAGGTAGCCGCCGTTACGATTTGCGTAACGTGGGCCCAGTTCAGCAAACAGCTTGACTACCATTTCGCGATCGCGCAAACGGGAGAAAGCCAGACGCTTGTTAGCCAGTGTGTCTGTTTTACCCAAAGTCAGAATCGGCTCGATAACGCGGCGCAGTTCTTTGGCTTTTGGCAAAGTTGTTTTGATGGCTTCGTGGCGCAACAGGGATACTGTCATGTTGCGCAGCATTGCCAGACGGTGGGAAGAAGTACGATTCAGCTTACGTAAGCCGTGACGATGACGCATGGTATTTCCTTTCAGATTTAAATGCCAGCTCTTCTATCGATAAGCAAGCTTATCGCGGGCCGGTAATTATTTTTACTACGGTTAAAAAACGGGCAGGCTGTCTCAGCCCACCCGTTGGGACAAAATTATTTTTCCAGGCCAGCAGGTGGCCAGTTTTCCAGTTTCATGCCCAGAGACAAACCACGGGAAGCCAAAACTTCCTTGATTTCGTTCAAGGACTTGCGACCCAGATTTGGTGTCTTCAACAGTTCATTTTCGCTACGCTGGATCAGATCACCAATGTAGTAAATGTTTTCTGCTTTCAGGCAGTTGGCTGAACGTACTGTCAATTCCAGATCATCGACTGGACGCAACAGGACAGGATCAACTGCAGGTGCGCGGGATGGAGCTTCAGCAGCGGCTTCAGTACCTTCCAGTGCAGCGAAGACATTCAATTGATCAACCAGCACGCGGGCAGATTGACGGATTGCTTCTTCTGGGGAGATAACGCCATTGGTCTCAATATTGATAACCAGTTTATCCAGATCAGTACGTTGTTCAACGCGGGCAGATTCCACAGCGTAGGAAACACGGCGTACTGGAGAGAAAGACGCATCCAGTATCATACGACCGATGGTTTTGTTCGCATCTTCAGACAAGCGACGAACGTTACCTGGCACATAGCCACGGCCTTTTTCTACCTTGATCTGCATGTCCAGCTTACCACCGGCTGTCAGATTGGCGATAACGTGATCTGGGTTAATCAGTTCTACGTCATGCGGCAGATCGATGTCGGAAGCCAATACAGCGCCTTCGCCATCTTTTTTCAATGTCAGCGTGACTTCATCACGGTTGTGCAACTTGAAGACTACGCCTTTCAAGTTCAACAGGATGTCGACGACGTCTTCTTGTACGCCATCGAGGGAAGAGTATTCATGAACTACACCGGCGATCACAACTTCAGTCGGTGCATAACCAACCATAGTGGACAACAGTACGCGACGCAAAGCGTTGCCCAGTGTGTGGCCATAGCCACGTTCAAATGGTTCCATCACGACTTTAGCGTGACCGGCACCCAACATTTCCACATCGATAATACGTGGTTTTAACAGATTGTTTTGCATGAATGTCCTTTTCAATACCCTCGGTTCGTTACACCGATAAGGCTGACGGCATTAAAGAAAAAAGCCTGCCTGTAGTAAAACAGGCAGGCGGTGAAACTTGAATATTAACGAGAATACAATTCAACGATCAGGGATTCGTTGACATCGTGAGCGATATCGCTACGATCTGGCATGGACTTGAAAGTACCTTCCAGTTTTTTCGCATCAACAGCTACCCATGTAGGCATGCCGGATTGTTCTGCCAGAGACAGCGCTTCAGCGATACGAACTTGTTTTTTCGCTTTTTCACGAACAGCGATCAAATCACCAGCTTTAACCTGGTAAGAAGCGATGTTGACAACGATACCGTTGACTGTGAATGCTTTGTGGCTTACCAGCTGACGTGCTTCAGCGCGTGTGGAGCCGAAGCCCATACGGTAAGCAACGTTGTCCAGACGGGATTCCAGCAATTTCAACAGTGTTTCGCCTGTGTTGCCTTTTTGACGGTCAGCTTCAGCGAAGTAGCGGCGGAACTGACGTTCCAAAACGCCGTACATACGTTTAACTTTTTGCTTTTCGCGCAATTGGTTACCGTAGTCAGAGGTACGAGCACCAGAAGTGCGACCATGTTGACCTGGTTTTGCGTCCAGTTTGCATTTAGAGTCCAGGGAGCGACGTGCGCTCTTCAAGAACAGGTCCGTGCCTTCGCGACGGGAAAGTTTTGCTTTTGGTCCGATATAACGTGCCACGATGTTTTCCTTGTAAATGACGTAATGTTTTCTACACTACGCTAGTCTGATCTGCCTGCAACCAGACGGTGGTCTTAACAACAAAGGCTGTGCCTTTGATTATTTTTTTGTACTCTGAAATTTCCACAACACAAAACCCGCCAACGAAATGGCGGGTCTGCATTCTAACGGAGATTCCGCAAGAATGCCAGCAGAGAATAAATCTGCTTGCCTAAATCGCTTAAATAATAAGCGGCTTAGAGCTCCAACTTAGATACGACGACGCTTTGGAGGGCGGCAGCCGTTATGTGGAACTGGAGTAACGTCTTGAATCAGGGAGATCTTGATACCCAGATTGTTCAAAGCGCGTACTGAAGATTCGCGACCTGGGCCTGGGCCTTTGATACGAACTTCCAGATTTTTGATACCGCATTCAACAGCCACTTTACCTGCTGCTTCTGCTGCGACCTGCGCTGCAAAAGGAGTAGATTTACGTGAGCCTTTAAAACCAGCACCACCGGCTGTTGCCCAAGACAACGCATTGCCTTGACGATCAGTGATCGTGATGATGGTGTTGTTGAAAGAAGCGTGAACGTGAGCGATACCTTCCGCAACGTTCTTTTTAACTTTCTTACGCGCACGTGCTGCTGCAGCGTTATTTTGAGCTTTTGCCATAATGTTTTCCTTGGATCCGGGCTAGCCTGGATTATTTCTTCAAAGATTGCGCTGCTTTACGTGGACCCTTACGAGTACGCGCATTTGTACGTGTACGTTGGCCACGGCAAGGCAAGCCTTTACGATGACGGAGACCACGGTAGCAACCCAAGTCCATCAAGCGTTTGATGTTCATGGACAGTTCACGACGCAAGTCGCCTTCGACGATAAATTTACCGATTTCGTCGCGAAGCTTCTCGAGTTCGTTGTCATCCAGATCCTTAACCTTTTTATTGGTCAAAACACCTGTTGCGTCACAGATTTTCTGTGCGCGTGGACGGCCAATACCATAGATAGCTGTTAAGCCGATTACGGTATGCTGATGATTTGGGATATTAACCCCTGCGATACGTGCCATTCGTTATTCCTCGTTCAATAACGTTAATTAACCTTGGCGCTGCTTATGGCGTGGTTCTGTGCAAATAACACGAACAACACCCTTGCGCTTGATGATTTTGCAGTTGCGGCAGATCCGCTTAACTGATGCGAGAACTTTCATTTTTGCCCTCTTTCCTTCTAGTTCATTTTAAATTTACTTGGTACGGAACACTATTCGCGCCCGGCTCAAATCATAAGGCGTCAATTCCACTGTCACCTTATCACCTGGAAGGATACGGATATAATTCATCCGCATCTTCCCGGAAATATGGCCAAGTACAACATGCCCGTTTTCCAACTTAACTCGAAATGTTGCATTCGGAAGATTCTCAAGAATCTCGCCCTGCATCTGTATAACGTCGTCTTTTGCCATTCGATCTGCTGTCCCCTGGGCGATTACCTTGAAGGAATCCCGCCCTTGAAATTTGCTTTACGAAGAAGCGATTCATATTGCTGGGACATAACATAGTTCTGTACCTGCGCCATAAAGTCCATGGTTACCACCACGATAATCAGCAGAGACGTTCCGCCGAAATAAAATGGTACTTTCCACTTCGCAATCAAAAATTCTGGCAACAGACAAACCAGCGTAATGTAAATCGCACCTGCCAGCGTCAAACGCATCAATATCTTGTCGATGTAGCGTGCGGTCTGGTCACCTGGACGTATCCCGGGAACAAAAGCACCACTCTTCTTCAGGTTATCAGCGGTTTCTTTGCTATTGAATACCAAAGCGGTATAAAAGAAGCAGAAGAAAATGATCGCTATTGCATACAACAAAGCGTGTATCGGTTCACCAGGCGCCATCGACGCTGCCAGATCCTTCAGGAAAGTGATAAAACCACTTGTAGAAGATTCTGCACCCTTGGTAAACCAGCTCGTAATCGTCGCCGGGAACAAGATAATCGATGAAGCAAAAATAGGAGGAATAACACCAGCCATATTCAACTTCAGTGGCAAATGACTGCTTTGACCACCGTAGATCTTGTTACCAACCTGGCGTTTTGCATAATTCACCAGGATTTTGCGTTGACCACGCTCTACAAACACGACAGCAAACGTTACTGCAGGTACAACAAGACAGATAACCAGTGCGGCAAAGTTACCCATTTGACCAGTACGGACCAGTTCAAACAAATTACTCAGACCACCAGGCAAACCTGCTGCAATACCGGCGAAAATGATGATGGAGATACCATTTCCCAGACCGCGCTCAGTGATTTGCTCACCTAACCACATCAGGAACATAGTGCCCGTCACCAGCGACAATACCGTCGTCAAACGAAATGCCATGCCAGGATCAAGTACCAGACCGGCCTGACCTTCGAGACCGAACGCAATAAAATAACTTTCGATCAGGGCCAGAACCACAGTGCCATACCGTGTAAATTGCGTAATCTTTCTACGACCGGACTCGCCCTCTTTTTTGAGCGCTTCCAGTTGAGGAGAGACGATCGACATCAATTGCATGATGATCGACGCAGAAATATACGGCATGATACCCAGAGCGAATACAGTGAATCTTTGCATCGCACCACCAGAGAACATATTAAACATACCCAGCAAACCACCCTGGTTTTGTTTGAACATGTCTTCCAGCACTTTGGCGTCTATACCCGGCACAGGAACATGTGCACCAATCCTGTAGACAACCAGTGCCGCCAGCAAGAACCAGAGTCGCCCCCAGGGAAACCCGCTTGCAGCACTTTTAGCTTGTTGTGGAGATGTTGCCAATTAATGCTCCGGTTGTCTGCTTCGATTAAGCGATTGTGCCACCAGCAGCTTCGATTGCAGCTTTAGCGCCTTTAGTGACGATCAAGCCGTTCAAAGAAACTTTCTTGGTGATAGCACCAGACAAGATCACACGGACTACACGTGCGAGCTCAGAAACTACGCCGGCTTGTTTCAAAGCCAAAACGTCGATCTCTGTCACTGGCAGGTTTTCCAGATCTGTCAAGCGAACTTCTGCTTTGTACGGTGTTGCCAGTGATTTGAAACCACGTTTTGGCAAACGACGTTGCAGAGGCATCTGACCGCCTTCGAAACCGACTTTATGAAAGCCGCCTGAACGGGATTTTTGGCCTTTATGACCGCGACCCGCTGTTTTACCTAAGCCTGAACCGATACCGCGACCAACACGACGTTTGTAGTGTTTTGCGCCATCAGCTGGCTGGATTGTATTCAATTCCATAATTTGCTCCGATCGCAAACCTGACGGCTTACGATACAACCTTCACAAGATACGAGACTTTATTGATCATGCCACGTACGGATGGTGTGTCTTCCAGTTCGGAAACTGAATTAACACGACGCAGACCCAGGCCACGTACAGTTGCACGGTGATCCTGGCGTGTGCCGATCAAACCTTTAACCAATTGCACTTTTACTGTCTTAGACATGAGGTGCTCCTTAACCGAGAATTTCTTCAACAGTTTTGCCACGCTTTGCAGCGATTTCAGATGGAGTACTCATCTTGGCCAAACCATTCAAAGTTGCACGAACCATGTTGTATGGATTTGTGGAGCCGTTGGATTTCGCCACGACGTTTACAATACCCATTACTTCAAAAATCGCGCGCATTGGACCACCAGCGATAACGCCAGTACCTTCTTTTGCTGGAGAAATCATGACGGAAGACGCGCCGTGCTTGCCAGTAACGGTGTGTTGCAGAGTACCGTTCTTCAAAGTCACTTTGATCATCTTACGACGTGCTTCTTCCATCGCTTTTTGTACAGCAACTGGAACTTCTTTCGATTTCCCTTTGCCCATACCGATACGGCCATCGCCGTCACCAACGACTGTCAGCGCCGCGAAACCCATGATACGACCACCCTTGACCACTTTGGTCACGCGGTTGATCGCGATCATTTTTTCGCGCATGCCATCATCCGGCTTGTCGGCTGCTGTTTTTGCTTGCATTTTTGCCATGACAAATTTTCCTTAGAACTTCAAGCCAGCTTCACGGGCTGCTTCTGCAAGCGCCTTGACGCGACCGTGGTAACGGAAACCGGAGCGGTCAAACGCAACTTCGGTAACCCCTGCTTTGATTGCCTTCTCTGCAACACGTTTGCCGATCAAGCTCGCTGCAGCAGCGTTGCCGCCTGCACCAGACTTGCCAGCCAACTCTGCACGTACTTCTGCTTCTACTGTAGAGGCAGATGCCAACACTTTGGCGTCTGGGCCAATGATGTTTGCATAGATGTGCAGGTTTGTGCGATGCACGGCCAGGCGGTTCACTTTGAGTTCTGCGATCTTGGCACGGGTTTGACGTGCGCGGCGCAGACGTGATTGTTTCTTGTCCATCGTCAACCCCTATTACTTCTTCTTGGTTTCTTTAATCACAACCACTTCGTCCGCATAGCGAACGCCTTTGCCTTTATAAGGCTCTGGACTGCGGTATGCACGAACTTCAGCGGCAACCTGACCAACTTTTTGCTTATCAATCCCTTTGATCAGGATTTCAGTTGGAGTTGGTGTTGCGCATGTAACGCCAGCTGGCATTGCGTGAACAACCGGGTGCGAGAAACCAAGAGACAAATTCAATTTGTCGCCTTGAGCTTGCGCTTTGTAACCAACACCGACCAGATTCAGTTTCTTTTCGAAACCTTTAGTGACGCCGTTAACCATGTTGTTGACCAGGGCACGCAAGGTACCGCTCATCGCATTGGCTTCACGACCATCATTTGCTGGGGAAAAACTCAAAGTGCCATTGTCGTTCGCAATTGTCACCAAGCCGTTCAAGGATTGAGACAATACGCCCTGTGGGCCTTTAATTGTAATCTGCTCTGTCGAAATGGTGACTTCAGCACCTGCCGGCAAAGCGATTGGCATCTTACCTACTCGAGACATCTTTCACTCCTTAGGCGACGTAGCAAATCACTTCGCCACCGACACCGGTTGCGCGCGCTTTGCGGTCAGTCATGACGCCTTGTGGTGTGGAAACGATCGCCACTCCCAAACCGTTCATGACACTTGGGATCTCGTCTTTACCTTTGTAAATACGGAGACCTGGACGTGATACACGTTCCAAGCGTTCAATCACAGGACGTCCTGCGTAATATTTCAAGCCGATTTTTAATTCGGACTTACCTGCAGTTTCAGAAACTGCGAAATCTTCAATGTAACCTTCGTCTTTAAGTACGTTCGCAATTGCGATCTTTACTTTAGAGGACGGCATCGCGACGACAGTCTTTTGAACAACTTGTGCGTTACGGATGCGGGTCAGCATATCGGCGATAGGATCGCTCATACTCATTGCTTATTCTCCTATTACCAGCTGGCTTTAGTCATACCCGGGATTTCACCACGCATGGCGACTTCACGGAGTTTAATACGGCCCAAACCGAATTTACGGAATGTGCCACGTGGGCGACCTGTCAAAGCGCAGCGGTTACGCTGACGAGTCGGATTGGAGTTACGTGGCAATGCCTGCAACTTCAGACGGGCAGCGTACTGCTCTTCTTCAGTTTTTGATTGGTCATCAATGATGGCCTTCAATTCGGCACGCTTACCAGCGAATTTCTTCACCAGGTCTGCACGCTTTTGCTCACGATTAATCAGTGCCAGTTTTGCCATGGCGACCTCAGTTTCTGAACGGAAATTTAAATGCGGCGAGGAGTGCTTTCGCTTCGTCGTCGGTCTTTGCTGTTGTCGTGATACTGATGTTCATACCACGCAACGCGTCGATCTTGTCGTATTCGATTTCAGGGAAAATGATCTGTTCCTTGACACCGATATTGTAGTTACCACGACCATCAAACGCACGACCAGAAACGCCACGGAAGTCACGTACACGTGGCAGTGCCACTGTGATGAAACGGTCCAGGAATTCATACATCTGAGCGCCACGCAAAGTTACCATACAACCAATTGGATAACCTTCACGGATTTTAAAACCAGCGATCGCTTTGCGAGCTTTGGTAACTACTGGTTTTTGACCAGCAATCTTGGTGAGGTCACCAACTGCATGCTCAATAATCTTTTTGTCTGCAATTGCTTCAGACAAACCCATGTTCAGGGTGATTTTCAAGATACGTGGAACTTCCATAACTGATTTGTACGCGTACTTTTCAGTCAGTTCACCAACGATTTTATCTTTATATATTGCTTGTAGACGGGCCATGATGTTATGCCTTCACAACTTCGCCAGTCGACTTGTAGATACGGACTTTCTTGCCATCCACTACCTTGAAGCCTACACGGTCTGCTTTGCCAGACGCTGCATTAAACAATGCAACATTCGACACATGAATCGGCATCACTTTATCCACGATGCCACCTACTGCGCCAGTCATTGGGTTAGGCTTAACAGCTTTTTTAGCGACGTTAATACCTGCAACAACAACGTAATCGCTATCGATGCAAACTTGCACCTGACCGCGCTTACCTTTGTCTTTACCCGTCAAGACGATGACTTCGTCGTTTTTACGAATTTTGTTCATCACGACCCCTTACAGCACTTCTGGAGCCAAAGACACGATTTTCATAAAGCGCTCAGTACGCAGTTCGCGTGTTACTGGGCCGAAAATACGAGTACCGATAGGCTCAAGTTTTGCATTCAACAATACTGCAGCATTGCCATCAAATTTGACCAACGAGCCATCTTGACGACGAACACCCTTAGCTGTCCTCACGACAACGGCGTTGTAAATTTCACCTTTTTTTACACGACCGCGCGGAGCAGCAGACTTAACAGTGACTTTAATTACGTCACCAATACCCGCATAACGACGCTTGGAACCGCCCAACACTTTAATGCACAAAACTTCGCGCGCACCAGTATTGTCAGCCACTTCCAGCCGGCTTTCTGTTTGAATCATAATGTTCTCTTTCCCAACTTAATCCACACAACTTGCACAATGCAAATTTGTAGTCAGTCTTGGTCCCGCCAGCTAACCCCTACATAACCTACAATGCACGAGCCAACTGATTAGGTGGACGATTTTTTTAACACTTTCACAACAAGAGGGCGTTATGAAAGACATTTAGGCTGTCACTCGCATACTTTGCAAATGACAGCCCATTATTATTACACCAAAAAACGATTTGTGCAATAAATTTATACTACTTGTGCGACTTGAACCACACGTGTCACTGTCCAAGCTTTAGTCTTGGAGATAGGACGACCTTCTTGAATTTCAACGGTGTCGCCGGCCTTTGCCTGGTTCGCTTCATCGTGTGCGTGGTACTTAGCACTACGGACGATGATCTTGCCGTACAAAGGATGCTTGACGTGACGTTCAACAACCACTGTTACGGTTTTGTCCATCTTGTCGGAAACAACCTTGCCAATCAATGTGCGCTTCAGTGCGACTTTAACTTGATCGTTCATTATTTGGCATCCTTCTGGTTCATGACGGTTTTCACACGTGCGATGTCACGACGAACTTTCTTCAATTGAGAAGTGTTAGTCAGCTGTTGCGTAGCGATTTGCATACGCAGGCTGAATTGCGCCTTCAACAATTCATTCAGTTCTTTGGTCAAAGCCGCCTGATCCTTACCTTGGAGTTCAGATACTTTCATTTACAACTCCTATTATTGGCCGACTTGACGGACGACGAACGTTGTCAACAGCGGCAATTTAGCTGCAGCCAAGCGGAACGCTTCGCGTGCCAGCGTCTCATCGACACCATCCATTTCGTACAACATTTTGCCCGGTTGAATCTCGGCAACGTAGTACTCTGGATTACCTTTACCATTACCCATACGGACTTCCGCTGGTTTCTGGGAAATTGGCTTGTCCGGGAAAATGCGGATCCAGATACGGCCACCGCGTTTAATGTGACGAGTCATTGCACGACGCGCTGCTTCAATCTGACGCGCTGTGATACGACCACGACCAACTGCCTTCAAGCCAAACTCACCGAAGGAAACTGCTGTACCACGAGTATGCGAGATACCCTTGTTACGGCCTTTCTGTTCCTTGCGATATTTTCTGCGTGCTGGTTGCAGCATGATTATTCTCCTGCTTTCTCAGCCGGTGCTGCAGCGTCAGCTTTTGCGCGTACGCGCTTGGCTGCCGGGGCTGCTGCGCCGGTCGTCGGTGTTTGTCCTTCTGGACGCTTGGCGCGTGGACGGCTATTTGGCTTGCCATCATCACGACGTGGACCGCGACGTTTTTTGTCGTCTTCCGGTGTCGATTCGATAACAGGCGCATCGCCATTTGCCAAACGATCGCCTTTGTAGACCCATACTTTTACGCCAATGATGCCGTAAGTTGTGGATGCTTCGCCAAAGCCGTAGTCGATGTCAGCACGCAGAGTATGCAGAGGCACGCGGCCTTCGCGATACCATTCTTTACGTGCGATCTCAATACCGTTCAAACGACCACCAGACATGATCTTGATACCTTGAGCGCCCAAACGCATTGCATTTTGCATCGCACGTTTCATCGCGCGGCGGAACATGATGCGTTTTTCCAGTTGCTGAGCGATAGAATCAGCGATCAGTTGAGCATCGATTTCTGGCTTGCGAATTTCTTCGATGTTGACGTGAACTGGCACGCCCATCAATTTCGACAATTCAGCTTTCAATACTTCAATATCTTCGCCTTTTTTACCGATCACAACGCCTGGACGGGAGCTGTATATCGTGATGCGTGCGTTTTTAGCAGGACGCTCAATAACGATGCGGCCTACAGACGCGTTTTTCAGTTTCTTCTTCAGGTATTCACGTACCTTCAGATCTTCGATGAGCATGGAGGCAAAGTTACCATTGCCAGCATACCAACGAGAAGACCAGTTACGTGTTACTGCCAAACGAAAACCGGTTGGATGTATCTTCTGTCCCATCGTGACTCCTTAGTTACCAACGGTCACATAAATGTGACAGGATTGTTTAGAGATACGATCACCACGACCCTTAGCGCGTGCTGTGAAGCGCTTCAGAATCGCACCTTTTTCGACATAGATAGTCTTTACTTTCAGCTCGTCGATATCCGCGCCATCATTGTGCTCGGCGTTTGCAATTGCAGACTCCAACACTTTCTTGATGATCGCAGCACCTTTTTTAGGGCTGAATGCCAGGATATTCAATGCCTGATCTACTTTTTTACCGCGAATCAGGTCAGCCACCAGGCGACCTTTTTGCTCAGACAGACGCACACCGCGCAAATTTGCTTTAGTTTCCATCATCGGTCCTTATCTCTTAGCCTTTTTATCGGCAGCGTGACCCTTGAACGTACGGGTCAGCGCGAATTCGCCGAGCTTGTGACCAACCATGTTTTCGGAAACATAAACTGGTACGTGTTGCTTACCGTTATGAACCGCAATGGTCAAACCGATGAAGTCCGGCATAATTGTCGAACGACGGGACCAAGTCTTGATTGGCTTTTTGTCTTTAGTCGCTTGAGCGGTTTCGACTTTCTTCACCAGGTGGGCGTCGCAAAACGGCCCTTTTTTCAATGAACGTGTCATGTTTTATCCCTTATTTCTTGCCACGGCGTGAGACGATCATCGAAGTAGTGCGCTTGTTGCGACGAGTCTTCTTACCCTTGGTTTGCTGACCCCATGGTGATACTGGGTGACGGCCGGCTGCAGTTTTACCTTCACCACCACCGTGCGGGTGATCGACCGGGTTCATGACCACACCGCGAACGGTAGGACGAACACCACGCCAACGCATTGCACCAGCTTTACCGATTTTGCGCAGGTTATGCTCACCGTTGCCTACTTCACCGATAGTCGCGCGGCATTCGATATGAATACGACGAACTTCACCGGAGCGCAGACGAACCTGAGCGTAAGTACCTTCACGTGCCATCAGGACAACGCCAGCACCAGCTGTACGTGCAATCTGAGCACCTTTACCTGGCAGCATTTCTACGCAATGCATAGTTGTACCGACCGGGATATTACGGATAGGCAAGCAGTTACCAGATTTGATCGGCGCTTGAGAGCCGTTCATGACCTGATCACCAGCAGCCATACCTTTAGGGGCAATGATGTATGCACGTTCACCATCCGCGTAGCACAACAAAGCAATGTGTGCTGTACGGTTAGGATCGTATTCAATACGCTCTACTTTTGCAGGGATACCATCTTTGGTGCGTTTGAAGTCAACCAGACGATAATGCTGCTTATGACCACCACCGATATGACGGGTAGTGATGTGACCGTTGTTATTACGGCCAGCAGTTTTTGATTTCTTTTCCAACAAAGCAGCGAACGGACGACCTTTGTACAGGCCTTCTGTCACTACCTTCACCATACCACGACGACCTGGTGAGGTTGGCTTCATCTTAACGAGTGCCATGCTTATGCCCCCTCAGTGAAGTTAATTTCCTGACCTGGCTTCAAGCATACAAAAGCGCGTCTTGTATGATTGCGGCGGCCATTAAATTTACCGGTACGTTTTTGTTTACCTTGACGATTTGCCACTTGTACAGATTCAACTTGTACTTTGAACAGCAATTCGACGGCAGCTTTGATTTCTGGCTTGGTTGCATCTGGCATAACCAGGAAAACCACTTGCTCATTCTTTTCAGCAACCATAGTTGCTTTTTCAGAAATAACAGGAGCCAGCAACACCTTCATCAGGCGTTCTTCGCTAATTTTGACTTGTGCGCTCATGCCAGCATCTCCTCAATCTTTGCCAGTGCTGGCTTAGTGATCAACACTTTCTTGTAGAACACCAAAGAAACTGGATCAGCATAACGTGGCTCAACAACCAATACGTTTGCCAGGTTACGCGCTGCCAACATCAGGTTTTCATTGAATTCGTCAGTAATGATCAGGACGGAATCCAGGCAACCCATTGCTTTCAGTTTTTCGGACAACAGTTTTGTCTTAGGTGCGTCAACAGTCACATCGTCAACCACATTCAAACGACCTTCACGAGCCAACTGAGACAGAATCGAGCAGATACCTGCGCGATACATCTTTTTGTTAACTTTGTGAGAGAAATTCTCATCAGGCGAGTTCGGGAATATACGACCACCGCCACGCCACAATGGAGAAGAAGACATACCAGCACGTGCACGACCAGTACCTTTTTGACGCCAAGGCTTCTTGGTTGTGTGATGGACTTCTTCACGATCTTTTTGTTTGCGATTACCGCTACGAGCATTGGCTTGGAATGCAACGACGACTTGATGGATCAAGGCTTCATTGTAGTCACGACCAAAGATAGTATCAGGAGCGGCTACGTTCGACGCTGCTTGACCTTGTTCGTTTAGGAGCTTCAGTTCCATGGATTAGGCTCCCTTCTTGGCTTTAACTTTAACAGCAGGAGATACAATCACCTGACCATTTTTTGCACCCGGCACGGCACCCTTCACCAGCAACAACTGACGCTCTGCATCTACGCGAGCGATTTCCAGATTTTGCACAGTGCGAGTTGCATCACCCAGATGACCAGTCATGCGCTTACCAGGGAATACACGACCTGGATCCTGCGCCATACCGATAGAACCAGGTACATTATGCGAACGGGAGTTACCGTGAGTTGCACGACCAGAAGAGAAATGGTGACGTTTGATCGTACCGGCATAGCCTTTACCAATCGTTACGCCTTGCACGTCTACTTTTTGACCAGCTTCGAACATACCAACAGGCACAACATCGCCTGCTTTCAGTTCAGCAGCTTTAGCAGCATCAATACGGAATTCTTTTAATACAGTACCAGCTTCAACACCTGCTTTTGCGAGGTGACCGGCAGCCGCTTTTGTTACGCGGGATGCACGGCGCTGACCGAAAGTTACCTGAACAGCGGAGTAACCGTCTGTTTCAGGAGTTTTGACTTGCGTCACGCGGTTGTTGGATACGTCCAAAACAGTAACAGGAATCGAATCCCCATCATCTGTAAAGATGCGCATCATACCAACCTTGCGACCAACTAGGCCCAAGCTCATTGTTTTCTCCATTCTCACCTACGATTGGGTGAGGCTGATGTTTAAAAAACTTAAACGAATAGGCCAGCCGGAGCTGACCTACATCTAAGCCTTCGATTATAGCCCGCAAATTTTTTATTTACAAGACTAATTTATTTGAATTTTCGAAAAATTGTGGTATGTCGAATTTTCAGTATTTTTCTGAGAATACTAATTTGCATCAGTATTTTCAAATCAATAAGAATTATTGCAGTTTGATTTCTACGTCAACGCCAGCTGGCAGATCGAGCTTCATCAACGCGTCAACTGTTTTGTCAGTTGGGTCAACGATGTCCATCAAACGCTGGTGAGTACGGATTTCAAATTGATCACGGGAAGTTTTGTTCACGTGTGGGGAACGCAGTACGTCGAAACGCTGGATACGTGTAGGCAAAGGAACCGGGCCTTTAACAACAGCGCCAGTGCGCTTGGCTGTTTCTACGATTTCCAGAGCGGACTGATCGATCAGTTTGTAATCGAAAGCCTTCAGACGGATACGGATTTTTTGATTTTGTGTGGACATGTTCATTCCTATAAAGAGCGAGCCAGGTACGGCAGAGCCGCCGGCATATTTAATAAAGAGCGAAAACTAAATTGGCTGCCGCATTAAATTCAATACGACAGCCAACTAGTATACTACAAATTACGGCAGATATTACTCGATGATTTTAGCAACAACGCCAGCACCGACTGTACGGCCACCTTCACGGATAGCGAAGCGCAAGCCTTCTTCCATCGCGATCGGGTTGATCAATTTAACAGTGATAGATACGTTATCACCTGGCATGACCATTTCTTTGTCTTTCGGCAACTCGATCGAACCAGTGACGTCCGTTGTACGGAAGTAGAACTGTGGACGGTAGTTGTTGAAGAATGGTGTATGACGGCCACCTTCATCTTTGGACAGAACATAGATCTCGCCTGTGAAGTGGGCGTGAGGCTTGATTGAGCCTGGTTTTGCCAACACTTGACCACGTTGGATATCTTCACGTTTTGTACCACGCAGCAATACGCCGACGTTGTCACCTGCTTGACCTTGGTCGAGCAGTTTGCGGAACATTTCAACGCCAGTACATGTTGTTTTGACTGTGTCTTTGATACCGACGATTTCGATCTCTTCGCCAACTTTGACGATACCGCGTTCGATACGGCCAGTAACAACTGTCCCGCGGCCGGAGATGGAGAATACGTCTTCTACTGGCAACAGGAAGGCGCCGTCAACAGCACGTTCTGGTGTTGGGATGTAGGTATCCAGAGCATCAGCCAGTTTCATGATGGCTTCTTCGCCCAGAGGACCTTTGTCGCCTTCGAGGGCCAGTTTAGCGGAACCTTGAATGATAGGCAGGTCGTCGCCTGGGAATTCGTATTTGGACAACAATTCACGAACTTCCATTTCAACCAGTTCCAGCAACTCAGCGTCATCAACCATGTCGCATTTGTTCAGGAATACGATGATGTATGGAACGCCAACTTGGCGGGCCAACAGGATGTGTTCACGAGTTTGTGGCATTGGGCCGTCTGCTGCGGAGCAAACCAGGATCGCGCCGTCCATCTGAGCCGCGCCAGTGATCATGTTTTTAACATAGTCAGCATGGCCTGGGCAGTCAACGTGGGCGTAGTGACGACCAGCTGTTTCGTACTCAACGTGGGCTGTATTGATAGTAATACCGCGCGCTTTTTCTTCTGGTGCTGCATCGATCTGGTCGTATGCTTTAGCTTCGCCGCCGAATTTTTTCGACAGGACTGTTGCAATCGCTGCTGTCAGTGTGGTTTTACCGTGATCAACGTGACCAATTGTACCGACGTTGACGTGCGGCTTGGTGCGCTCGAACTTACCTTTTGCCATTTTATTCTTCCTTCAAAAAGAACGATTTATCAACAATAGAAAACCTACCCCGGCATGGGGCAGGCCTTTGATTCTTTATTACTTAGCTTTGGATGTGACGATAGCGTCAATCACGTTCTTAGGTGCTTCAGAGTAGTGCTTGAATTCCATGGAATACGTTGCACGACCTTGTGTAGCAGAACGCAGGGATGTGGAATAACCAAACATCTCAGACAAAGGCACTTCAGCTTTGATGATCTTGCCACCGCCGCCAGCGATTTCGTCCATACCTTGAACCATACCACGACGTGAAGACAGATCACCCATGACTGTACCAGCGTAGTCTTCAGGTGTTTCTACTTCAACAGCCATCATTGGTTCCAGGATAACTGGGCTTGCTTTACGGCAGCCATCTTTGAACGCCATCGAACCCGCCATACGGAAGGCGTTTTCGTTGGAGTCAACGTCATGGTAGGAACCGAAGAACAATGTGACTTTAACGTCAACAACCGGGTAGCCAGCCAATACACCGGAAGTCAGTGTTTCGCGAACACCTTTTTCAACTGCAGGGATGTATTCGCGTGGAACTGTACCGCCTTTGATCGCGTCAACGAATTCAAAGCCTTTACCTGGTTCTTGCGGTTCGATCTTCAGAACAACGTGACCGTACTGACCACGACCACCGGATTGCTTAACGAATTTACCTTCGATTTCTTCGCAAGTTTTGCGGATAGTTTCGCGGTAAGCAACTTGTGGTTTACCCACTGTCGCTTCAACGTTGAATTCACGCTTCATACGGTCAACGATAATATCCAGATGCAACTCGCCCATACCGGCGATAATTGTTTGACCAGATTCTTCGTCAGTACGTACGCGGAAAGATGGATCTTCAGCGGCCAGACGGTTCAATGCCAGACCCATTTTTTCCTGGTCGGCTTTAGTTTTTGGTTCTACAGCCTGAGAAATAACTGGCTCTGGGAATATCATGCGTTCCAGAACAACGATTGCTTTTTCGTCACACAGCGTATCACCAGTTGTTGTGTCTTTCAGACCAACCACGGCAGCGATATCACCCGCCATCATTTCTTTGATTTCTTCACGTTGGTTCGCGTGCATTTGAACCAGACGGCCGATACGTTCTTTTTTCTCTTTAACAGAGTTGTAAACGCTGTCGCCAGAATTCAAAGTACCGGAGTAGCAACGGATAAAGCACAATTGACCAACGAATGGATCAGTTGCGATTTTGAATGCCAGAGCAGAGAATTTCTCTGTATCTTCAGCTTTACGGACAACTGGCTCGTCATCTTCGTTCACACCAGGAACTGGTGGGATGTCCAATGGGGATGGCAGGTATTCAACAACCGCATCCAACATCGCCTGAACGCCTTTGTTCTTAAATGCAGTACCGCACATCATAGGAACGATTTCAGAAGCGATAGTACGTTGACGCAAAGCAGCCTTGATTTCTTCTTCAGTCAAATCACCTTCTTCAAGGTATTTGTTCATCAGCTCTTCACTGGCTTCAGCAGCTGCTTCAACCATGTTTTCACGCCACTTTTGTGCGTCAGCCAACAGGTTTTCAGGGATATCGCGGTATTCAAATTTCATACCTTGAGATGCTGCATCCCAAATGATTGCTTTCATCTTGACCAGATCGATAACGCCTTCAAACAGGTCTTCAGCACCGATAGGTACTTGCAGAGGAACTGGGTTGGCTTTCAGACGTGCACGCATTTGATCGTACACTTTGAAGAAGTTCGCGCCAGTACGGTCCATCTTGTTGACGAATGCCAAACGTGGGACTTTGTACTTGTTAGCCTGACGCCATACGGTTTCAGACTGAGGCTGAACGCCACCTACTGCACAGTAAACCATGCAGGCGCCATCCAGAACACGCATGGAACGCTCAACTTCAATAGTGAAGTCAACGTGGCCTGGTGTATCGATGATGTTGATGTGATGTTCTGGGAAGTTGTTCGCCATGCCCTTCCAGAAGCATGTGGTCGCAGCGGAAGTAATGGTAATACCACGTTCCTGCTCTTGCTCCATCCAGTCCATGGTAGCCGCGCCATCATGCACTTCACCAATTTTGTGGTTTACACCTGTGTAAAACAGTACGCGTTCTGTCGTTGTTGTTTTACCGGCATCAATGTGAGCGGAAATACCGATATTGCGGTAGCGCTCAATGGGGGTCTTACGGGCCATAGCTAATCCTAAATCTTTTAATGGACAAAACCGAGCGCATTTTTTTACAAAAATCGCGCCCGGCCTGATTCAAAATACTTGCCAGAGCCGTTGCACTAAAGACATACAACAGCTCCTTACTCCTACTCTTAGAAACGGAAGTGAGAGAAGGCCTTGTTGGCTTCAGCCATACGATGGACTTCATCACGTTTCTTCATTGCGCCGCCGCGGCCTTCTGCGGCTTCCAGCAATTCACCACCCAAACGTTGTGGCATGGATTTTTCGCTACGCTTGTTAGCGGCTTCACGCAACCAACGCATAGACAAAGCCAGACGACGAACTGGGCGCACTTCTACAGGCACCTGGTAGTTCGCGCCACCAACACGGCGGGATTTAACCTCAACCAGTGGCTTGGCGTTGCTGATTGCCAGCGCAAACACTTCCAAAGGATCTTTACCAGATTTTTGTTGGATGTGATCGAATGCGCCGTAGATGATGCCTTCAGCAACAGACTTCTTGCCGGACAACATCAAAACGTTTACAAATTTTGCTACTTCTACATTACCGAATTTTGGATCCGGCAGTACGTCCCGTTTCGGGACCTCACGACGACGTGGCATTTCAATTCCTTTCAATCTTCAGTTGAGCACAAAGCAACATTTTGCTCCACGCTCGCGACAGGCCATCATAACCGGTCACTTACTCGGCTTATTTCCAAACCGACACTGATCCGTAATAGTTTACGGAGATTAAATTACGAGATAATTACTTCTTAACTGCCTTAGCACGCTTAGCACCATATTTGGAGCGAGCTTGCTTACGGTCTTTAACGCCTTGAGTATCCAAAGCACCGCGAACCATATGGTAACGAACACCTGGCAAATCCTTTACACGACCACCGCGCAGCAAAACTACGCTATGTTCTTGCAAGTTATGGCCTTCACCGCCAATGTACGAAATAACTTCGAAACCATTAGTCAGGCGAACTTTGGCAACTTTACGCAAAGCCGAGTTAGGCTTTTTTGGAGTTGTCGTATAAACGCGGGTGCAAACGCCACGTTTTTGCGGGCTGTTTTCCAGCGCCGGCGATTTGCTTTTCACACGTGCAGAAACACGTGGTTGGCGAATCAGTTGATTGATGGTTGGCATCGTTTTTAATCCAACAAAATACAACGTTAAACACAAACCCGGAAACGGTTGCCCGGGAACTTAAAATCATTTTTCAGCCTGAATCCTCAGACCAACCCGACTCAGCCGCCTGCTTTTGCCTGCTTTTTAAGCATTGTCAGCCTGACAAAACCGGGCAAAACAACAATAGCAAATGCAAACCCAAAATCGAGAACTCACAATTTTATGCTGCCTTGCGCAAGCATGTCAACGCTTTTTATTTCTACAATTCAAGCGCTTAGCTCATTTTGGGGATGTGCGAGCAGCCTTTCAGGGTAGAAAATTTCAGCAGGAAATCAAGGTTTACCGGACAAGGGGAAGGGCTGAATGACTTGCAGGATGTGATTGAAAGGCAAAATATGCTTAAATCTGACGTTCACCGGGTGAATGTGACGTCAATATGACGCCAATCCAAAGTAAATCATTTACTATTTACGCCCTTAAACTGCCGCGTCACGCAAGACCAGGGCCTCAGCATTGATATCCCGGTTTGCCTCAGACTGCGGCCAACCCTGTTGCAAGTACAAAAACACAATGCCCGCCCTGTTTCGCCCAGCCTCGCTGTATTTATTACTCAGTTACCTGCTGATTTCCAGTCTGCCGTTTTTCCCGCTGCTGCAAGGCCAGCCCGTGGAAAAAACCTGGCATCTGCTGGCAATGGAGCTGGTGTCATGGCTGGGGTTTTGGGCTTTGCTGCAAAGGCCACGCTGGTTTCATTACCTGTTGCTGCCTGCCTTCTTTGCCGTACCTGTCGAAGTTTACCTGCGCTTATATTTTGGACAAGGTATCTCTACTCATCACCTGGGTATCATGGTGGAAACCAGCCCTAAAGAAGCGATGGAGTTCCTCGGCAACAAAGTCTGGCTGCTGTTATTACTGGTGATTGCAGTAACGGCCTGGTGGTGGAGCCTGCTACGCGTTGCAAAAACCCATAGTCACCTGGACTGGACCCACCGTTCACGCTGGGTAGTATTACTGCTGTTTGTCATCGGCATTGGCACCTGGACTTATGGCGAACAGATAGGCGTTGCCAAAGCTGCACCATCTGCCAGTACCAGCAAGGCCAGCTCCAGTGCGGCACCAACTTCAGGGGCAACTTCAAGCTCAAACGCAGCATCAAGCTCAGCCTCAACAGAAGATGAAGAAAAAGACGAAGATGAAGAGGAGGAAGCCAGCGCTTCAGCTTCTGCATCAGCGTCCTCTGCTCCAGCCGCTGATGCAGGCACACTGGCACGCTGGCATGCCAGTCTTAAACAGAACCTGCCACCGCTACCGCAATGGGCCAAAATCCCCTATGACGAAGAAATTTATATACGCAGCTGGCCATTTGGCCTGGTCTTGCGCGGCAATGATTTTTGGGTAGAGCGTGATTACCTGGCCAAACTGTCAGAGAAAAGCCGGGCTTTCCGCTTCCAGGCACATCTGGATGGCAATCCCGCAACGCCGCAAACCATCATCATGGTGATAGGCGAATCCTCACGCTTTGACCGCTGGAGCCTGAATGGCTATGAACGTGACACCAATCCCCTGCTCAAACAAGAGAGCAATCTGGTCAGCTTCAGCGATGTGGTCACTGCTGTCTCTGCCACCCGTTTGTCGGTGCCCATCATCGTCTCGCGCAAACCGGCGGCACAAAGCCTGAAGGCAGGATTTTCTGAAAAATCATTTTTGACGGCTTTCAAGGAGGCCGGCTTCAAGACTTACTGGTTATCCAATCAAATGAGCTTTGGTCAGTTTGATACGCCCACCTCGGTGTTCGCGAAGGAAGCTGATGTCACCCAGTTTTTAAACCTCGGTGGCTTTACCAATAGCTCCAATCTTGACCAGGTCTTGCTGGAACCGATGGCAAATGCCATGCGAGATGCCGCACCGAAAAAACTCATCGTCTTGCATACTCTGGGCAATCACTGGAATTACAGCCATCGCCATCCAAAGTCTTTTGATAACTGGAAACCGTCGCTATACGGGGTTATCAATCCCGCTTATACCGACCTGAAAAACAAGCAGGCCTTGAATAACAGCTATGACAACTCCATCTTGTATACAGACTGGATGCTGTCAGAAGTCATACAGAAGTTGAAAACCAGCTCGCAGATAACGTCGCTAGTATATATATCTGATCATGGGCAGACCTTGTATGACGGTAGTTGCAACCTGGCTTTTCATGGTCACAATACTGATTATGAATTCCATGTGCCAGCATTGATGTGGTATTCGGATGCGTATCAGGAACACTTCCCTGACAAGGTAGTGCAGTTGCGTTTGCACCAGAAAGCCAGGCTATCGACAGAAAACATTTTTCACAGCCTGCTGGATATGGCGAATATTCGCTACCCGGATGAAAAACTGGAGTGGAGCATACTCAGCAAGCAACTCAAGCCACATACTCGTTATGTCGATAGTTATGGCTGGACCAATTATGACAATGCCACTCTCAAAGGTGATTGCCGCGAAGTCATGGATAAAAAGACCCCTTTGGTACAAGAAAAATAAACTATTGGTATAAAAAACTGATACGAGCTGATTACCAGGGGGCATTCATTGCAGCAAATGTACTTTCTCACTTACACTTGCAAAAATATGCCTCTTGAGATCGCGCCCACCCTGCAAATCAGTCATCAGCAACAGCCCACTGCTATCGTCGCAGGTGCTTGGCTGGTGCATGCCCTGTCACCACCTGCCACCATGCAGGAGATCAGTACTCAGTTAAGCCAGGCCGCCCGTCAGCCTGGTGTACGCTGGGATTTAAGTCAGATCAGCTCGCTCGATCACATCGGTGCGCAAATGTTATGGCGGGCCTGGGGCAAGCAAAGACCGGAACACGTCAATATCCTGCCAGCCCATGAAGGCTTGTTTGCCAGACTGGAAGAAGTCAGCAAAATCCTGGTACCGCGCCCGCCCAAACAAAGGCTGACGCGCATCATGCAGCTCGGCACAAAAGTGCTGGGCCTGTTCCAGCATTTATACAGCTTCACTGCCCTGCTCGGCCAGCTCATGCTGGATTTGCTGCGCTTTGTCCGCCACCCCATCAAAGCACCATGGAAAGAATTGTCGGCCAACATCTATCACACAGGTACGCAGGCACTCGGCATTACAGCCCTGGTCGGCATACTGATAGGCGTGGTGTTGTCGTATCTGTCGGCCCAGCAATTGCGCACCTTTGGTGGTGACCTGTATATCGTCAATATTCTCGGCATGAGTATCATCCGTGAACTGGGGCCCATGCTGGCGGCGATCCTGGTGGCCGGACGTTCTGGCTCTGCCATTACGGCGCAACTCGGTGTCATGCGGGTGACGGAAGAACTGGATGCCATGCGCGTCATGGGCATACCGCAGGGATTTCGCCTGATCATGCCCAAGGTACTGGCGCTGGCAATTGCCATGCCCCTGCTGGTGATCTGGACAGATATTATGGCATTGACGGGCGGCATGATCTCGGCCCAGGCTTTGCTGGGCATGTCACCAGAATTTTTCATCTATAAATTACCAGAGGTCGTGCCGTTGCTGAATTTCTGGATAGGTCTGTCCAAAGGCATCACCTTCGGCATACTGATCGCGCTGATCGCTTGCCACTATGGCTTGCGCATAGAACCAAATACCGAGAGCCTGGGGCGCGGCACCACCAGTTCCGTGGTGGTTGCTATCACGGTAGTCATCATCGCCGATGCCATATTCGCCATTATCTTCAGCAAGGCAGGTTACTGATGACGAGCGAAAACATCATAGAAATCCGCGACTTGCGTACTCAGTTTGGCCGCGCCGTAGTGCATGACGGGCTGGAACTGAATGTCAAACGTGGCGAGATTCTTTCCATTGTCGGCGGCTCAGGTTCGGGCAAGACGGTGCTGATGCGGCAGATGCTGGGGCTGGAAACACCGACACGCGGTAGTATCAAGGTGTTTGGCGAAGACTTGCATGATTCGCAAGCGCGGCATCTGGATTATCTGCGCAAGCGTTCTGGCATGCTGTTCCAGCATGGTGCACTGTATTCTGCCCTGAGCGTATTCGACAATGTCGCACAGCCCATGCGTGAACTGGGCACGCTGCCGGAAGACCTCATCAATGATCTGGTTTATCTGAAGCTGCACATGGTTGATATTGCCTTTGAACATGCGCGCAAGATGCCCGCCGATTTGTCGGGTGGCATGATCAAGCGCATTGCGCTGGCGCGTGCACTGGCACTGGACCCGGAGTTGCTATTCCTCGATGAGCCAACAGCGGGGCTGGACCCCGACCGCTCAGACAGCTTTGTCGAACTGATATTATCGCTGCACCAGCAATTGCACCTGACCGTCATCATGGTGACACATGACCTGGACAGCCTGTTTGCCCTCTCCAGCCGGATTGCCGTGCTGGCAGAAAAACATGTGGTTACCATAGGTACACCGAGAGAAGTCGTGGCTTACCAACATCCATTCATACGCAGTTTCTTCCTTGGTGGGCGCGGCGAGCGCGCCATGGAAGCACTACCACCCCAAACGCATCAGGAGATATAAGCGATGGAAAACAGATCTCATGCGCTCATGGCAGGCTTTTTTACCATTGCCCTGCTGACACTCACAACCGTATTGGCTATCTGGCTGGGACGCGACAAAATCAAGCGCATACCTTACGACGTGGTCACATCATCGGCAGTGTCCGGGCTGAACCTGCAGGCAGCAGTGCGCTACAAGGGCATCAAGGTCGGCAATGTCACTGATATTGATTTTGATGACAATAATCCGGGGCAAATCATCCTGCGCCTGGAAATCATTCCCGATGCACCGGTCACCAGCTCCACCTATGCAACCTTGGGCTATCAGGGCGTTACCGGCATCGCCTTCGTACAACTGGATGATGAAGGCACATCCAAACAGTTACTGGTAGCCAACCATAAGCCTGACGTGGTGCCACGCATACCCATGCGCCCGGGCATGATGCAAAACCTCGAAAAACGCGGCCAGGCCATCTTGGCCCAGGCAGAAGAACTGACGCGCAGGCTCAATACCATGCTCGATCCGGCCAATCAAAAATCGCTGATGACTGCGGTAGAGAACATGGGCCAGGCCGCTACTGCATGGAAAGAGTTGCCAGCCAAATTTGAACCCACTCTGGCGCGCCTGCCGGAGCTGGCAGACCAGGCCAAAATGACCATGGTTGAAGTACGCACCCTGTCTGGCAATGTCGGCAAGCTCAGCAACAACCTGAATCAACTGACCACCAGCCTGCAGGCAGAAGATGGCCCTTTGGCAAAATTCAATCTGGTCATGGACAATGTAGGCAACAGCCTGATCCTGGACACCCTGCCCAAGGTACAAAGCGTGGCAGGTGATGCAAAATCCAGCCTGCGCTCTTTTGGCCGCCTGTCAGATTCACTCAAGGAAAGGCCGCAAAGCCTTTTGTTTGGCAATCCCGCCCCTGCACCTGGCCCGGGCGAGCCTGGCTTTGTCGCTCCCAAGTAAAGGAATCCGTATGAGCTATCCTGCATTTTTTCGCCACTTCAGTAAATTCGGCAACACTGGCGCGACCGCATTTTCACTATTTGCCCTGTCCTTGCTGACTTTGCTATCTGCATGTAGCAGTAAACCGGTAGTACAACAGTCCCAGCAATATGATTTTGGCCCGCTTGCCGTGACTGCACCCGCACAACCCAGTCCTGCGAAATTCCAGATCAGCATTGCAGAAATCAACATCGCACCGGCGCTGGACAGCAATGCCATGTTATACAGACTGCAATATGACAATGTGCAGCAACTCAAGGCATATTCCCTGCACCGCTGGAGCATGCCACCAGCACAATTGCTGGCACAAAGACTGAAAGCCGGTCTGGTGGCGCAAGGTGCCGATGTATTGGCAAATACCGATGGCGCCGCCAACCTGCCGGTATTGCGCCTGGAGCTTGATGAGTTTTCCCAGATATTTACGACAGCCAGCCAAAGCGAGGCCCAGATCAGCCTGCGCGCGTCTGTTATCAAGGGTCACAAGCTGATCGCCCAGAAAAGCTTTCAGCAAAAAGTTGCAGCAACTACTGCCGATGCACCTGGTGGTGCAAGAGCAATGCGCGAAGCTGCTGATGCCAGCATCAACGACATCCAGGCCTGGATCGTGGGCCTGCCTTTAAAATAAGCTGACATCACAAGCCTATTGCTTCCTGAAACCAAGCGCATGCAGCCAGATCACAATCAGGCACTACCAGATACACCAACTGGTGAGCCCATCAGCCCGCCAGCCAGCGAACAACTGCAAAGCTTGCGCAGTTCGCCGTTTGCCAGAGTGAGCCTGGTTGCCTATCTGTTTCTGATCATCTATGCGAGCTGGTATCCGTTTACCGGCTGGCAAACCAATAGCTGGGCAGCGCTACCTGAACTGATCAAGCAATGGCCACGTTACTGGGGTGGCTTTGATGCCGCCATCAATGTGGTGGGCTATATCCCCTTTGGCATGCTGGTAGTGTTTGCGCTTTACCCACTGGTCAGGCGCTGGTGGGCTGCCTTGCTGGCAACACTGGCCGGTGCACTGTTATCGGCTACGGCAGAAATAGTGCAAAACTTCTTGCCCAGCCGGGTGACTTCCTTACTGGATTTTTTGACGAATAGCTCAGGTGCCATGCTGGGCGCGATACTGGGTGCCTTGCTAACGCCACTGATACTGGAAAAAGGCCGCCTGCAATTATTGCGCAAGCAATGGACACACAAGGAATCCAGCCGCGAAATCCTGGTACTTGGCTTGTGGACCATGGCACAGATTTATCCCCAGGCCTATCTGTTTGGCCTGGGCCAGGTCTTGCCCGTGATTTCGCAAACCCTGAGCGAAATGATGGATATGGATATTGATATTAGTGCCTTCCTGCTGCAGGGTTTTGAACTCAGTGCAGAGGAATACCTGTTATCGGAAACCATTATCACTGCCTGCAGTTGCACCGGTGCCCTGCTGATTTGCCTGAGCCTGCTGAACCGCCACGCACCTAAAACCATTTTGTCAGTCTTGTTGCTGGGTGCAGCATTGACGATCAAGGCACTGGCCAGCGCCCTGCTGTTCAAACCTGAATATGCGTTTGCCTGGCTGACTCCGGGCGCGCGTGGTGGTTTGCTGATCAGCATCATCATGCTGTACGGTTTTTCTTTTGCCCCGGCCCATGTACAAAAGCGGCTGGCCTTGCTGATGCTGACGATATCGCTGATTGTCATCAACCTGGTTTCGGACAATCCCTACTTTGCGGCGACGATGCAAACCTGGGTGCAGGGCAAGTTTTTGAACTTTAATGGCGCGGCGCAATTCCTGTCTTTGTTCTGGCCGTTTCTGGCGATCTGGGCGCTGCTACGCAAGCCGCGCCCGGCGGTAAAAGTCACCTGACTGCACAATTGCAGTATCATAGCGGGCAACAAGCGCCATCACCCGGTGGCGGTATCAACCGCAGGCTGGATATCTTATGTCTGAAGAACTTTATTTTCAAAAACACGTTTTTTTTTGCCTGAATCAACGCGAAGATGGCCGCCCCTGCTGTGCAGACCGTGGTGCACAAGCCGCCCAGGAACATGCCAAACGCCGCGTCAAACAATTAAACATGAGTGGCCAGGGCAAAATCCGCATCAATAAAGCAGGTTGTCTCGATCGATGCGAAGAAGGCCCGGTCCTCGTGGTTTACCCACAAGGCACCTGGTATACCTTTGTCGATCAATCCGATATTGATGAAATCATTGATGTCGATCTGATAGGCGGCGGTGTCGTCGAACGTTTGAAAGTCTGAGGGTTTAATTATCATGAACGCCCAGACTGAACATTTTTCTCTCCAGGGTGCAGCAGGCAATTTGCAATGCGCGCTGGACTTGCCTGATCCTGAAACACATGCCGCGCCGATAGGCCTGGCACTGGTAGCCCACCCGCATCCGCTATATGGCGGCACCATGGACAACAAGGTAGCGCAAACCCTGGCGCGCGCCTTTACTGCACTGGGTTATGTCGCAGTACGCATGAACTTTCGCGGGGTCGATCAGTCCCAGGGTGTATACGATGCCGGGATAGGTGAAACTGACGATATGGAAATCTTGCTCAACAGCATGCGTGCACGTTTCCCGGATTTGCCCCTGGCGTTGGCGGGTTTCTCATTTGGCACCTTTGTACAGGCCCGCCTGCAACAGCGTTTGCAAGAGAATGGCAAGCCGGCAGAACGCCTGGCACTGGTTGGTGCAGCGGCTGGCAAATGGGATATGCCTGCTATACCGGCAAATACCGTCCTGGTGCATGGTGAGCTCGATGAAACCATCCCTCTCTCTGCCGTGCTGGACTGGCTGCGCCCGCAAGATATACCCGTCACCGTCATACCCGGCGCAGACCATTTCTTCCACCGTCGCCTGCACCATATCAAACAACATATCATCAGCATGTGGGATAAAGCCTGATGATGTCACCGCCAGATTCCATGCAGACAACAGCTGACCATGCATCTGGCGAGCCCACTACTATTCGTTTTTTGTCACCCTTTGTTTTACTAGTTCATCAATGAAAAAATTCCTCGCCTCAATTGCCGTCTCGCTGCTGACCATGACAGCCGCAGTCGCGCAAACCCTGCCTTCACCTACCATTGCTTCCAAAGCCTGGCTCTTGCTTGATGCCACCAGCAACCAGGTCATCGCCGCACAAGAACCCACCATGAGCGTAGAGCCAGCCTCGCTGACCAAGATCATGACGGCCTATCTGGTGTTTTCTGCGCTCAAGGACAAGAAGCTGGACCTGAACCAGAGCATCAATGTCTCTACCCGCGCCTGGAAGGTTGATGGCAGCAGTTCAAAGATGTTTATTGAACCGAACAAGCCAGTCACCATCAATGAATTGCTGTATGGCCTGATCGTACAATCCGGCAATGATGCCGCCGTTGCCCTGGCAGAAGCGGTAGCCGGTAGTGAAGAAGCCTTTGTCGTACAAATGAACCGCGAAGCAGAACGCATGGGCCTGAAGGCCACCCGCTTTGCCAACCCACATGGTTTACCGAGCAAGGACAATTATTCAACTGCACAGGATTTGTCTAACCTGGCAGCACGCCTGATCATTGATCATCCAGAGTTCTACAAGACCTATTACTCCACCAAGAGCTATACCTATAACAAGATCACCCAGCCTAACCGCAACCGCCTGCTGATGCTCGACCCTACCGTCGATGGCATGAAAACCGGCCATACTACTGGCGGTGGCTATAGCCTGATCTCGTCGGCCAACCGCCCGAATGGCACAGGCCAGCGCCGCCTGATCTCGGTCGTTATCGGCACCGAAAGTGACTCAGTACGTGCGCAAGAAAGTTTGAAATTGCTGAACTGGGGCTACCTGAACTTTGAAACCCTGAAGTTGTATGACAAAGGCCAGGCGATTGCCACGCCAGAAGTCTGGAAAGGCACGCAGCCTCAGGTCAAGATAGGTTTTGACCGTGAACTGTATATCACATTGCCAAAAGGATCTGCCGCCAAACTGAAACCGGCGCTGGAACGCAAAGACCCGCTGGTCGCACCGATTGCCTTGAACAGCAAGGTCGGCGTCATGAAAGTCATGCTCGATGGCAAAGCCGTTGCCGAAGTACCGGTGATTGCGCTGGAACAAGTCAACCAGGCCAGCATCTTTGGCCGCGCCTGGGATTCAATACGCCTGATGTTCAAGTAATGATGTAAACGCTTAGCCAGGGTTGATGCTCGCACATAAACCCTGGCTATGGCTGTATGCCGTATTTGCATAAGCGAAAACGGCTTTCCATGTAAGAATAAGTCTCTCACTTTTTTTGTCTGCCCTGCCTATCATGAACGAAGCCCTGGTCTATCTCAATGGCGAAATGACGCCTCTTTCCGAAGCCAAAATCCCGGTACTTGACCGTGGCTTTATCTTTGGTGATGGTATCTATGAAGTCATCCCTGTGTATGGTCGCAAGATGTTCCGTGCCGACCAGCATCTGGCCCGCCTGTTCCGCAGTCTGGCAGCCATAGGCATCACCAATCCGCATAGCAAAGACGAGTGGCTGGCCCTGATCGCCAAGGTCATGGCAGCACATGATTCAGACGACCAGATGGTCTATCTGCAAGTCACCCGTGGTGTAGCCAAGCGTGCCCATGCCTTCCCCAAGGATGAAGTCACACCTACGGTCTTCATCATGACCAACCCCATCGTGCTGCCAACAGCAGTTGCACGTGAAAACGGAGTGGCCTGTGTGGCTATGGAAGACAAACGCTGGCTGCGTTGCGAGATCAAATCCATCTCGCTACTGGGCAATGTATTGGCAGCACAAAACGCCGCCGAAAACGGCGTGACTGAGAGCATACAATTCCGCGACGGTTACCTGACCGAAGCATCGGCCTCGAATGTATGGATAGTCAAAGACGGCATCCTCATGGGCCCACCGAAAGACAACCTGATACTCGAAGGCATACGCTACGGTCTGATAGAAGAACTGTGTGCCGCCAACAATATCAAGCTCGAAGCCCGCCGCATTACCCGCGAAGAAGTGTTTGCCGCAGATGAAGTCATGCTGTCATCTGCCACCAAGGAAGTGCTGGCGGTAGTGAAGCTCGATGATACGGTGATAGGCGATGGCAAACCCGGTGCGGTTTATCATCAGTTGTATGCGGCTTATCAGGCGGCCAAGGCAGCTTAAAAATACCGAAAACGTATTACGCGTAGGTTGGGCTACGGGGTATCAGCCCAACACTCGGCCTCTGCAAACGTATACGTTACTTAAAAGCCCAGTGTTGGGCTGATGAAACGTAGCCCAACCTACGACATTGCCACCGATTGGAACCTACTTCGCCTGCCCCAACAAACTAAACCCATGCGTCCAATGCTGACGCTGGAATGCATAGCTGATCCACAACATCGCCAGCGGTTCGATCAAACGTGCCGCTGTAATGTCACCCATGTCTATCGCGCCACGCCAGCCAAAATCACGCAAGATGGCGGTCACCTCCTGTTTGGCCCCAGCATCATTCCCCGCAATAAACATATCCGGCTGACCATCCGAGAATTTTGGTTGCACCATATGCGTGGTGACGATGGTATTGAAAGCCTTGACCACCCGCGCCTGCGGCAGCAGTCTTTGTACCAGCTCACCGGCAGAATCACTGAAGCCTACCGCCAGTTTTGGCGAGCCTGTAGCAAAATCCAGTAGTGGATTAACAGCATCAATGACGGTTTTGCCAGCGAAGTTGGCAGAACCAGCCAGTGCCAGGCTTTCAGATAAGCCATCCCATGGCAGAGCCAGGAAAACCAGATCGGCAGCCTTGACCGCATCTGCATAGCTGCTGGCCTTTGCCGTTGGCACTGCAGCCAGCGCCCCCTTGCTTTTATCGCTATCAGGGTTGCGGGTACCAAAGATCACTTCATAACCGAGGTTGGCAAAGCCTTTGGCGATGGCAACGCCGACGATACCATTACCCAGAACTGCGACTGTCTTTGTAGCTGTTTGCATTTTGTTTCTCCTGTCTGTGTGTTGATAGGAGCGATTGTGATCTCATTGATTAATGCTGATAAGCCAGCTATTCTTATTTTCACTCACAACTTCAGGTTACGAATATGAAGCTCGATGCCTCTCAACGTATTCCCGCCATGCTGTCTTTCATACAGGCGGCAGACCGTGGCAGCTTTGCGGCTGCGGCCAGAGCGCTGCATATATCGGCAGCAGCGGTCAGCAAGAATGTGGCAGGTCTGGAGCAAACCCTGGGCGTGCGCCTCATGAACCGCAGCACCCGCTCTTTGCAATTGACCAGTGAGGGTCAGACTTTTTTGGAAAACGCACGTGCAGCGATAGATGCACTTGACCATGCAGTAGAAAGCGTCAGCCGCCAGCATGCAGAAGTGGTGGGCCAAGTCAGGATATCGACGGGCAATGCCTTTGGTCAGCATTACCTGCTGCCCTTGCTGCCCAAATTACGGCAGCGTCATCCCGGCTTGCGACTGGCAATAGACTTTGACGACCATCGCATAGACCTGGTGCGTGACGGTTATGACCTCGCTTTGCGCGGCGGCATGATAGAAGATTCCAGCATCATTTCGCGCGCAGTCTGCCCTCTGTATACCATACTGGCGGCTGCTCCCTCTTACCTTGAGCAATATGGCGTGCCGCAACAGATCAGTGACCTGGATCAGCACAAGCAAATCGCCGTGCGTTTTTTGAATGGCAAAATGACGACCTGGAACCTCAAACTCAGGCAGGGTGAGATAAACCGCCCCTACCCGCGTGAACCTGACCTGACAGTGTCAGCGCCAGAATCTGCAGTGCAGGCAGCCGTCATGGGCCTGGGCATTGCCCAGGTGGCAGTTCATCATTCATGGCGTTATTTACGCGACAACAAGCTCAAGATAGTGCTGGGCACTTTTCATGAGGCAGGCAACCGGCAGATGGTATTGCAATATCCACACCGCGCCCTGATTGCACCGCGCGTCAAGGCGACGGTGGATTTTTTGCTGGAAGAACTGGCGCAAACCGAATCTTTGCATGTGCCTTTGTCATCTCTTGCAGCCTTTCATGCCTGAAGCAAAAACTGGCATGGTGACATGCGGGCAGCGAGCGATGCTATTGGAATTTAATAGCAAGACCCCATATACTGACATTAAGTTATTTTAAGATTTGGAAACATTATGGAAATGAGACCCATCCCCCCCGAAGAAAGTCTGATTGAATACCCTAGTGAGTTTCCCATCAAGGTCATGGGACCTATGCATGATGATTTCGCCCAGACCATGGTGGAAGTCGTGACTTCGTTTGACCCGACCTTTCATGCAGGCAAGGTAGAGATGCGCCCATCCAGCAAAGGTGCCTACATCTCGGTAACGGTGACCGTATTGGCCACCAGCCGCGAGCAACTGGATAATCTGTACCGTGCACTGTCTTCTCACCCTATGGTGAAATTCGTACTGTAAGCGATCTTGCCTGACTGGTCACAGCCAGTCAGGCACATCCTTATGTCAGAGCCCCTGACATGTCCATTTGCTTTTTCTCTTCAGCGACTTCGGCCAGCAGCCATTCCCTGAATGCCTTTACCTGTGGCTTGGCCAGCGCCTCTGGTGGGTACACCAGGTAATAGGCAACTTCACAAGGTATATCGATATTGAACAGGCGCTGCAGCAGGCCCGCCTTGATATCCGGCTGCACAATAATATGCCTGCCCAGCGCTATGCCCTGACCATCTACCGCAGCACGCGCCAGCATCGATGAGTCCTGAAATACCAGGCCACCAGTCGGCTCCTCATTATTCAGACCTGCTGCGCGAAACCAGGGCTCCCAGGGTTCGCCATCACAGCGCAATAACTGCGTGCGCGCCAGTTCGGCTGGTGTTTGTGGCAACTGCCCGCCGTGGAAATGCGGGCTGGCGACCGGGTAATAATAATCTCCCATCAACAACTCACTGATCATGCCGGGATAATTGCCAAGGCCAAAGCGTATGCCCACATCTATCGATTCCATATTGTAATCAGCCAGGTGGCTACTCGACTGCAGGCTGACTTCCAGGTCAGGATGATGTTCGATAAACCGCCCCAGGCGCGGCGATAACCAGCGCGCCGCAAACGATGGCAGCGAGGTAATACCAAGGCGCTTTTGCTTGTTGCGCTTCTTGAGCAAATCAGCAGCGTCACCCAGGTCAATCAGGGCTTTTCTGATGGTGGCAGCAAACTGCTCACCATCAGGCGTGATGCTGATGCGTTTGCCATGGCGGATGAACAGCGGTACGCCCAGCTCTTCTTCCAATGCCCTGACCTGATGGCTGATCGCCCCATGGGTCAGGTGAATTTCTTGCGCAGCCTTGGAAAAATTCTGATGGCGCGCCGCCGCTTCAAAGGCACGCAGGGCAGCTAGATTGGGGAGTCGTCGAAAATCCATAGTAGGTAAACGGGGCGTCAGCTGAGGGTGAATTTGTTATAAGCTTATTACAGCTTTACTGTGAATTATTTTAGCAAGGCATTCAAAAATTACTCGTTTTATTTTCTTGTGATGCAAGACTACAATGCTTTCATCGCAGTGCAACAAAGTGAATTCCCTCTCTGTTTAGTAAATGCATTGCCACTTTAGCAGTAAAATACCAGGAGTAAGGAAATGACAAATAATTTCGCAAACCCATCATACATGATCGCCGCCGGTGGCACATTGTCTGGCACAGCCGAACAGGCCCGTAAAATTGAAGTAGCATGCGGCCGCGTCTGGTTGACAGTTGCTGGCCAGGTCGATGATTACTGGCTCAGCACTGGCGAATCCATGGTCATACCAGCGAATCAATTCGTCGTCATCGAAGCTGAAACTCAAGCCAGCGTTATCGAATTGTCCGCTGTATCCAGCGTAATCAACGTTAAAACCATGGCCGGCACCAGTTACCTGCAAAAACTGACACGTAAATTGAGCCAGGCATTCGCTTGATTTTTAAAGAAAAGCAGCACCGGGGCGAATATGGCACAGACTGCACTGATCTTGATTGACGTACAACAAGGCTTTGATCATCCCAAGTGGGGACAGCGCAATAATCCGGCAGCCGAGCAATATATGGCTGCCCTGCTGCAACACTGGCGTGAGCAAGAGTTACCTGTGATCCATGTACGCCACCAGTCGCAAGAGCCAGATTCGCCTTTGCGTGCCGGGCAAGAGGGTTTTGAATTCAAAGCCCTCGCACGCCCATTGCCAGGTGAAGCCATCTTCACCAAAAAAGTGAATAGCGGCTTCATTGGTACTGAGCTCGAAGCATGGTTGCAAGCCAAGGGCATCAAGCAGCTTGTTATTGCCGGCTTGACTACAGACCACTGCGTATCAACCACCACCCGCATGGCGGGCAACCTTGGCTTCAGCGTAGAGCTGGTGGCCGATGCCTGCGCCACCTTTGACCGCCCTGGTGTCAATGGTGAACTGATACCAGCAGATGAAATCCACCGCATTCACCTCGCCAGCCTGCACAATGAATTTTGCGTTGTCAAAAATACTGCTGACGTCATTGCTGCGCATACCAAGTAATACCTCTAGAAATCCAACTGGCAAGTCAGGGGATTAAACTCCTATAATGTCCATTCCAACAAATTCAGGAATGGACATGGGCGAGCCAGTAGAAGTGCATATCGTTCACGCATTTACCCAACAGAACGAAGGCGGCAACCCGGCTGGTGTGGTCTTGAATGCCGACACTTACACCTCCCAGCAAAAATTACAGATCGCCCGCGCCGTAGGATTATCAGAAACCGCCTTCGTCTCCAGCTCAGACTGCGCCACCTACAAGCTGGAATTTTTCACCCCAAACCGCCAGATTGCCCATTGCGGCCACGCCACAGTCGCTACGTTTTCACTTTTGCGTGAACTTGGCAAAGTCAGCGAAGGTCTGTGCAGCAAGCAAACCATAGATGGCAACCGCGACATCCTCATCAAGGGTGAGCTCGCCTTCATGCAGCAAAGCACGCCACGCTATCAAAGCATTTCTGCAGACGACAGTGATGGCTTTGCCAGCCTGTATGAGCGCATCTTGCAAAGCATGGGCTTGACCGAGCATGACCTGCTGCGCGACCGCCTGCCCACCATCGTCAATACCGGCAATGCCTTTCTCGCCATCCCCATCATAGGCCGCGAATGCCTGGCCAATATCCAGCCCGACCATGAAGAAATCGGCAACATCAGCGAAGAGCTGGACCTTGTCGGCTTTTACCCCTTCACCCTCGATGTGCAAGACCGCAGCCACGCCGCCAGCACCCGCATGTTCGCCCCACGCTACGGCATAGGCGAAGAAGCCGCCACCGGCACCGCCGCCGGGCCGCTGGCTTGCCTGCTCTACAGCCAATACAACATCCAAGGCCCCACCTTGCAAATAGAACAAGGTGTACTCATGGAACCCGCCTCTCCCAGCCTGATCAAGGTGGAACTGGAGATACAGCAGGGGCAGATACCCAGTCTTATGGTGGGTGGCAGAGCGAGAGTGGAGAAGACCATGGCGGTCAGGATTTGATGGGGCAGGCCATAATGTGTTGTAGGTTGGGCTACGCCTTATCAGCCCAACACTCAGCCTATCAATGACGTATTCGTTTATTAAAGGCCCAGTGTTGGGCTGGTGAAGCGTAGCCTAGCGAGGCCCGGCCCAACCTACGTTATGTCCCAACCTACAATCCCCTCTCCCACCATAAACTTATCACTTATTCATCTAGGATAGCATTTACACAAGCAAAGACCTCGCCCCCACAAAATGTTACACTAGAGGTCTATGCAAGCTGCCCTCGCCCCCAACGTAACACCCCGCATCATCCATCGCGGCATTGAGCCCTATCAGCTCACTTTCGACGCCATGCGCGCGTTCACTGATGCCCGTGATGAGCATACGCAAAATGAATTCTGGATCGTGGAACACCCGCCCGTGTATACCCTGGGCCTGGGTGCCGACCAGTCACATGTGCTGGCCGCCCATGACATCCCGGTAGTGCAGACCGACCGTGGTGGCGAAGTCACCTACCACGGCCCCGGCCAGGTTGTGATCTACTTGCTAATAGACTTGCGCCGCAGCCATCCTAAGGCAAGATTATTCGCCCGCGAATTCGTCAACAAGATAGAACAGGCAGTCATCAACACCCTGGAAGCGTATAATCTCGCTGGTGAACGCAAGGAAGGCGCGCCAGGCATCTATGTCAGCAATGGCCAATGGCAAGGCGCCAAAGTCGCCGCCCTGGGCTTGAAAGTGCGCGGCAACGGCTGCACCTATCATGGCGTATCACTGAATGTAGATATGGATTTGACACCGTTTTCCTGGATTAACCCCTGTGGCTATGCGGGCCTTGCCACCGTAGACATGAAAACCCTGGGCGTGACCGTGCCGCTAAGCCAAGTCCAGAATGCACTCGCACAGAATTTGCAAGATCTTTTGACTGCCCCCTGATTTTTCGACATCGCTTCATACCATGACAACCGAAAACACCAACGTCGCCACCGCCGCTTACGATCCCACCGAGAAACAAAAAGGGGCAAGTAAGACTGCGCGCATCCCCATCAAGATCATCCCGATGGAAAGATTGCCCAAGCCAGACTGGATACGCGTCAAGGCCGGTTCACCGACCACCCGCTTTTATGAAATCAAGGACATCCTGCGCGCCAACAAACTGGTGACAGTCTGCGAAGAAGCCTCCTGCCCCAACATAGGCGAATGCTTTGGCAAAGGCACGGCCACCTTCATGATCATGGGCGACAAATGCACGCGCCGCTGCCCATTCTGCGATGTCGGCCATGGACGCCCAGACCCACTCGATGTCGATGAACCAGCCAATCTCGCAAAAACCATCGCTGCATTGAAGCTCAGCTATGTCGTAATCACCTCAGTAGATCGCGATGATTTGCGTGACGGCGGTGCCGCCCACTTTGCCGAGTGCATTACCCGCGTGCGCGAATTGTCCCCAATGACACGCATAGAAATCCTGACACCGGATTTCCGTGGCCGCATGGACCGTGCACTGGAAATTCTCAATATGGCACCACCAGATGTCATGAACCACAATCTCGAAACCGCACCGCGTTTGTACAAGGAAGCGCGCCCGGGTTCTGATTATGAGTACTCCCTGAACCTGCTGAAGCGCTTCAAGGAACAACACCCGAACACTCCAACCAAATCCGGCATCATGGTGGGCCTCGGTGAAACCGATGAAGAAGTTTTACAGGTCATGCGCGACATGCGCGCCCATAACGTCGACATGCTGACCATAGGCCAGTACCTGGCACCTAGCGGCCACCACTTGCCAGTACGCCGCTATGTCCACCCAGACGTATTCAAGATGTATGAAGAAGAAGCCTACAAAATGGGCTTCGCCCATGCCGCCGTTGGTGCAATGGTGCGTTCAAGCTACCATGCTGATCAGCAAGCGCATGGTGTGGGGACGGATGTAAAAGTTTAAGAATAGAAGTGCAAAAAAAATGGCTCATTATTTTCAGAATAATGAGCCATTTTTTTGTGAGCTGCGCAGATTGGAACGGACCTCGCCAGTTACGTAGGTTGGGCTACGCTTCATCAGCCCAACACTGGGCGGTGGAACGACATGAGGCTATAACTAAGCAGCGCTGCTGTATTTTTGAACTCCAAAACAAGATAAATCTCTGAGCATCAAATGAATGTCATCATCCCGCGAATCTGCGCCGGGCTCAAGCCCAGCACACGCTGCATGCTGCGGGCCAGATGGCTGGGGTGGGCGAAACCGGTTTCCAGCGCGATGTCTGTCATGCTCTGCTTGCCTTCCATCATGAGCTGGCGTGCGCGATGCAGGCGGCGTTCCATGACATAGCGGTGCACCGGCATACCTGTCGCCTGTCTGAACAAGGCCTTGAAGTGCGACAGGCTGAACCCGGCCACGGCAGCGAGTTCAGCCAGGGTGAGGTCACTATCGAGATGTGTCTCGACATAATCAATGACATGACGCAGCCGCCAGCCTGGTAAACCGGGGCCAGTTAGCTGATCTGTCGCAGGCTGGCGTGACTGCAAGGTAAACAGGCGGGCAGCCAAGGCGACTGCCAGACTGTCTGCAAAAATGCGACCTCCTGGGTAAGCATCATGATCCTCGGCCTGCATCATCCAGCCTATGCATTCTATCTGCGGGTCACGGATATGGATGGCGGGCGCCAATTCGACATGCTGGGTGCCCAAGTTCATGGATTCAGCAGTGTCGCTCAGGATTTGCGGTGACAGGCGCAACAGCAAGGATGTGGCGGGCTGAGTCAGTGTCCAGCGTGTGCTGGAGCCGCCAGGTACGACACAGAACTGACCATGCAGGCGCACGCCCTGGCGTTCATAAGAACCAGCGCGATAAGACACAGGTACAGGGTCGCCCAGATGCAGGCAGAGTACATGGCGTGCATCAACAGGGGAATTGAACAGTCCAATCGGCACAGGTGAAGTCAGCACATCCAGCAGCGGCAAATCATGGCTGCCAGCACTGCCCAGCAGCGCTGCAGATGGCTGGGGATAACATGTAGGTCTGGTCATCGCGCCCTCAAAGTATGCACACTTGAAGAAGTACTAATGTAGCGCAAATCATCCGTCTGTGCTCATGGTCGGCTATTTGTGCGCGCCATTTCAAATTGATGTTGCTAGCATCGTCTCCATTGCTTCGGTTCACGAATAAATCCCATCTGGAGATAAAAATGAAGAGACGGCTTTTCTTGCAACTCAGCCCCGCAGCCATTGTTGGCAGCGTTGGCATAGTTGGCAACCTCAGCGCCGCAATGCTGATGCCAGCCCAGGCACTATCCAAAGAACCAGATATACAGAAGCCAGCAACGGATGCCGCAGCATTTCACGCCATGCGACGCTTTGCCAACCTGCCATTCGGTAAAATCGCTTATGTCGAACGAGGTAGGGGTGACGCCGCCCTGTTCTTGCACGGCGCTCCACTGAATGGTTTCCAGTGGCGTGGTGCGATAGACCTGCTCTCACCTTACCGCCGCTGCATCGCGCCCGACTTCATGGGCCTGGGTTATACGCAAGTGCCAGCACAGCAATCACTAACAGCTGATGCACAGCTGGACATGCTGATCAGCCTGCTCGATCACTTAAAGATAGTAGCAGTCGATATCATCGCCAGCGACAGTGGCGGCGCAGTAGCACAGCTATTTGCCGCGCGCTATCCAGAACGCGTTCGCAGCATGTTGCTGACAAACTGCGATGTCGAGCCAGACAGCCCGCCAGCAGGCGTGCAGCCAGCCATCAAGATGGCTCGCGCTGGCACCCTGGCTGACGAAACCGCCAAATGGCTGAGCGACACCGCTCTGGCCCGTGCCACCTTTGGTGCTGCCGTCTTCCACAACCCTGCAATACTGACTGCTGACAATATCGCCTGTTACGTCACGCCACTGGTCAGCTCAGCACTGCGCCGCCAGCAATACCACGACTTCCACCTTGCGCTGGAACCTAACCCCTTGGCGGGCATAGAGGCAACTCTCAAGCGCAGCCGCATCCCCGTCAGGATAGTATGGGGCGGCAGCGATACTTTGTTTTCCATGGCTGACGCGGAATACCTTGACCGGTTATTTCCGCAGTCGCACGGCATACGCGTCATACCAGAAGGGAAGCTGTTTTTTCAGGAAGAATATCCAGATGTGATTGCGGAAGAAGCCCGCCGCTTGTGGGGAGTGTGACCAGCATATCAAGCGGATATGGCAATGTTGACAGCTAGCCCTAAAACCAGCTGTCAACACGGGAACACTTACTTCCCACCCAGCGCCGCGATACGCTCCGCCGCATGCGTATTCTGCGCATCCAGCCCCAGCGACAAACGGTAATGCTTCAAGGCCGCGACCTTGTCCGCCTGAAACTCATAGACCTCCGCCAGGCTGTCATGCAGGTTCGCACTGTTGGGATAAATCTGCACACCAAGACCAAACACCGTCACCGCCTGCTCAACCATCTTCTTGCTCAGCAAACGATAACCCCAGGAGTTGAAATCATCTTCAGAAGGATCAGGCAAGCCCTTATCGATTTTGATCTTGTTCAATTTCGCCGCCAGCCCCGCATAGCCATCCTGCGCAATCTGTTCACGCAAAAGATGCGCAGTATAAGCGCCGCCATGCACTTTTCTCAAACCAGGCAAATAAAAGCCAGCGATATCATCGATCATGCCCTGCGGATCAGCACCCGCCAGATTAGTCAGCGTGACGATGGCAAGATCATGGCCGGGATATACATAAAACGCCGAACGCGCACCACCCACGCCAGCCACCGCTGCATACTCCCCCTGACGCATCACTGGCCAACCGAGCGCCCACACAGTCGGCTTCCCGTTATTGAAAGTACCCGGCGTCCAGAGTTGCTTCAAACCCGCAGCAGAAATCAGCTTGCCCTGTTGCAGCGCGATGAGCCAGTTCGCCACATCCTCGGCACTGCTATTCATGCCCGCACCAGTGCGCAAGAAAGGCGGATAGGTCTCAACGATATGCCGCAAGCTGCCACCCGGCTCCTCATACCTGTACGACACCGCCTTGTGCGGTATCACATCGCGCGACTCACCAAAGCCCACACTGCGCATACCCGCCACAGCAAACTGACGCTTCTGGAAAAACGCTATAAACGGCATGCCACTCAAGCGATCTATGATCTTGCCCAGCAAAATATAATTGGTCTGGTTATAGCGATACCGCTCACCCGTCTTGAACTCCATAGGCCAGGTCTGTATCGCTGCCCAGGCAGCATCCACCTCTTGCGGCGTCGCCAGCGAGGGTATCTTGCTGCTGATGATGTCAGGAATACCCGATGTGTGCGTGAGCAACTGCCGCACAGTCACCGTCTGCCAGGCCACAGGCAAACCATCCAGATAACGCGACACCGGCGCAGATAAATCCAACTTGCCCTCCTCCACCAACTGCATGACGGCAACACCAGTAAATGACTTGGTCGCAGAGTTAATGGAAAACACGTTCTGGTCATTCACAGCGACCGCATTGGGTATCTCAGCCAAGCCATACGACTTCAACAAAACAATCTTGCCACCCCTGACCACAGCCAGTTGCATGCCGGGTATGCGGCGTTCCTGCATTTCGCTTTTTATGTAGAGGTCGATTTGTTGTTTGATTTCTGTGTCGGAGGGTTGGGATTTTGCGGACGTGTCACTGGCATTTGCAGCATTAGTAGTGACTGTCGCTCCTATAAAACTACAGACTACGCAAAGTGAGACAATCAGTTTTGTCATTGAAATCTGCTTTCCAAAAGAAGGACAAATGCTTGTATTTCACGCAAGGCTGCGAGACTAGCCGTTTGACTTATCCTTTAAGAAATAGTTCTATGCATTTAACTTCTATTCAAAATCCAGTCCGTCTGCACTTCATTTATCGCCTGACAAATCGCAACGATCTGGAAAAAACAAACTAAAGCACGTCAGGCCCTGCTCGCTTGTCACGCTCCAGCGGCCCTGATGCAGCAACATGATACTGCGGACGATAGACAAGCCTAGCCCACTTGCACCAGCAGAATCGCGGCGGGATACGTCGGCGCGATAGAAACGTTCGAACAGGCGGGCGAGGTGGTGTGGCTCGATTGTTGCGCCGGTATTTTCTACACTGATGTACGTGCCGTCGTCTTCTTTTTTTGCTGCCAATGTGATGGTAGTGCCGGTGTCTGCATAGCGGACTGCATTTAACAGCAGGTTTGCCAGTGCGCGGCGTAGCAAGTCCGGGTCGGCCCAGATCTTGCCATTGCCTTGCCAGAGGATTTTTATTTCCCGCTCTTCCGCTAGTCCTTCGAAGTATTCAGCAAGCCGGGTAAATTCTGATGCTACGTCCAGTTCCTTGCGTTCGATTGCATGGTCCGCGTGTTCTGCGCGGGCTAGAAACAGCATGTTGTCTGTCATGTGGGACAGGCGTTGCAATTCTTCGAAATTGGAGCCGAGTAATTTTTCATAATACTCATTGCTGCGTTTTTTCCCCAAGGCGACTTCAGTCTGGCCAAGCAAATTATTGATAGGCGTTCTCAGGTCGTGGGCCATGTCTGCTGAGACCTGGCTCAGTTGTGAAAAACCGGTTTCCAGGCGATGCAGCATGGCGTTGAAACCTTCTATGAGGGGCTGCAATTCTTGCGGGCTGGCGCTGCTGTTGCTACCGCTGCTATCATCAATGCGGGTGGAGAGCTTGGCCATGCTGATGGAATTGGTCTGTGCTGCAAACAAAGACAGGGGACGCAAACTGCGCCGCGCCAGCCAGTACGCGAGCATGGCTGTCAGCAATGCAGCCAGCAATGCAACGGCAAATACCTGGTTGCGATATACCATCAACATGCGCGTTCGCTCTGTCAAAAGACGGCCTGTGGTTATTTGCAAATCTTTTCCCTGTTGTCTGGCATCACCAGTTTTCACCAATGCAGAGGCGATGATGAAAGGGGTGTCATCGATACTGGAATGGATGACTGAGGACAAGGCCAGTACAGAGTTTGTAGCAACTGGTTGTATGCCGGGAATGGCGATGCTTGCTGGGTTGACTTCAATCAGCGGCTTTTCACCCGGATATTTTATGATCAGTAATGCTTCGCGGTTTCCCAGCATGTTTGCAAAGACTTCAGGTTTTTCGCGGGCGAGATCGACGATATTCACATCGCGCATCAGGGCCCGTATCTGTTCCACTCTTACCACCAGGGCGGCGTCATCGCGCGTCTCAAGTTGTGCTACCAAAGCGATGTACAACGCATATCCAACGGCTGCCAAGACTGTGAATGACAGCATGGCATACAATAATGCGAGGCGGGTAACCAGGGAGTAAGAACGGGTTTTCAAGTTTCAAGCTCGCAACGATAACCAACACCATATACGGTGTGAATAAGCGTGACAGCAAAAGGTTCGTCTATTTTTTTTCGTAATCTGCGCACGGCAACATCAACAACATTGGTGTCACTATCGAAATTCATATCCCACACTCTTGAAGCGATCAGAGAACGGGGTAGCACCTGCCCCTGATTTTGCAGAAAAAATTGCAGAAGGGCGAATTCTTTGTTTGTCAAAGTAATGCGCGTGCCTGCACGCATGACTTTGCGTTTGGGAATATCAAGTTCAAGGTCAGCCAGCACCAGCACACTATCGAGCTGCTTTTGTCCGCCGCGACGCAAAATGATTTTCACGCGTGCGAGCAATTCTGCAAATGAAAAAGGCTTCAGTAAATAATCTTCTGCGCCTAGCTCAAAGCCTTTCAGGCGATCTTCCAGCGTAGCTTTTGCTGATAGAAAAAGCACTGGTGTTTCAGAACGGTGGCTGCCCTGGCGCAATTGCCGTATCACTTCCCAGCCATCAAGATCGGGCATCATGACATCCAGCAAGATCAGGTCATAATCTAGCTCACGGGCTAAATGTAGCCCGTCAATACCGTTGCATGCGGTATCGACAATATAGCCTGACTCTGTCAAACCATTGCGCAGGTATTCGCTCGTTTTGGATTCGTCTTCAATGACCAGTATTTTCATGCACACTTCCTTCAGTATTGGCGGCAGCGCTGATGCAAAGAGCCAGCCAAATCATCACCTGCATCAGCGTGGCCCTTCACCGCCATCCTGAAAACCGCTGAAAAAGACAAGCTTATTTGCTGGCCGATCTGGCAGCATCTTCTATCATCGCGGCCACTTCTTTGGCGCGCGAGATATAAATAGTATGCGCGCCGTCAAGTTCAACGGTCTGGCTACCAGCGCGTGCTGCATACATGCGCTGCAGGTCCGGATTAATCGCCCTGTCCTGCTTTGCCACCATATACCAACTTGGCTTGAGGCGCCATGCCGGATTGGTGATCAGTGTCGTGTTGACGCGTGCCGCAGCAGGTATTTGCGAGCGTGCCATGAAGTTGGCCACGTCGGCCGACAGATCAGCAGCAAAGTCTTCATGGAAATGTGCAGGATCAACGAAGACGAAGCCGTCAGGTGTGGTGACTGTGCGTATCTTGCCGGGGATTTTATTCTTGTTGGATGCAGTAGATTCGCCTGCATCCGGTGCATGTGCGGCGACATAAACTAGGCCAGCAACCCGCGCATCAGAGCCGGCCTGTGTGATGACTGCGCCGCCATAGCTATGCCCAACCAGGATACTTTTGCCATCCTGACGAGCCACTACCCTGATCGTGGCCGCAACATCTTCGTCCAGCGAGGTGATGGGCTCCTGCACCATGGTCACGTTGTAGCCGTCTTTGGTCAGTATGTCATAGACGGGTTTCCAGCCAGAAGCATCGGCGAACTGACCATGGACCAGGATGATGTTCTTGACTGGGTCAGCAGACGCTGGCGCGGCAGCCAGTGCCAGCAAAAAGACCGAGGTAATTGCAGCAATGGCGCGCAAAGGGGAAATGGTGATCGGCATAAAAGCTCCTTGAGGTTAGTTGACAGGGATGTAATTGGCATTACGACTGAGCAAGTATGTCTAGGGCCTACGAACAGGCTGATGGCAGAGTTATTACAAGAAAATGACAAATTAGCGCTAAAAAGCACGGACATTTGCATTTAGAAATCAGCAGAAATGGAAGGAGCAAAGTCTATGCATTGTCATTTCAAGGTGTTGAAATAAAAACACATTATTTCTATATTTATAACAATATTCTCGCTCCTAACTTATTAATTCATGGTGATTTATGATTTACTTTCTATAAAGTCGCTACCCGGCTTTTTGCCATGAGGACTGGGGCGTTATGTATGTTTTCGCACATACGGCATCACCGCGAAGAATTACAATTCATCGTGACTTAGCTGTAAGCGAATACTCCCTGGCAAAATCTGATGTAGATTGGCTCCTATTTCATGCATTTTATTGTTCAAATTTTACGCATCATGCGCTGACCTTCTATGACAGAGACATCCTATTCAAGCGAAACCCGCAAACCAGCTGCATCGACCACACGCATTTCCACTGGAGTTGCGGGATTGGACGATATTCTTTGTGGTGGCCTGACTGCACAACGTGTTTATCTGGTAGAGGGCTCACCAGGCACGGGCAAAACTACGCTGGGCTTGCAATTCTTGCTGGATGGTGTGGCGCACGGCCAACGCGGGCTGTACATTACTTTGTCAGAAACGGTAGATGAACTCGATGCGGTAGCGCAAAGTCATGGCTGGGACATCAGCAAGATCACGGTATTTGAACTGGCCAATGACAATTCTCTGCATCCGGATGCGCAGCAATCGATATTCCATCCATCTGAAGTTGAACTCGGTGAAACTACCAAGACTGTGATGGACCACGTCAATGAACTAAAGCCCCTGCGCGTGGTTTTTGACAGTCTCTCAGAAATGCGCTTGCTGGCACAAAACCCCTTGCGTTACCGCAGGCAGATACTGGCATTGAAACAGTTCTTCTCACAGCGCGATTGCACGGTATTGCTGCTGGACGACAAGTCGAATAGCCCTGATCAGCAGTTGCACAGTATTGCCCACGGCGTCATCAGCCTGGAGCAAATTGCGCAAGAGTTTGGCAAAGAGCGGCGCCGTGTCAATATCATCAAGATGCGTGGCATCAAGTTTCGTGGTGGCTACCACGACTATATCCTTGAAACTGGCGGCCTTAAAATATTCCCACGGCTGGTGGCAGCTGAACACTATAGAGAATTTGAAACCCGCATCACCTCTACCGGGCTGCCCAGTTTCGACGAATTGCTGGGCGGCGGCCTGGTTGCTGGCACCAATTCCCTGATCGTCGGCCCCTCTGGCATAGGCAAGACGACAGTATCGGTGCGTTGCCTGCTGACTGCACTGGAACGCGGAGAAAAAGCCTCGTTTTACCTGTTTGATGAAGGCCTGGGGACTTTCTTTGCGCGCTCTGCCTCTTTGGGAACGGATGTGCGCCCTTATGTAAAAAGTGGTCAACTGGCGATCCAGCATATAGACCCAGCTGAGCTTGCGCCAGGCGAGTTTGCACAGATGCTGCGCGATGCAGTAGAAATAGACGGCGTAAAATTCATCGTTATCGACAGTCTGAATGCGTATTTGCAAGCAATGCCAGGTGAGCAATACCTGACTTTGCAAATGCATGAATTGCTGTCTTACCTGAACCAACAAGGTGTGACCACGGTGCTGGTCTTGGGTCAGCATGGCTTGATAGGTGAAGTACGTACGGACGTTGATCTCAGTTACCTGAGTGACACTACCGTATTGCTGCGGTTCTTTGAATCAAATGGCAGGCTGCGCCGCGCCATCACCGTGATCAAGAGCAGAACCAGTAACCACCAGTTGACCATCCATGAGCTGCAATTGGCCAATAATGGCATCACTATCGGTGCTGCACTGGAAGGATTTGAGGGCGTATTAACAGGCTTGCCCACTTATCGCGGTGCGACCCCGATGCTCGTGGAAAATACTGATGACGATAGCTAACAATGCACTGGATGAACGTATCCTGATACTTGCGCCCTTTGGCAGGGATGCTGAAGTCATTTATCAATTCCTGATACGCAACAATTTCGACTGCGGCGCAGTGGCTCATTTTGAGGCCATGGTAGCAGAACTGTCGGCTGGTGCCGGTGCCTGCGTAATTGCTGAAGAAATCCTGCAAGATTCCAGCGTCCAGCAACTGATTGCCTGGCTTAGCGAACAGGAACCTTGGTCTGACTTTCCATTTGTGGTACTCATTTCTAAAGGTGGCAGTCTTGCTGCAAGTGCCGCCAGAAGCGTCTTTGATCAGCTAGGCAATATCGTCTTGCTGGAACGCCCCCTCAATTCAGAAACCCTGCGCAGCGCCGCTGCATCGGCATTGCGTGCCAGAAGACGCCAATACGAGACGCGCAAGATCCTGCAAGACAGAATGCTGGCAACTGAGAAATTGCGTGACAGCCAGGCGCAGCTACTGCAATTGAATGAAACACTGGAATCCCGCATCGTTGAACGCACACGCGCACTGGCGCAAGCCAATGACAGATTGATGAATGAAGTCATCGAGCGTGAACGGGTGCAGCAAGCCATGGTGCAATTCCAGAAAATGGAAGCCATGGGCCGATTGACCGGTGGTATTGCACATGACTTTAACAACCTGCTCAATGTTATTCAGGGCAGCATGGATTTGATTTTATTATTGTCCAAAGATGAAATGGCAAAGCGCAAGGCAGAAGTAGCCAGGCGCGCCTGTGAAAGGGGTGGCAAGCTTACCGGCCAGTTATTGGCCTACTCCCGCAATCAAAGACTGGATTTGCGTTCAACTGATGTAGGCGCACTGTTTGAAGGTGTGCGGGAATTGATGAAAACTTCGCTGGGTTCATTGGTTGAACTGGAATTTGAGATGGATGATCAACTGGAGTTTGTCATGGCTGACAAAAACCAGATAGAAATGGCTTTACTGAATCTGGGCATCAATGCCCGCGACGCCATGCCATCTGGCGGCAAACTGACGGTGAAGGCATGCAGGGCAATACCACCGGAAGGCTTACTCCCGCCGGGCGCTTACGGCCTTATTTCTGTCACAGATACCGGTCATGGGATAGCGCCTAACATTCTGGCAAAAGTGTTTGAGCCATTTTTTACAACCAAGGGCGTAGGCAAGGGAACAGGCTTGGGCCTGAGCCAGGTTTATGGCATGGCACAACAATCCGGTGGCACGGCCAGGGTGCTCAGCGAAATCGATATCGGTACCACGATAGAGATATGGCTCAGGTCAGCAGAAGATTTTTCAGATTCAGATAAGCAAAGCTCCTTCCCTGTACTCAGAATGGTGGCTGCAGGTACCCGTATACTGGTGGTCGAAGATGATGACGCGGTCCGGCAATCGATGGTTGAATCTCTGGAGGCACTGGGTTATTCAGTCAGCCAGGCGGCAGATGGCGAGGCAGGCCTGCGTGAACTCAGGCGCGAAAAACCGCATCTGATGATCACGGACTACCTCATGCCAGGCATGACCGGCGCCAAGCTGGTTGATATAGCCAACCAGGAGTTCCCGGGTCTGCCCATGATCATCGCAACTGGTTACGCAGATATGGAAGCTATCGACCAGGTCATAGAAGGTAATAATGTCTTGCGCAAACCTTTTCAGCTCGTCGAACTTGCTTCCAGTGTCGATCAGGCACTGCGCCGGCAGGCAGATCATCCCCGGCATTAGCATCCGCACATATTGCGTTCAATTTTTGTTCGTCATAGCTTTTTGCAAAGCCTGTATTTGTTGCATGGCTGCTTTTGCATTTTGATGTCATGGATTGATGTCCAGGGCCTTTTGGTAAGCAAGGAGCGCTTTTTCATTCATTGCCAGCGTGACGTAAAACTCTCCCAGGCTATCGTATAAGTTCACATCGCCCGGATGCAATTCTATCGCTGCCTGAAGAATTTTCAACCCGGCTTCTGGCCCACTTGTTCCTCTCAAGCGATAGGCAATATCATTGAGGCTAACGGCACTCGCGTCTCCCTTGGCATTAATTCTGAGAGCCGTCTTGAGCGATTCAAGTCCTTTATCTTTATTGCCTGAAGAAATTTCCAGCACGCCTGCAAGTGCATGCGCGCCCTCTGATGATGGATAAATTTCTTGTGCGAGCTGCCCGATCTTCAGCGCCTCATTGGCATTGCCGCTACGGATTAAATCTTGCGCAAGTATCTTTAGTTCAGCAAGATAATCAGGCGCTACTGCGGCATCCTGATATGCGAGCCTTATTTTATGATGTAGCGAAGCTAGCGCTTTCACCAGGCCCGCCTTGCTCACTGTATTGTTTTTAGCTGTCAGGATGTGTTCTTGCATATCGAAATCCTGCTTCACAAATTTGATATGGCTAGTCTTTTTCCAGGCCGCATACAATTGCTCAACTTGCCGTTCAAACGAATCGTCAAAACGAAATGCCGTGGATACCCTACTGTCTTTTTTATACAGGGCGATATAGTCATGAAAGAAAGTGATTGCCGTACTATTGGAATATGACGACAAATTGTGATTCTTTTCATGCAGTTTTTTCGCCATATACGAGCCAATTTTTCGTAACTGCAATCCACCAGCGGGGTGTAGCGCTTCGCTCATGAAAAATTGTGTCTGCTTTGCATCGACTCTGATAGCCTCTGACTTCAAGTGCTGACTGATTTGCTGACTGATTTGCTGACTGAATTGCTGACTGAATTGCTGACTAAACGAACTGAATGCTTCACTTAGTATTCTGCTTTCTTTTACTTCATCTGCATAAGCTTTTTGCTTATGTTCAAAGTAAGCATTGCCTTCATTAAATACCGCCTTCATGGCATCGTAATAGACCCGTTTTTCTGCATCATGGATATACAGCGGTCTGTCCCAGGCCTCACCAGTAATGGCTTCAAATAGCTGCGCGGCAAAAATGCTGGTATCGATTCTTTGCAGATTAGCGGCAACAGCAATCGTCAGACCACGCGAAGGAAAACAGAATAAATAAGTAGAGGTTTCTGGTTGTACACCATCGTGAGAAATAGAGAACCTGCCATTCACAGGACTGGTCAGCCAGCCCGCACTGTAGTTGGTGAACTTAGCCTTATTGGTCTCCATGGAGTCAAACATCATATTTTGTGCGTCTCTGGATACAATGCGGCCATGGATAATCCCGTCGCCAAACTTGAGCATGTCGATGACAGTAGAACGTGTGCCGCCAGCAGAAAAGCGGCTGCTGATGTCAATGAACTCAGCGTGTTTTATCTGCTGGTTCTGTAACTGATAACCGCGTACTCTTTCAGGGATAATGTCATAGGGATCATCCAGCCTCGTGGCAGTCATGCCCAAAGGGCCCCATACATTTTTGCTCATGTAATTGCCATACGCCATGCCAGACGCGCCTTCGATGACGGCACCCAGTAAATTGTAACCATAACTGGTGTAGCGAAATCGTGTACCCGGTTCAGCGATGAGGTCAAAATTTTCAAATACGGCGATGGATTCTCGGGTATTTTTATGCTCTTTGAAATGTTGTTCCAGTTGCGGATTGACATAGGCATTGATACCTGCCAAATGCCCCAGCAATTGGCGCACAGTGATGGGGTATGGTTTTTTGGGGAAGTAAGGCACATAGTTTTGCACTTCTGCATCAAGCTCTACCTTGCCGCTATCTACCAGTTGCAATATCGCAGTAGCCGTCATGGGTTTGGTGACAGAGGCCAGGCGGTAACTGGATGTTGCCGTAGCTGGCACTTTGTTTTCAACATCAGCATAACCATAACCACGTGCCCACATTACCTTGCCTTGCAGATAAGCTATGGATAAACCAGGAATGTTGTCTCTGGCCATTTGACTGACGGCGAACTGCTCAAATTTTTTGAGCCGGATTTGTCTATCGGCATCGGGCTGCAAAGTCGCTCCTGCGTTCTTCGCAGAAAAAAGCAAGATGGACAAGGAGAACAACAGGAATATGTTTCGCATGATGATGAAGATGATGATAGTCGCAAAGAGAACCAGGGCCAGACATCTTAGCCATGCAGCAGCAATAAAAAAGCAAAAACTGCACGAACTGCACTTGCGCTGCCTGATTTGCACTTGGCAATAGAAAAACATGGCTACAATCCATCCATGACTTCAAACTTTACAAAATGCCTGCTATTTTTTCTTTTCTTCTTTGTGCTCCAGCCCTGTCTTGCACAAGTGGATTTGATGGGACTGCGTTTCCAGCACTTACCTGACGATTTTTCTCAATGTGGTGAAACGAATTTGAGGTCTCTGTCTGAACAAGATGTGCAAACAGGCTTTTCCTTGCATGATCTCAAAGCAAAACAACATTACTGTCTGGCAGCGCGCTTCCTGATGCCAATGGCATCAGGAGAATCAGAAGAAGATCGAGTTTTGACTTTATCGCTGCTGGCAGCTACAGAGTTATTTATTGATGGCATCAAAGTGGGGAGCAATGGCAAACCTGCCATCACAAGGGAAGCCGAAATACCTGGATTTATTGATTACAGCGTGAATCTGAAGCCTGGGCAATTACAACAAGGCACGCATCTGCTGGTATTAAAAATGTCCAGTTATCACGGCAGTGAGCAGGTAAAAAATCCTTTCTATCGTTTATCCATCAATGAACAGCCAAACCCGCATGCGAGCAATAACAAGGAGATCATTCTGCCGCTGTTATTGATGGGTGCTTTATTGCTGGTGAGCTTGTTATTCTCTGGCCTGACTTTGTTTTATCAGCGACATGCACACTGGATAATTTTTTTAATACTGTGTCTGGTAGCGAGTAGCCTGTTGATGATCGAAACCTGGCGTGATCTGATTGGCTATGTTTATCCATTCCACCTGACCAGGCTGTATCTGGTGGCCGGGTTGACCTGGGTTTTTGCTGTTTTATTGCCTGTGTATTTCCTGGTTTTTTTCAGGTTTGAACGTCTGTGGTTGATTAGCTGCGTGTTGGGTTTACTGACTGCTGCCGTGACTTTTATCAGTCCTTATTTTGACTACAAGAGTGTGATGATGTTTGGCGTCGCGCTTTTTGCGAGTCTGGCAATTAACTTCATCGCCTATCAGCGCCAGAAAAATGCCAGCAAGATGAGCCTGCTCGTTGTCTTATGTTCTCTGCTGCTGTTTTTGATACCTGCTTTTCGTTTTGAAGAAACTGGCTTTGCCCTGAGTATTTGTTTGTTATTATTCACTCTTTTGCTACAGCTATTACAGCAGTTCACCCACGACAGGCAAAAAGCAGCCCTTGCCACGCAATTGGAAAACCAATTACTAAGACGCAGCTTGCAACCGCACTTCCTCATGAATTCTTTAAGTCTGGTAACAGAATTACTTCATCAATCTCCTCAACAGGCAGAAGAATTTATTCAGGCATTGGGGCAAGAATTCAGGATGTTGAATGAATATGCCAGCCACGCCAGCATCGCTTTGACGCAAGAGTTGGAGTTATGCCAGAATTATTTACAGATCATGAGTACCCGCCTGCAAAAGAAATGTTATTTACAGATACAGGGTGATCCAGCTGCCATCATTATTCCGCCAGCTATTTTATTGACGGTATTAGAGAACGCATTTTCGCACAATAAATACAGGCAAGAGACGAAGTTTGAATTGCATATCCATCGCGGCCAAAAGTCGATAGAAATCATCATGAAAACACCTGCTGTCAATCCAAGAGCACATGCTGGAACAGGTATGGGAAACCATTATATTCACCAAAGCCTGCAAGAAATTTTTGATGGCCGTGCCAGTTATGTGGTGGAGCAAACGGATGATGCATGGTATGCGCGATTTCACTTACCGATCATCTCTACATGAAAACTTGATCAATACAATGCAAAGAAAACTTCATGAAATTATTGATCGTCGAGGATGAGCCCCTGATCGCCCAGCGCCTGTTGCGCGAGGCACGACATTTTTTTGGAACAAAGCTGACTCAACTAGATCATTGTGATGATATTGATGAGGCCCTGGCCTTGCTTGCTGCAACAGACTTTGATTTGTTGCTGCTGGATTTGAATTTATTGGGCGATGATGGCTTTAAAATCTTGCAGTTGAAGCATATGGCAAGTAATGAGAACGCCATCAGCTTCCAGGCAATTATTATATCTGCGCATACTGAACGGGCAGTGACTGCCTTTGGCTTTGGTGTCATCGATTTTGTACCCAAACCCTTTAGCCAGGAGCGCTTATTTCTGGCCTTTCAACGCTTTGAGCAAAGTCAGCCGTCAGAAAATAAAAGTGCTAGCCTGGTGATCAAGAAAATGGGAAATATGGAATTACTGTTGATTGCCGACATCGATTTTTTGCAGGCGGACGGTCATTACAGCAAGATTATCTGCTGCGATGGGCAACAACACTTTCATGAAAAGTCCCTCGATAATATGCTACAAATTTTGCCTGACAATTTCGTCCGTATACACCGTTCCTATGTCGTGAATATGCAGCACTTCAAGCGCCTGGCAATCAATGCGGGTGGTAAATATTCAATCGATACCAAATTTTCAAAAGAGATTCCAGTTTCACGCTCCATGTATCCAAAAATCAAGGAACTTCTTGGTGCTTCCTGATTTTTCAGGGATGCAATGTTCCTGCATCCCTGAACACTGCAATGATTCACGAATAATTCACGACTTATCAGACGATAGCAAGCCGTTCATTTTGTGGGTACATTGCCGCCATGGTTTCTGCATCTATTGCTGTCTTGAACGTGTGTGCATTCTTTACATTCTCTGCGCGCCTGGCTGCTGGCCTGGCGTTTATTTCATCAAACAGTCTTTTGACATTTGGCAGCTTGCTCCAGGCATCATCACCCAGAATAAACGGGATGGCGCGTGCCCAGCCCCAGAAAGCCATATCGACTATGCTGTAATCTGTGCCGACCAGATAGGGTCGTTGCGCCAGACGCGCATCCAATATGCGCCAGTGCCGCCAGGCTTCAAAATCATAGCGGTTCAGCGCATAGATTTTTGGTTCTGGTGCAAAGTGCCTGAAGTGTACTGCTTGCCCTGAAAACGGCCCTACGCCAGTTGCAATAAACATCAGCCATGACAAGGTTTCTGCACGTGTCACCGGATCAGTTGCGGGCAAGAATTGTCCTGATTTTTCTGCCAGATAAAGCAGGATGGCATTGCTGTCGAATACCACGGCGCCAGTTTCTTCATCGACAATGGCAGGTGTTTTGGCATTCGGGTTAATCGCTAAATAGGCTGTGCCATGTTGCTCGCCCTTTTGGGTATCGACAGGCACCAGCTCATACGGCAGGCCTGACTCTTCAAGAAACAGGGCAACCTTGGCTGGATTGGGTGAAGGATGATAATAAAATTTGATCATTTTTTTCTCTTTGATAATAAGGCTGGCATGAACTGATGCAGGCCCGCATGAGCAGGCCCACAATTGTCTAAGGCATCAAGGTGAAATTGACTGGCACCCATTGATAGCCATTACCCGCTTTTTTCAATCGCCCCATGCCGGGGAACTGTATGTGTGAAGCAGCGACGATGACACCGTCTTTTGCGGCCTGGGCAAATACTTTCTGGCGCATGGCAGAGGCTGCTTTGGCATGGCTGTCAAAAGTCACCGTCACCTCAGGCTTATCGAGTTGCACGGAGGCGACGTGGATCAAATCACCCACTACCAGCATTTTTTCACCATTGCTTTCCAGCAGATAAGAGGTGTGGCCGGCGGTGTGGCCTTGTGTGGAATGTGCGCTGAGGCCGGGCAATAATTCACCGTCAGCACTAAAGGTTTGCAGCTTGTTAGCTGCTTTATAGGGGTTGAGCGAAACCATCGCCCCTTCAAAAAAAGACTTCGCATCTGCTGGTGCCTGTTCCATGTTTTTCTGGCTCAACCAGTAATCTGCCTCGGCCTGATGCACATGGATAATGGCATTGCCAAAAGCCATGGCACCATTGACCATCAAACCACCGGCATGGTCGGGATGCAAATGGGTGAGGTAGATATCATCTATCTGTGATGGCTCATAACCTGATGCCTTGAGATTGGCAATCAGCTTGCCCAGGCTGGGGCCAAACAAGTTGCTGGTACCGGCATCGATCAGTATCAGCTTGCTGCCAGTATTGACGAGATAAGCATTCACTGAAGTTTCCAGCGGTGCCTGCAAAAATGATTTTGCCAGCGCATCTTTGGTTTTTTGCTCAGGCTCCATCAATATTTTTTCTACTGGCAGTTTGACGGTACCGTCGCTGAGTGCTGTCACTTCAAATGCGCCCAGCATGGTGCGGTAATACGCCGGGGCAGATGTTTTTACCATCGGTGCTGCAGAATAAGCAGCGCTGCTGCTCATGCCAAAAGCACCAGCGATGGACAGATATAAAGCTGCGCGGGCCAGTGTGTGTAAAGTGTTCTTAATCATGTTCTCTTCCTCCAGGCTATTCGCCATTTGTTGTTAATACCTTGTTGGTGGAAGAGATTTTATTGCTTTGCAAAAATCGATACAATTACCTTCATTGCAAACCATCTTTGCGATTTATGCAAAATAAATTGTAGTGAGAGTGCTTAAAGCAGGCAGCCAAGGTAGTAAAACAGCATTGATGCGCTGCTATTCTCAAAGCCAGGAGCGAGCCGAACCGGACATGCTAATATTATTGCTACTTGTTCATCATGGAGTCAGCATGCGTCTCATTCAACGACATAGTTTTTCTGCGCTACTTGTAGCTGGTATAGGCACGCTGATGGCGGGATGCATGCATGTCGATATCACAGACAAGCAGTACATACGACCCGATAGTTCAACGGGTTACAAGCTCAGACAGAAATTGACGCAGGACGATATACAGAAAATCAATCCGGCAGCTCAGCTCAGGGATGAAACTGTGATTGCCACGGACCAGACCAGGCTGGAAGGTGCCGCGTTCCGGCAAGAGGGCAGTAAAGTCACGGTGCTGTATTTTGGTGGCAATCTCTCGCATGTAGAAGATTCGCTGCCTTTCATGTTGAGAAACGTCGGTGCCTGCAATGTCAATCTGGTGAGCTTTGATTATCGCGGTTATGGCCGCACAACAGGCGTACCTGATATAAAAAACCTGCAGGCAGATGCCTTGAAAATTTATGATGCCGTGCGCGCCAGCACCACTGGCAAGCTGGTGGTGCACGGACATTCCATGGGTAGCTTTGCGACTGGCTTTATTGCGGAGCAACGCCAGCCTGATGGCATCGTCCTGGAAACAACGGCCAGCAATGTCAGGGATATGGTGTCGCTCTCCACGCCGTGGTACGCCAAGCCTTTTGTCAGCGTGAATATCCAGGACAGTTTGCAGCAGGTGGATAACATCAGGGCGATGTCGCACTACCAGGGCCCAACGCTGGTACTGACGGCAGAAAAAGACAAGCAGACCCCGGCAGAACTTGGACAAAAGGTGTATGAAGCAATACCGTCCAAGGCCAAGCGCCAGTTGTACATCAAGGACGCGGGACACACCGGCTTGTTACGCCGCACAGATGTGCAAAAAGCGTATTGCGAATATATACAGCAAGTCAGCCTTTAAAATGTAAGGTCGATGTTTTTACATGCGCAGCATGATGCAAGTGCTGCGCTTTTGTCTTGTTCGCCAATGAATTTGGGGGATCAGGTTTGATAAGCTACTATAATTGACATGAGCTTATGAACAGGATTCATGAATGCAACGCGAAAATTTCAATGACTTGCAGGCTTTTATCATCGTCGCGCGCGAGGGTAGCTTTACCAAGGCCGCGGCGCAACTGGGTGTATCGCAGTCTGCTCTCAGCCACGCCATACGCGGGCTGGAAACCAGGCTCGATATAAGACTGCTGACGCGCACCACGCGCAGCGTCTCACCTACGGAAGCAGGGCAACGCCTGCTCGATACTATAGGCCCAAGGTTTGAAGAAATCGAGGCAGAACTGGCCATCCTCAGCGAGCTCAAGGACAAAGCGGTTGGCAATATACGCATCACTACGGCTGAGCATGCCGCCAATTATGTGCTGTGGCCCAAACTCGAAAAATTCTTGCCGCTCTATCCGGATATCAAGGTAGAAATCAATATCGATTACGGCATGACCAATATCGTCGCGCAACGCTATGATGCCGGTGTGCGCCTGGGTGACCAGATAGAGAAAGACATGATCGCAGTACGCCTTAGCCCCGACATGCCGATCGCGGTAGTTGCCTCACCTGCGTACTTCAAGAAAAATCCCAGGCCGCAAACGCCGCATGATTTGCAGGAACACAATTGCATCAATTTGCGCCTGCCTACTTATGGCAGCATGCTGGTCTGGGAGTTTGAAAAAGCGGGCGAAAAACTCCATGTCCGGGTTGAAGGCCAGGTTATTTTCAACAGTACCAGCCCGCGCTTGCGCTCAGTGCTGGCTGGCATAGGCCTGACTTATCTGCCGCTGGATATGGTGGAGCAACATGTGGCTGAAGGCCGCCTGGTGCAGGTGCTGCAGGACTGGTGCCCGGTTTTTCCTGGCTATCATCTTTACTATCCAAGCCGCCGGCATTCTTCGTCAGCATTCAAGCTTTTGGTGGAAGCTTTGCGGCATCGCTGACCAGCATCTGCAGTTGACACAATCTTGCGTATTTGAGGCTGGACAAATACGCGGCCAAGGCCTGTATTTCAGCTTCTTTCAAGTCTGTGGTACTGGCGCTCATGGGTTCATAAATGCGTTCGCCTGTCCTGTCCCTGTAGCGCCTGATGGTTTTTTTGAGATAGTCGATTTGCTGGCCTGCCAGCCTGGGCGTGGTTTCATTGCCATCTGCATGCCCGGCATGGCACATACTGAAGCCTGCGGTATAGATTTGTCTGTCCAGTGAATAACGCTTCTTTGCCTTTCAGGCAAGCCCCATGCAAATATTTTATAAGCCCGTTTGTGTTGAAAATGACAAACACATGTGAAATTGAATTGCATCAATGGCCGGGCGGATCAGGATTGAGAGCAATTTGTCATTAAAATGAGGCTAAATCTGGAATCTGACTGGTAATTTATCGACAAATCGCGGGAGAAGTACGGCATTCAGGGTATAATCCTATTGCAAGAGAATTCTTACTTCCGATAAATCGAAGTTTTTCTGACAAGAGCGCTGAAACTGGCGTTTCAGGCAGTCTGCTACAGACGTGCTTTAGTTTTTAAGCTCACTGGCCTTGAGCGCAATCTTCTGGCTGTTATCCAAGTACTGTGTTGATGTGATGGCAAAGCCATCTGTGCACAGCCTCTTTCAACACTCACACTCTTTTCGTCTCACGGCATCAGACGATCAACAGTGAGTTCACCGTAATCCCTTGCAGATGATTATGTGATTGTCTGCCATCAGTGACGCAGTCTGTGTACAGGTGTCACGACCTACTATAAAGATGATAAAACCATGGCAAAAGAAGAACTGTTGGAAATGAATGGTCAAGTTGAAGAAGTGCTGCCCGATTCACGTTTTCGTGTGAACCTGGAAAACGGCCACAAACTGATCGCTTACACGTCCGGCAAGATGCGTCAGCATCACATACGCATACTGGCCGGTGACAAGGTGACGCTGGAATTGTCTCCTTATGATTTGAGCAAGGGCAGAATCACATTCCGCCATATTGAAACACGCGGACCATCAGGTGGTGGTCAGCAACGTCGTCGTTACTGATCGCAGCTATCGTAGCAGCAGCAAATACAGCAGATGTAAAAAAATGGGGCATTGGCCCCATTTTTTTGTCTGAAGAAAAGTCCCAAGGCGCGCCGTGAGCACCATCTCCTTATCAAAAATCTCAAAAAAATACGTGCAGTCATGCGTGTATTCATGCGCGTATTCATGCCTTAAAGTCTACCTAAGAAAAATGGTGCGCATGGCGCATACATGGACGCCCCCCATTTGCAAGAGCATTTTCAAATTAAACCTGACCTAGTCGATTGCAGCCATACATTCGGTCTTTATTGCAGCCTCTTGATGACTGCTGACGCATGATGAAATACGCTGATGGTCGCTCAATCACCCTATCGTGCTTATCGCACAGTGCGCCGAACGAGCTATGGACCATCCCGGTCTGACCTGTCCTGTCTTCATTTGAGTTTGCCCAAACAATCGGTGGTGTGCTCCGTTTCTTTGTCTTTGCTGCTATTTTTCCTGCTACTGCATGACTTTGTTACTTCACCTGGCTTCCTGCCTCGCCCCTGCTTTGTGGTTGCTACTGTTCTTTCAAACCGTGCTGATTACGTGCAGACGTCGTTGGTCTGCACGTAATCAGCACGGAATACTTCTCCGCTCTGCAGCATCGCCCAGATCCTCCTGGCATTCTTGGCTGCCAGAGCACACACGGCGATGTTGTGTCCCCGCCTTTTGGCCAGTTGTACGACCCAGTCTTCGGCATAGGCCGGTTTGTTGATCCTGGCCTGCAAGACGGACCTGGCCCCATGGACGAGGAGTTTGCGTACATAACCATTACCTCGCTTGCTGAGTCCCAGCAGGACTTGTTTGCCACCACTGCTGTGTTCTCTCGGTGTCAGCCCCAGGGCATTGGCAAACTTGCGTCCTTCTGTAAAGTTCTCTGCCCGTCCAAAGCTGCCGATGATGGCGGTGGCGGTGAGGACGCCTACGCCGGGGATGGTTTCTATGAGTTTGCAGGCGGGATTACTTTGCAGTACTTGTTTGATCTGTTTCTCTACTTTGCCAATTTTTTCTTCTAATTCACTGAGATACTGTAGTAACTCATCGACCAGGCCGTTGAGTATGCCGAGCATGCCGCGGCTTTGTTCTTGCCAGAGGGCGACTTCGCGGCGCAGGTGGCGCAGGCCGGGAGTGAGTATCTGACCAAACTCAGCGAGCAGGCCCCGTATCTGGTTGGCGGTCGCAGTACGGTGTTTGACCCAGGCTTCTCTTACTCTGTGCAGGGCTTGTATCTGTTGTTCTTCACGACTGCGTATCGTCACTCTCTGGATACTTTCTCTTACTGCTGCTTCTGCGATACCTGCGGCATCTCTGGCATCGGTCTTGTTTCCTTGCACAAAGCCTTTGACATACTGGGGTGCCATCAGCTTGACATCATGCCCAAGTGACTGGATCTGCCGCGCCCATTCGTGCGCTCCTCCACAGGCTTCCATGCCTACCAGGCATGGTGCCTGTGAGGCAAAGAATCCCATGACTTCGCTACGCTTGAGTTTCTTCGACAGGAGCTTCTTGCCCCGGGCATTGGCACCATGAACTTGAAAAATATTCTTTGCCAAATCCAACCCAATTACGGTAATCTTTTCCATGACGCTTCCCTTCTGTTAAGTAGTTTGTCGAAACTCTACTTTGGCACATCACGATGCCGTTTGGGAGGGAGGCGTACATTTCATTACCCTACCAGAGGCAGGCCAGGTCTCTGATTTTTTCAATCGCTGACAAGACTTGTGAAGCCTTGCCAGGCCTGAGGACAATTCGAAATCACTCAGGAAAGCGCACCAGCTTCTTGCCATCCTTGGGTATCTGATACTGCGCCACATTCATCTGCATGGCCAGCAAAGTGTAATAGGCATTGATACCTGTCAGATCCACGATCCCCTTTTTACCAAAGCGCTTCTCAGCACGTTCATAGCTGCGGTCGGATACGCGTTTGTTCTTGTGTAATTCCATCGAAAAGTCATAGACGATTTCTTCATCGTCTGTCATGCCTGTCGGACGTCTGCCATCGGCAATTGCAGCGGTCACTTCTGGTTTGATACCCGCCTTGAGGGCGATGGGGTGATGCACATACCATTCATAATCCTGCGACCATTCACGTGCAGTGATCAGTATCACCAGTTCACTGAGGGTAGTGCCCAGGGCTGATTGGTACCGCAGATAATCACCCATGGCACGTGCCTGACTCATGACTTGCGGGCTGTGCATCAGGGGCTCGAAGGGGCCAAAGACAGGCACCTTGCGCGTTGCCAGGAATTCTTCCGCGGCTTTCTTTTGTTCTTCTGTGTATTGCGATGGCGGTATCACAGGAAGGCGTTCGGCAGCCTGGGCCAGGGTATTGATGGTCATGGTGAGTATGATAGGAATGAGAATATTGTTCAGTGTAATACGTTTCATGATGTCTCCTGTATGTACTGCTTTGTGCTGCTTTGGGCTAGTGAATTTCAATTCTCGCTCTGGCGTTGCACCCAGTGGACTACACCTTCAAGGCTGCGGAAGTCTGCAATAGAGCGGCAGGCGATTTGTGGGTGGCGGGCTTGCAGCATTTTGGATAATGCAGAGCCTGGCCCCAGTTCCAGCGCATAGCTGATGCCGCTTTCAGCCATTGCATCCATACAGGCATGCCATTGTATGGTTTGGGTCAGTTGAGCCTGCAAGCTACTGCGTATGCACACTGCTTTCGTGACTTTTTCAGCGTTTATACCTGCCAATACAGGAGTGTCGGTTTCATGCAAGGGAATGTCATTCAGTGCCTGCGCAAAACCAGGTGCAGCAGCCAGCATCATCGGTGTATGTGAGGCGATGTGCACAGCTATTTCTGTGTATGCAATATCGTGTCCAGGCAGCCTGGCAATTTCAGGTATTGCCGCGCTGAGCTTGCCTGCCAGACCGGCGATGATGGTTTTATTGTCTGCCGTGATGATGGCAACGTGCAGATCATGGCTGGCAGCGAATTCTTGTATATCAGTGATGGCGACGCCAGAAACTGCCAGCATACCTTGCGGTGTGTACACGCAAGCTTGCATCAAAGCTGCACGGGTAGTAGCGAGTTGCAGGGTAGCTTGCACATCTATGCTGCCGCTGACTGCATGCGCAGAAATTTCGCCTATGCTGTATCCGGCGACCAAGTCAGGTTTGGGTAAATTATCGCGTAGCGCCAGCCAGTTGGCCAGTGTGGCGGCGACAATCAAAGGCTGGGCATAGCGGTTTTCAAATAGCAGATCAGGTAATGAAAGTGCTTCTGCGAGTGTGTGTTGTTCTATCTTATGGCTCAACGCATCTTGCACAAAACTGGCCGCCTTTGCGTCCTGCCTGGCCAGCGCAAACATATCCGCAGACTGCGCCCCCTGCCCTGGACATAGCAGGGCGAACTTATTCATGTATCCTCGTTACTGAAAATTCTTCCATGCAGTAATGTACAAAGCATGTTGCAGCCAGCATATCTGCTGCGCCTCCTGGTGACAGTCTGCGTGCGATGAATTCTCGATGACAGTTCTCTGCAATGATCAACCATTGCGGATTAGCTGTGCCACCGTGATCCAGAAATTTTTGTGCCGTATCTTTGGCATAAGCTATTCCTGCTATGCCGCCGCGATGATAGAGATTGGTGTCGCTGATATGTGCCATCAGAGTAAAGAAGCAATCGACTTGCGCCAGATGCAGACTGCGATCGTCTTTCAGGCTTTGCTGCAAACGTGGCAGTGCAAGTTCAAAGATGGAAGGGAAACCCAAGGCCGCCTCTTCCCTCGCACCGCTGGCAGCATATCGTTTTGCCGCCTGCAAGCCGTGACTCAGATGCTGTGTATCTTCTGGAGCACTGTGCACTGACAATGCCTGTCCCCATTGCGATATGAGAGCCTGCCGTAAAGTCACAGCCGTCATTACGCCGTCACGCGACAAACAATATCCTGCCGCTGCACTGAGCATGCCCAAAGCAAAGATGGCACCTCTATGCGTATTGATGCCCCTGGTCGCTTTCAGCATGCGCTGTTCTGCTGCCATACCCAGTTGTCTTAGCACTTCAAATTCAGCACCAATGGCACCAGCGAACGCAATGTCTCTGAAATAATGGCGCAGAGAAAACAGGCTGCGCATGAAACAGGCAGCATCCATGTCGGTATGGCTACCATTGTCGCGCAGGGATACCAGACCGGGTTTGGGATACAAGACCAGCTCGGCATAAAGGCTGCGCACTGCGATTCTGGCGATCTGCTGCGCCACACATTTTTTCTTGCTCTCGCAATTTGCTACGGACGCAGTTGGCAGGTAGCGATAAGCACGAGCAATTTCTAACATGGCAATTCACCCTCGGCCAACAGATCAAGCAGGCTTTGCCGGGCACGCAGGCTGACACCATGCATGTCTTTGACCATCACGCGTTGCTGATTAAAATCCTGGCTTGCGTGAGCGGGCTGTATCCACTCCTTCCACGACACTGCTGCCTCGCCAGGAAATACAATCTCCCCATCAATCGGCAGCGTTTGCAGCTCTTGCAGCAAAGCCAGACCAGCGCGCAATTGCGACTGGTGATAAGGCCGGAACAGAATATCGATATCTGAAGTCGCACTCAGATAATTTTGCCCTGTCAAAAACTGCATGGCGACCGAGCCATACACGCGTAGCTTGATACCCGCCATCAGGGCTTGCTGGTGCAGGTTTTGCAAACCTGCCTGCCATGCGGGCGGTACAACAGCAATGACAGTATGCAAGGACAAGGCAGACTGGTGGATGGCGATGTGCCCAGCTTTTACTATCGCAGCAAAGCGCAGCTTGTTGCCATCGACAGGTGGTAGCGGGAAACCTATACAGACTTCATCTTCTGCCGCATCAGGATGGCGGCGTGTGACTACCGCGGGCCATTCTTCCTGCTGCCATTGTCTGAGCAAGTCTGGTGCGCCAAAAGACTGCAAGGCAGCCAGCCATGCTTCATCAGCAAGCCAGACCAAATCATGTCTTTGATATTGCGCGATACTGTCCATACCCTATTTTACTGCTGCAGCCTGAGATAGAACAGCTTCTATTACCTGCTGTGACTTGCGGCGGCCACCACGCTGTTGGCCCAGTTCACTGCGCCTGTCAGTTGCATCTGCCTGCAACAAGGCATCGCGTAAGCACTGTGCCAGATCGCCTTCCCATATAGCCTGCACGCCACCCATACGTTCATAGTTTTTAGGGCCGGGGGCGAACACGGGATTATGCAGCGCCAGTGCAGTCAGTTTTTCTTCAGGCACCTTGGTAATGCGTGCCATCGCTGGCAAGCCCATGACGCGTATGGTGGCTTCTGTCAGGGCATAACAGGCATCGGCCATCATGCCGCTGGTGATGAAGCCGCCAGACAGAGCCTGGTCATAGACCAGCGCGATGATCTTGTGGCCAGATTGTCTGGCTAACTCTATGCATTTCCCAAGATGTGCCATATAGCTGTTGATGCCCAGCATTTCATCTCTGTGACGCAGGCGCTGGCCCTGGGTATCAACCAGCAGAAAAATTGGCCTTTGGGGATGATCACGTACCGTCGCCAGCACAGCTCTCGCTTGTGCCAGTGCTATCTCTACGCCTATCGGTGTATGACCACTGGTGCCGATGACGCTGATGCTCTGTCCAGCTATAGTCGCTGTGCCAGATATAAAATCATCGGCGATGGTGACCTCGTGACCTTGCGGGAATAATTGCGCAAGTAATTGCATGCTATCCATGTTGGCGCTCCGTCTGCCTGATGCTGGCGCTCATTTGCAAGAAAGCGTCGGTATCGAGCATGGCAATATCCTCAGGATTTTCTATGCCCATGGCAGCCCAGATATCCATGGGTTCAGTCTTGCTACCAAAATCTTGCAGGCGTGCTGTCAGCATTTTTTGTTCTGCTTCCAGTGCAGCCAGGCTAAGCGCAACTTCGCTTTGTACACTGTCCTGCATGGCTTGTACTATCGCCGTCTTGAAGGCGGCATCATCGTCGGCCACCAGCATCTGGCAATCGCCGAGCAGGTAGCGGTGCTTGCCGCCGGTGGTACGCCACACCAATGCGCGGTCACGTGAATCAAATTCTTCTACGCCATTCGCGGTTTCTATGACTTCAGGACCGGACATGGCGAGACGCGCTTCTTCCGACATGATGATGGTATTCGCACAGCGCGAGACTATGCCCATGCCGCCAAAGCAGCCATTGCTGCCGCCGATGACGACGATCACGGGTATGCCTGCCGCACGCACAGCCAGCAAGGCGCGCATGACTTCAGACACGGCTATCAGACCCGCATTGGCTTCATGCAGGCGCACACCGCCGGATTCTGCCAGCAGGACCAGTGCCTGCGGTTTGTGGACGACAGCAGCGCGCATGAGCCCTACCAGCTTGGCCCCATGCACTTCGCCAACTGCGCCGCCCATGAAACCGCCTTCCTGCGCGGCGACATAGACCTGCCTGCCATCGATGATGCCGCGACCAATGACGACGCCATCATCAAATGACACCGGTGCATTCAGTTGCGGCAGATGTGGACTGGTCCACTCTTTTGCGGGTGGCAGAAATTCTGTGAAATCGCTGATCAGTGCGGCCACTCTTTGCCTGGCAGTTGCTTCGAGATAGCTACTCATTTGGCGTGCTCCAGACAGGCTTCTATGGCCTGATCCATGCGCAGGCTGACAACAGCGGGGGTAGCGCCCATGTCGTTGATGGCAATGCGACAATCTGCCAGTTGCCAGCGCTGGTTAAAGTCATGCATGACTGCTTGCCAGATCGCACCAAAACCGGTGGCAGCCGTGCTGATTTCTATCTCGCAGGCTGACTGCAAATCCACAGCCTGCACCAATACTTCAAGGTTGCCGGAACTGACCACGCCTACCAGTTGCGCTGTTGATCCCAGTTTGCGCTGCCCTTGCTCAAAACGGTATACCAAAGTTTCCATGATGACGATCCTTACCAGTTCCTGAAGCGTTTGGGCGGTTGATATAAACCGCCAGATGCGCGTACCAGGTCTTTCATATTCTTTGCGGCCAGTAGATCACGCGTGGCCATGCGTTTGTCTATGCCCAGGTCTTCTGCGCGTTTGATGATGCCGCGGTCACGCAGGTTTTCTACCATGCGTTTGTCACGTGCCAGGCCGACTGGCGTATAACCTGCAACACCGCGTATAGCCTGTTCACGCTCTTCTTCGCTACGACATAAAAGAAGATTGGCGATGCCTTCTTCAGTCAGGATATGAGTGACGTCATCACCATAAATCATGACAGGTGGTATCGCCATCTTCGCTTGTTCTGCCAGTTGCCAGGCATCGAGTTTTTCCACAAAGGCTGGTTGCATATGCTCGCGGAAAGTCTCTACCATTTGCACTACCAGTTTTTGCCCACGCGGTATTTGATTGCTGCCTGCACGTGCTTCGCGGCCCGCCTTTAGCCATGCGGGGCTGGCATGGCGACGGCCACGCGCATCTGCCCCCATATTTGGCGCACCGCCAAAACCGGCGATGCGGCCCAAAGTAGCTGTTGATGAATTGCCCTGTAAATCGATTTGCAAAGTGGAGCCTATGAACATGTCGCAGGCATAATGTCCTGCTGCCTGTGACAGCGCACGGTTACTACGCATGCTGCCGTCGGCACCAACAAAGAAAACATCTGGCCGGGCGCGGATATAGTCTTCCATACCCAGTTCAGAACCGAAGGAATGCACGGATTCTACAAAACCCGCTTCTATCGCGGGTATCAGAGCCGGATGCGGGTTCAGCGCCCAGTGGCTGGCGATCTTGCCTTTCAGACCCAGCGACGCCGCATAGGTGGGCAAGAGCAATTCTATCGCGGCAGTATCAAAGCCTATGCCGTGATTCAAGCGCTTGACTTCATATTCGGCATAGATACCCTTGATGGCCATCATCGCCATCAAGACCTGTATCTCGGAGATCAAGGCTGGATCACGGGTGAACAGGGGTTCTATGTAATGCGGCGATGGTGCCTGGACGACAAAATCTACCCAGCCTGCGGGGATATCAACACGCGGCAAAACATCGACTATCTCATTGACCTGGACAATCACGATGCCGGATTTAAATGCTGTTGCTTCGACTATCGTCGGTGTGTCTTCGGTGTTGGGGCCGGTATATAAATTGCCTGCGCGGTCTGCCGACTGTGCAGCCACCAGCGCCACGCGCGGTGTCAGATCGACGAAATAGCGTGCATACAATTCCAGATAAGTATGGATGGCACCGATATTCAATTTGCCTGCCGAGGCCAACTTGGCCAGGCGTGCTGCCTGCGGGCCAGAAAAAGAAAAATCCAGCTTGCTGGCAATGCCCTTGTCAAATACATCCAGATGTTCAGGCAGGGCCAGCACGGACAGCAGCATGTGCAAATCATGGACGCGTGCCGCATCCAGCTTAGTCAGTGCCCTGGCAAGAAAATCTGCCTGCTTCTGGTTATTTCCTTCCAGGCAAACCCGGTCGCCTGCTTCCAGTACCGCATGCAGGCAATCACCTATGCGCTGCTGCGGAAATAGTTTGCCCTGCAAATCATTGCCCAGTACATCGGCAGCCCTTTGCAGGCGCTGCTGGCGGTTGGTTTGCAGGGTATTCCAGCGACCGGCTGCGGTCATTATTTTGCTCCCATCAAGTCATCAGGAAATGCAGTGGCGATATGCGGGAATACACATAATAAAATCACGGCCACCAGCATCAATAACAGAAAAGGCATGACACCCCAGACGATATCCTTCAAGGGTATATCAGGCGCGATATTTTTGATGACAAAAATATTCAGGCCCACGGGTGGATGTATGAGGCCCATTTCCATGACGATGGTCATGACCACGCCAAACCAGATCAGATCAAAGCCAGCTACTTTCAAGGGTGGCAAGATGATGGGACACATCATCAGGATAATCGATACTGGTGGCAAGAAGAAACCAAATACCACCACCATCAGCAAGATCACTGTCAGCAACATCCATTTACTCAGGTGCAAATCGACCACCCATTGTGCCGCCGACTGGCTGATGTGCAAATAACTCATGACATAAGAATATAGCAGCGACATACCTATGATGAACAGCAGCATCGTTGATTCTTTGATGGTCGAGGTGATGAAGGGTGAGATATCTTTTGGGCGCCAGACGCCATACACAATCGCAATCAGCACCATCGCCAGCAAGGCACCGAGACCTGCTGTTTCTGACGGTGTGGCATAGCCGCCATACAAAGCCACCATGACACCGATGAGCAGGATGACGAAGGGCAGCACACGCGGCAGCATTTCTACTTTTTGCAAGAGAGTAAAATGTTCTTCTTCCAGGTAGGCAGATTTGACACCCCCCTGCTCGTAAGCCTTATACGCAATCGCATACTCACGGCGTGCGCGATATACGGCATAGCCAGAAAACAAAATCACCAGCAAAACACCCGGGCCTATGCCAGCCAGGAACAAACGTCCCAAAGACTGTTCGGCAGCGACTGCATACAAAATCATGGTAATCGATGGCGGCAGCAATATTCCTAATGTACCACCAGCAGCGATGATGCCTGCAGCGAAGCCGGGCGAATAACCACGCCTGCGCATTTCAGGTATGCCAGCAGAACCGATCGCAGAACATGTGGCTGGTGAAGAACCCGCCATTGCTGCAAACATGGCGCAGGCGAAAACGTTGGCAATACCGAGGCCACCCGGCACCTTGTGCAACCATGCGTGGATAGCAGAATACAGGTCACGTCCGGCAGGTGATTTGCCTATCGCTGCACCTTTTAAAATGAACAGCGGTATCGACAACAAGGTGATCGACGCCATTTCTTCATAGACGTTCTGGGTAATGGTATCGAGCGATGCAGCAGGCATGAAAAAATACATGAAGCCGGTGGCCACCACGCCCAAAGCAAAGGCAATCGGCATGCCGGAAAACATCACGACCAGAGTGACAATGCCATATAAGACGCCAAGGGTAAGCGGACTCATGCTGGCCTCCCTTTGCTGCTTGTATTGGTGGCAGCAGCCAGTATCTGTACCAGGATTTGCAGCGACAACAGGGTCATGCCGGTTGCCATCATGGCATAAGGTATCCACAAGGGCGGCGCGAATGTCGATGAAGTCGTTTGGCCATCTACCCAGGCTTCATGGAACAGCGTCCAGGATTTCCAGGAAAAAAACATGCAGAAAGTCGCACTGATGATATCTACCAGCAACAAACGAAAGCGGTTAACTGCCGGTGGTAGGATGGATGACAAGACTTCTATACCTATGTGACCACGATAAGACTGCACGTAAGCCGCAGAAAAGAAAGTCACACCTATCAGCATGAAAACTGAAGCCTCATCCTGCCAGTCTGTCGGTATCTTGAACAAGTAGCGCGTGAAGACAGAATAAGTGAGGATGAAGGCTGTCAGCAACATGGCAAACATGGAGATGCGCACGATCGCTTTATTAATCCAGTCCAGTACCTTTGACAGCCGCGCAACGAAGGGATGGTCTGGAACAGGCGGCCCTTTGGGTGTCGCTATTTCAAAGCCATGGCTCATAATAGTTTCTCCGCCAGTTTCAGCAGTTTGGCGCAGTTTTCATTTTTGTCAGCATAGTCTTTCCAGGCCGTGGTGCGGGCGATTGCCTGCCATTTCTTGACCGTGGCAGCATTCAGATCTACTACCTTCGCACCTTTCTTTTCATAGACGGTGGCGACGGCAATATCATCCTGCTTGGCAGCCTTGATGGCGAAAGCTTCGAGTTCTGCACCCACGGTCATGATGGTGTTTTGCTGGTCTTTGGTCAGCTTGTCAAAAATCGTTTTTGACATCATCAAGGGTTCAAACATATACCAGTAACTTTGACCACGACCGCTGGTCAGGAATTTGGACACTTCTTCGAGGCGGAAAGAGATCAGTGAAGTCGATGAAGTCATGGCTGCTTCCATCGCACCGGTTTGCATGGCCGCATAGATTTCATTCGATGGCAATGACACCACGGCAGCACCGGCAGCTTTCAACACCAGATCGACTTCACGTGAACCACCTCGTATCTTCATGCCCTTGACATCATCAGGATCAACCACTGCCTTGGTACGCGATGCCACGCCGCCGGCCTGCCAAATCCAGCTGACCACGACAATGCCCTTGTCGAGTAAGAGTTTATTGAGTTCCTTGCCAACTTCAGCATTCTTCCATGCTGCACCAACTTCATAGGATGGCACCAGGCCGGGCATGAGGCCGATATTCACTTCTGGCACTTCACCACCAGCATACGATAAAGGCACCAGCGATAAATCCAGCGCCCCCTTGCGCATGGAAGAGAATTGCGCATTGGTCTTCATCAGAGAAGAGCCGGGATAAATTTCAAACTTCAGGCTGCCATTGCTACGCTTTTGTACTTCTGCAGCAAACATGCGACAGAGACGGTCACGAAAGTCGCCCTCTTCCAGTGTGCCGCCCGGGAATTGATGGGAAATCTTTAGGGCCGTGCTTTGCGCCCATGCAGTTAGTGGCGACCATGCCGCCGCCAATGGGGCCAGACTTAAAGCTTGCAAGACTGTTCTTCTCTTCAGTTGCGACATGATTACTCCTAAGGTTTTTATGGATGAGACATCTCTTTTTGACAAGGTTTTGCCTCGTCTTTGGTCTTTGCATATCCCGCTTATCACTCTGCCTTGTATGCTTTATTAAAATTCTTGTATACAAGATCGACTATTTTGCATTCAAAGTCAACTTGAATATATACTGGAGACATAAATTACTAAAAGACTTAGCAAAATGAAAAACCGCTCAGCCAGCCTGCGAGAAGAAATAGAAGAATTAATAGCAACAGGGCAACTGCAGCCTGGCCATCATCTCGATGAAACCGAACTGGCTGAGCGTTTTGGCGTATCGCGCACACCAATACGTGAGGCATTAATACAACTGGCATCGATGGGCATCATAGAAATGCGACCAAGGCGTGGTGCCCAGGTGGCCACCATCAGCCCGCAACAATTGGTAGAAATGTTTGAAGTCATGGCAGAGTTTGAAGCCATGTGCGGGCGCATGGCAGCGCGCCGTATGTCGAAACAGGAACAGGCAGATTTAAAAACGGCCCATGAAGCCTGCAAAGAGGCACGTGATGCCGAAGACCCGGACGAGTATTTTTACAAGAATGAAGTGTTTCACTACCTGATTTATCGCGGCAGCCATAATGACTTCCTGGAGAAGCAGGCGATGAATTTGCACCGCCGCCTGCGCCCTTACCGCCGTTTGCAACTGCGTGTGCGTGACCGTGTCGCCAATTCTTACAACGAGCATGACCAGGTGGTGCAAGCCATCTTGCAAGGGGAAGCTGAACTGACCGCAAATTTATTGCGCGGTCATATCATGATACAGGGGCAGCGCTTTGCCGATCTGATTGCGTCATTGCCGCGGCAAGCCAGTTAAACCCGGTATATTTATGGGCGCTTCTGGTTCTCGGCCTTCTCGGTATCAAAGAAATAAGTCATGCGCTTGCGCGGGCTCAGGTAGTCATACACTTCTGGTGCCAGCTGGCCGGACTTGAGGCTGGCGGTGATGTCGAGTATGGGTTCGTGTATCAGGTCGAGGATGATGGCTTCGGACTTGGGAACGCTGGGGTCGTAGATCAATACGCTGGGGCGCAGCGGCTTGCTGGAGTTTACCGCCACCACCATGCCCAGTGTGCCGTCACTGAGCTTGACGATGGTGCCTGGCGGATAGACACCCATGCAGCGTATGAACAGATTCAGGGCAGGTGCATCAAATTGCTTGCGCTGGTTGGCAAACATATAGGACATGGCTTCATAAGGGCTCAGGGAATCAGCCGGGTTGGGTTTATTGCACAGGTTGTCATAGGTATTGGTGATGGCAACGATGCGTGCCAGCGGCGAAATGCGGTCTGCCTTCAGTTGTTGCGGATAACCGCTGCCATCGGCCATCTCATGATGCTGCGCGATGATGTCGATGACGCCTTTTGGCAAGTTCAGCTTCTCGCCTATCTGCTGGCCATAATGGCTGTGCATCTGCAAGAGGTTTTGCTCAGCCTTGGTCAGCGCAAAGCTCTTGTTGACAATACGATCAGGGATTTCTACCTTGCCTATATCATGGAACATGCAACCCATGCCGAGTTGCCGGATGTCATCCTCGGAAAAGGCCAATTCCTTTGCCAGCATCATGGTCAGCACGGCGACATTGAGCGAATGGTAATAGGCTTCTTCACCGACTATCTTGTCATTCATGAGATGAATGGCAATGTCTTTATCGACCAGCAAGGAGTCCAGCATTTGCTGCACCAGTTGCTCAGCTTCGCGCACCGATTCCTGCGGACGCGAAAACAGGTTACGGGTAATATTCTTGAGCGTATTGGCTGCTTTGAGCAATTGCTTTTCGCATTGGGCGATAGCGTTACGCTCCCTGATCAGCCTTTCTATGCGCGATTTTTTTTCTGCTATCAAAGCCAGTTCTTCAGGGCTCAGCGTCATGACCGGCTCAGGCTCCACAGACTCCGCTGTTTTTACTGGCGGTGGCAAAGGGCGGTTATCTGATTTGGCCGGGCTGACCCGGATGGTTTTCAAACCCAGATGCCTGATTGCCGTGATCTCGTCCTGACTCTTGATCTTGAAGCTGTTAAGCGCAAACGAGTGCTCCAGCCAGGACATATCAAGATGTACATATAAACCTATGCATAACTGTTCTACGGGTACATCAACGGTAATTGGGGCTGCGCACATGGAAACACTTTAAAACTGAGATAGATTCATTGTAGCAAATGCAGATTTGCAAAACGCAGCAAAAGCGCTGAACTTTGTTGCAGATGTTTTCATGCATGGGCCTGTGCAAATTAAGGTTTTTTTCATCAAAAATCTGATTCAAGGTTGACAAGCTTGCCCCGGATGTCGAATATGCCTGATGCCCATGCCATGCTTGCTGGCAGAAAAATTCTAGCGATATTCCAGGATCAATCACATGACACGACCACTTGGCAGTTATAAATATTACGATTTTGTGATGGCAGCCTTTGTCACGGTTTTATTATGTTCCAACCTGATAGGCGCAGCCAAGGCCGCACAGGTGACCTTGCCGATACTGGGGACAGTGACGTTTGGTGCCGGCGTCTTGTTCTTCCCTATCTCGTATATATTTGGCGATGTATTGACCGAAGTATATGGTTATGGGCGCGACCGCCGTGTGATCTGGGCAGGCTTTGGTGCCGTACTGTTTGCGGCCATCATGTCGGTGGTGGTACTAGCGCTGACGCCGGCAGCAGACCCATTCAATACCGAATACCAGACCCATCTGGCGGCGGTATTTGGTAATACTCCAAGAATTATCCTGGGTTCGGTCACAGCATTCTGGTGTGGCAGCTTTGTGAACAGCTATGTGCTGGCCAAGATGAAAGTCGCGATGGAGGGCCGGCATTTGTGGATGCGCACCATAGGCTCGACGATATGCGGCGAATTTGTTGATTCCAGCCTGTTTTATGTGATTGCCTTTTATGGCATCTGGTCAGACAGCCAGTTGATCACCGTCATGGTCGCGCAATATGTACTGAAAACCGGCTGGGAAGTTGTCATGACGCCGGTGACTTATAAGGTAGTCGCTTTCCTGAAGCGCAAGGAAAATGAAGATTACTATGACAAGGATACTAATTTCACGCCTTTCCAGTTAAAGGTGTGAACTAAGTTTGAATTAAGTGCGAGCAGCAGCAAACATTTCCCACATGAAATTATCTTCAAGTTTGGCAGGCCTGTGAAAACAGGCTTGCTAAAGTTTTAGGCAATTTTACCGTTCTAAATGCGAACAGCCTTACTTTCAGCACTTATGTCATGTTTCCTTTAAAAGTATTCCGCATCTTTGAGCAAGCCGCAGAAATGCCGCATGCCAGTAGTCAGCACCGCCGCCTTGTTGCTCAGGGGCAAACACCAGAGGGTAAAGCCAGTGGTGATGAAGCCACCTGGCCAGAAATAGAACGCCGTCAGACAGACAACCGGCGCAATGCTGATCGCCGCGAGAAACAGCAGGCCATTTTACTGAATACTCGCAAATTGCAGGGCAGGCGCAAAGACCCAGGACGGCGCTTGAGCGACAAGCTGGCAGCCCCAAATTCACGCATTCATTTCTCTATCAAGGGTGAGTACAGGTTTTCAGTTACCTGCACTCAACACAGTTTGCACAAAATACTTTCCATCAAGCACCACCCGACAAGGCTGCCTGCATACCTGCTGCGACTTAAAGGTATATTTTTTTAATGCTTTAGCAGGTTTTTCGCAGATACCTTTTTAGTATCCAACGAAAATGTAATATCTTATTTGCGCAATTACGCAAATAGTAAATTGAGTGCGCGCAACTTTCCAGACTCAGAGTATGATAGAGAGATTCCCACTACTACATTGACTGCCATGGACGGATTATCTGATCAGGCTTTGATACAGATTGCCCATTATTTTTCGGCGCTGGCTGAGCCTACCCGCTTGCGCATCTTGAATTGCCTGCGCGAAAAAGAACACAATGTCGGGGAACTGGCCGAGCGTTGCTCCTGCTCGCAGGCGAATGTCTCACGCCATCTTTCTACCCTGGCCAAGCATGGCCTGGTAGCACGCGAAGGGCGTGGCACTTCGGTGTATTACCATATCGCCGATGAATCGATCTATGCGCTGTGCGACCTGGTCTGTGGCAATGTCGCACGACAACTGGAATCACAGGCGGCAGTGCTGAACGGTATCAGCAACCGTAGCAGCATCAACTAAGCCACGGCACGATAGACCAGGCTGGTGGCCACACACAAGAGCAAACCCACGAAGATCATCTGCACTTTTTTTGCTGGCAATTGCAAGGCTATGCGTCTTGCCAGCAGCATGCCACCTACCGTAGTTGCAACAAACATGGCTGACAACAAAGCTGGCAGTTGCGCGCCACTCAGCAACGCAGACCCTACCCCCATCGTACCGACGATGCTGACGACCAGCAATGAAGTCGCCACCGCCACATGCATGCTGGCATTGGTGTAATGCCTGAGCATGGGCACAATGACAAAACCGCCACCGACACCGAGCAAGCCTGTCATGAAACCGGACACGGCGCCTATGCCGGCAATCACGGCCCCGGTCTTGACTGACCATTCAAAGCGGCCAGTACTGGCATTGATACGTGCCATCGCAGCACGCTGAGCATCATCACAATCAGGCGAGCGCAATTGCACGATGAGTCTTACCGCCACCACACCCAGTATCAGGGCGAATACCAGCATCAACCACTGCTGTGACATGCGGTGGGCGACCTGCACGCCCAGCAGTGTCGGCAGGCTGCCAGCAACTGCCATCAGCATGGCGGCACGGTAACGCACCAGCTTGCGCATGAGGCCTTCTATGGCACCTATCAGGGCTGCGCTACTGACGGCAAGCAGGGCTACCGGCATCGCTTGCTGCATGCTGAAGCCCTGGGTATACACCAGCGCTGGTACTGCCAGTATGCCGCCGCCTGCCCCGGTCAGGCCCATGACAAGACCAACCATGGCACCGATGGGCGCCACCACAAGTTCTGCTGCAGAAATGAACATATCGGGAGTCTGAATTAAAAAATATGCTAGTGAGCTATTGTATTAAAACAGAAGTGAAAGACGCTTACCCGGTGATCAGGGCAAGATGCAAAGCTATCGTGAGCATTTGCAACGCAGCCATCATCGTCGCGCAAGCGGAATGCACTCTGTCTTAACTACAAAATCCCACATTACAAAAGTTCACTATAGTATTCCTGTCATGTTCATGCGTCGAGTCTTGAACCTGGTTTGATCCCGCACAAGCATGCTAAATGTCAAAATCAGCAACATTTTTGTTATTATTCGAGAACTCATTTCATCGCCATGCGCGAGTTCATCATGAATCCAGACATCAAGCCACATGTACACAGTTTTTTCGATACACAGACCTGTACCGCCACTCATGTTGTATTCGATGCGCCTGGTGGCCATGCGGCAGTGATAGACCCGGTACTGAATTACGAACCCAAATCGGGGCATACCACGAACAAATCTGCTGACCAGGTGCTGGAGTTTCTTGCAACAAACAAGCTGACCCTGCAATGGCTGCTGGAAACCCACGCCCACGCTGATCATTTGTCAGGAGCGCAGTATCTCAAGAAAAAAGCTGGCGGCAAAATTGCCATAGGCAAGAATATCAGCGCGGTGCAAAAAGTATTCAAGGTCATGTTTAATCTGGGGCCAGACTTCCCGGTGAATGGTGAACAGTTTGATGTGCTGTTCGTGGATCAGGAAGAATTCTCCATTGGTCAATTGCAAGCCAAGGCAATCAACGTGCCTGGGCATACACCGGCGGATATGGCCTATGTCATTGGTGACAGTATTTTTGTCGGCGACACTTTGTTCATGCCTGACGTTGGTACTGCGCGTTGTGATTTTCCTGGAGGGGATGCTGCTCAGTTATACCACTCGATACAGAAGCTCTTGTCCTTCCCGACTGATACACGCTTATTTCTGTGCCACGATTACCCGCCTGCCGGGCGCGAAGTCTGCACACATACCAGCGTAACCAGACAAAAGGCAGACAATATCCATGTGCGTGATGGTGTCAGTGAAACTGACTTTGTCGCCTTGCGCCAGAAGCGTGACAGCGGGCTGGAAATGCCTTATCTGTTGATACCGGCAATACAGGTCAACATCCGCGCAGGTGCCTTGCCGAATGCGGAAAACAACGGCATACGCTATTTGAAAATACCATTGAACAGCCTTTAAAAAAGCAGCCAGCCCGGATAAGTAGATACTTATCAACCACATAATAATAAAATGCTAAAATTTTGCACTTGAGGACATTTTTCTATCCCGGTATTCAATTTGAGCCTCACCTCCACTTCCAGGGAAATTCATGGCGAACATCAAAATCAACGGCAAGGGTCTGTTCTTTAGTGCTCAGAATGCGGCTGTTACCTCCAGCGTACAAACTCTGACATCGGGCTTTTTCATTACCAATCAGATGCAAGCCAGCTGGACGGGTACAGGACTGAGTTATACAACAGGAGTGAGCATGCCAACGGCAGGCACCATTACTTCCGTCACTGTGAAGAATGGACTTGGCCAGGAACAATTCAGCATCAGCAATCTGAACTATCTGCTGTCATCGTCCGATGACTGGAACAAACTGGATCAGGTACTCATCAACATGGTATCAGGCAACGATAACTGGACAGGTTCGGCTGTCAATGATCTGTTTGCCCTTGGTTCTGGCTCAGATACTTATGACGGAGGTGCGGGGACAGATACGGTATTGATGAATATTGCGTCCGGCTACTTCAGCGTCAATCTGACAAAAACCGGTATGATCACTACCATAGTGGCACCAGGCACTGCAGTGAATGGGCTCACCGATACTTTTACCAATATTGAACGTTTGCAATTCACCGACAAAACATTGGCAATCGACATTGATGGCAATGCGGGGCAGGCATATCGTCTGTACCAGGCAGCGTTCAATCGCACACCGGACAAGGCGGGTTTGGGTTACTGGATAGGACAACTCGACAGCGGTGCAGAAACCCTCAATCATGCCGCTGCAGGTTTTGTCAATTCTGCAGAGTTCAAAAAACTATATGGTGACAATATTACGGACAATGCTTTCATGACTGCCTTGTACAATAATGTCTTGCACCGTAATCCTGATCAGGCAGGCTTTGATTACTGGAATGGCCGTATCCAGGCAGGCATGTCGCGCCCCGACATCCTGGCCAGCTTCAGCGAGAGTACCGAAAATTTCGCGCAGGTTATCGGCCAGATATCCCACGGCATAGAGTTCATTCCTTACGGTTAATCATAATGGTGCTGGATGAAGTGGCAGGCCGGGCTATTGCGGTACTTTATGTTGATCAATGCAAATTGATGCTGACTGGAGTTGTCAGCATCAATCTAGATGAGTAGTACCAGTCAGCACTAATTCAAACTATCCCTGAAAAATTCTGCAAACTGGTCTGGCGGCAAAGGCCGGGAATAATAGTAGCCCTGCACTTCGTCACATTGCTGCTGCCGCAAAAATTCCAGTTGCTCTGCGGTTTCCACGCCTTCGGCGATAGTCATCAAACCCAGGCTCTTGGCCATGCTGATGACGGCGCTGACGATGGCACGGTCTTCCGGGTCGCTGGTGATATCGCGTACAAAACTCTGGTCTATCTTCAACTTGTAGACCTTGAATTTCTTCAGGTAACTGAGTGAAGAATAACCAGTACCAAAATCATCGATGGACATGCGTATGCCGCGTTCATGCAGGTTGTTCATGACAGCAATTGCGCCTTGCGGATCATGCATGGCCACGCCTTCTGTCAGTTCCAGTTCCAGGCATGCTGCCGGCATATCTGCCTCTTGTAATATGCGCGTCACCAGCGCAGGCAAATCATGATGGCGGAACTGGACTGCCGACAGGTTCACCGCAATCAGTAAATCCGGCAAGCCACTGGCCTGCCAGTGCTTCCATTGTTTTGCTGCTGCGCGCAAGACCCATTCACCTATGGGCAAAATCAAACCACTGTCTTCAGCCACCGGGATAAATTCTGCGGGCGAGACATGGCCCAGCACAGGATGGTGCCAGCGCAGCAGCGCTTCTGCACCGAGTACATGGCCGGTTCGCATCGAGAGTTGCGGCTGGAAATGCAGCTGGAATTGCTGCTTCTCCAGCGCCTGACGCAAGGCGTTCACCAGTTCAAGGTGACGGGTGGAACGTTCCTGCATTTCCTGGGTAAAGAAGCGATAGGAATTACGGCCCTCACGCTTGGCCCTGTACATGGCGGCATCAGCATTGCGCGATAATGTTTCCAGGTCTTTACCATCGTTGGGGTAAATTGCAATACCCATGGAGGCAGTCACATTCAAATCATATTCACCAAGGTGGAATGAAGTATTCACAACCTGCATGAGCTTTTGCAAGACTTGCTCGACCTTGTGTTCATCGACACCGGTTAACAACAAAATGAATTCATCGCCACCGAGGCGCGAAATCGTATCGTTCTCGCGCATGGCAGCCACCAGGCGTTTGGCCAATTCGACCAGCAGGATGTCACCGAGACTGTGACCGAGGGTGTCATTGATGTCCTTGAAATGGTCAAGATCAAAAAAGATGACCGCCAGTGCATCCTGATTACGTTCTGCCAGGCTCAGCGCATAACGCGCCAGTTCATCCAGCAGGGTGCGGTTCGGCAAACCGGTCAGCGCATCATAATGCGCCAGATATTTGATACGTTCTTCGGTACGTTTTTTATCGCTGATATCTTCCTGTATCGACAAGAAATGCGTGACCAAGCCTTCGCTGTTCCTGATCGGCGAGATATGGGCAAGATCAGTATGATCGAGCCCATCGGCATAGCGGTTGATCAGTTCGCCCTTCCAGTTTTCACCCCGGCCCAGTTGTTGCCACATGTCGGCATAGACGTCTGGCGAGGTCTTGCGTGAACGCATGATACTGGGTTTGCGGCCTACGACCTGGCGGAGTTCCTTGCCTGCATTTTTGAGGTAAGCCGCATTCGCATATTCTATGTTGACCGCAGTATCGGTAATCACAATGGCATTCGAACTTTGTTCGACAGCCTGCGACAGCTTGTGCAAACTTTCTTCAGCCTGTTTGCGCTCCATGCCTATGGCGATAAGGTTGGCGGCCATCTCCAGCAAGTTAAGCGAGAAGGTATCTGGTACCGAGGGCCGGTGGTGATAAATGGCAAATGCGCCTATCACCTTGCGCTCGGCAGAGCGTATCGGTTCTGACCAGCAGGAACGCAAATCACATTGCTCTGCAAGCTCCCGGTAATCGCGCCAATAGGCGTGGGCGGAAAGATCCGTGACTATCGTGCGTTCACCAGTGAACAGCGCGTTACCACATGAACCTACGCCCGGGCCTATCGGCTCGCCTTCTATGGCACGGGTAAAAACCTCAGGCAGGCTGGGGGCTGCGCCGGTACGCAAATGCATGCGATCCTTGTCCAGCAGCATGATGGTGCACAGACAGTCGGGCAACAAGGATTCAACCTTGAGGACGACATCATGGAACAATTCTTTTTGGGTGGTATTGGCAGTGATCCGCTCCAGCATGTAGCTGCGCAATTCTTCCATCTGCAAGGCGTGCAGGCGTTCATCTTCAAGCTCAAAGCGGTTCAGTACATGGCTGATATCGGTGGCAAACTCCATCAGCAAATCCTGCACAGCCTCGTCAAAGGCATTTTCATTTTCTGCATACAGATTGAAAGTGCCCACCACTTTGCCACTTTTGAGCAAGGGCAAAGCAGCAAAAGCACGCCAGCCTTGTGCCGCACCACGCTCATGCCAGGCCGCCATCAATTCATCATGCAGGAAATCCTGACACCAGTATGGCCGGTTATGCAGATAGGCCAGGGCACTGGGGCCATGTTTGTCTGCCTGCTCAGGGTGTACAGTAAGTTGCAGGCCTTCGAGATATCCGGCTCCGGCGCCATAGAAAGCGACCGGGTTAAGTACTTGCCGGGCTTCATCCACCAGGCCTATCCAGGCCATTTTCAAGCCGCCGATGGTGACGGCATTTTCACAGATACGCGGCAGTAAATCTTCCTTGTCATCCAGACGCAGAATAGACTGATTACACTGATTCAATGCATTGTATAGCCGGCTAAGCCGCTCACTTTTGTGTGCTGCCAGCTTGCGTGCCTCGTCTGTCTCGGCCAGCCTGGCCTGGGTCAGCGCCAGCCAGCCCATGATGCTTTCTTCCATGCCCGGTTTGACGACCACAGGTGTCGTGAAATTGCCCTTGCCCAGATTGATGAGACTGGCAGACACTTCATGTATGGTGCCACCCAGGCTCCTGTTGAGGGAGCGGTAGGCACGCCACAACAGGCCCACCAGCAGGATACCAAGCAAAATAAACAGCATGCGCAACCGCAGCGCAAACTGTGCGGCATCTTCCACCAGGGCCACGCCGCGCTTTTCCATCAAATCACTGGCCTCGGCAATCGGGCGCAGGATCGCCAGTTTGGCCAGACGATAACGTTCATCATAGAGCAGGCCGCTGGCCTGATCCCTGGCTTCATTCACATTCAGGCCCGGGTGTTCGATCAGGTACATGGCCCGGTACTCTATTGCTGTCAGGGCATCAGAATTTTGCTTGGCCTGTTCCAGCAGTGTTAATTCTTTTTGTGTGATACCTGTTTTACGGATCAGGTCCATCAGCGGGACGCGTAAATTAGCCGGGGCAGTTTTTTCAGGAGCAGCAGGATAACTGGCAGGTACCAGGTCCCAGAACAAGTTTTGTCCCAGCGATGCTGGCCGGGCGGCCTTGCCATTGCGCACGTCAAGGATGTGCTGGTAATAACGCTTGTAGTCAGGGTTACCCGTGACCACATAGCTGCGCACCATGCGCGTCAGGTCTTCTGAACTTTGCTGTAATTCCTGCGACAGGGCATGGGACTCAAAGCGCAAGTCATTGAGGCGATCGACAGTTTTTTCTGAATACACATACCAGCCAAACACTGCGGTGAACACAGCAAATACCATCAGTGTCAGCCAAAAGCTGCGCGCATAGGTGGATAAGCTGTTTTGAATGGCCATTGCTTCAGTGCTTTCAAGAACCGGGCAACAAAAGTCAGCAGGACATGCTGACCAGGATAAGCAACTATTCTAAAACAAGTTTCTTTTGAGGCAAGCTCTAATTACCCTGATGTCTCGCCTAAGCCTCGGATTTAGGATGTATCCTGACCAGAATGATGCGCGGGCCATTCATTTTCTTGACAACGGCATCAAAGCGTTCAAATTCGACTTTCTGGCCTTCCACCGGCAAATCACCGAGTTTGTGCATGATCAGGCCGCCTATGGATTCGACTTCATCGCTATCGACATCAAAGCCCAGCGCACTGCCCAGCGTGAACAGTGGCAGGCTGCCCTTGCCTATCAGGGTACCATCGTCCAGTGTTGTCCAGTCGTTTTCATTCTGACGGAATTCATCGCGTATCTGGCCTACCAGAGCGCTCAACAGATTATCCAGTGTCAAAAATCCTACCGGTTTGCTGCCGCGCACACCAACAATGGCAAAATGCGGTGCACCCTTGCGGAAGCGGCGGAACAATTCCAGTGCCGGCATGGTCGGTGGCACAAACTCAACCTGGCGCAAATGCTTGCTCAGGTCATCCAACTGCTTGCCAGCCTGCTGCGCGAGGAACAAGTCTTTCAGATGCAGCATGCCGAGCACGGTTTCTTCATCTTCATCAAAGTAAGGGTAACGGCTAAAGCGGTTACGCGCCGCGGTCTGCATGTTTTCTTCGAGGCTGGCGCCTTTGTGCATGGCCACAACTTCATTGATGGGGCGCATCAGGTCAGAAATCTCAAGGCCACCAAAGTCCAGCACCTGGGCCATGATGCTCCACTCATCGCGGGTTTCTTTCTTGCCGCCATGGCTGCCGCGCAGGATGAGCTTGAGTTCTTCAGGCGAATAATGAGCGTCACCACCATGCTCTGCGCTCAGGCCTATCCATTTCAAGACCTTGTTGGAACTGAAGTTCAGGGTCCAGATCGCCGGATACATGGACCAGTAAAATGCATACAGGGCAGGCGCAGTCCACAAAGAGACGCGCTCAGGCATGCGTATCGCCATCGATTTTGGCGCAAGCTCGCCAACCACGATATGCAGGAAGGAAATAACGAAGAAAGCAAAAAAGAATGAAATGCCGTGTATCAACTCTTCAGAGTCTATCCCGACCAGAGAAAATACTGGGTGCAGCAGACGCGCAAAGGCAGGTTCACCTATCCAGCCCAGGCCCAGAGATGCCAGGGTAATACCGAGCTGGCAGGCAGATAAATAGGTATCCAGGTGTTGATGCACCGTGAGTAAGAGGCGGCCACGCAAACCTGAGGTTTTTGCAATACTGCGCACCCTGGTCTGACGCAACTTTACCAGACCGAATTCTGCCGCCACGAAAAAGCCATTTAACAAGACCAGTAACAGGGCAGCCAGCACCAACAATAAATTATCCAACGCTCAACCTTTGTAATGAACACCCCGACACTTTAGACTAAATTGCCCCTTTTTGCATGCAAATGCACAGGCTTGCATGAGACCAGCTTGAAAAACTGCCCTTCTGCCACATCTAAGCAAGATACATGCGAGCAAGTTACATGACAAAACCCATGAATTGAGTTAAAAGTTGATGTTCATGGCATTTTGAGGAGAGAGGTTTGAGCTTGGACAGTGTTTTAGCGGAAATTGAAATCCGCCTTGGCGAATATCCTGCACTCAATGATATCCAGTACTTGCGCAAGCTGATTGCAGAGATACGCCCACCCCGCCCACAAGATACAACAAGAGCCACAGACAACCTGCGCGCCCTGTGCTTTGTGCTGCAAAGCAATCCGGCATGGCGCAAGGCCTTGCGCTGTTATCTGATACAGGTATTGACCACGCGCAAGCTGGTACATTTGTTCACCGATGTGGGCATCACCCAAAATACCGGCTTCTGGTCGGTGGCCAGGCAAAGATTGATGAATAAATTTTTGCCGCCACTGGTCAATGACGCCTATATCAAGGACATATTTGGACAGTTGTTTTATAAAAAAACCGACCATATCTGGATCAATGCAGTTGCAGACCAGGCCTGGATGGATTTGCTCAGGGCGATAGGTTTTCGCGCCCGCGCCCCCCGCAATACTTATGCCACACTGACCAGTGAAATCCTCAGTGCCGTCCAGGTGCTGTCTTACCGCATCACGAATATCGGCCTGGAAGCCGAACTGGTGCGCAATTACCCCGACATAGAAAAATTCGAGTCGCCTTTTTTGCGCCAGAATGATGCCATCAATGACTATGTGATTTGCTATAACAAGTGGCTGGCCGACAAGTCATGTGAACGTGAGGACAGCAAACATATCGAAGTCTTGCTGACCCAGTGCGAAGACATCGCCAACCGCATACGCCGTACCGCAGCGCTGCAAGGCGTATCGATCAGTCTGACACGCTTGCTGCTACAGTTAATGCAAAGCATAGCGCGCTTGCGTCAGTTGCTCGACATGCTCGACAGCCGCAGCACTGACCACGCCGCAGCCATAGGCACGACGCTGTTCAAGGAATTGGCAGTTGCAGAAAACCACAGCCATAGCCTGCGCAATCTCATGCAAAGCAATACTGAACTCTTGTCACTGCAAGTGACCGAAAGAGCCGGGAAAAGCGGTGAGCATTATGTAACCAATAACCGCGCAGAATGGCTGGAGATGTTGCGCTCTGCGCTGGGGGCTGGTTTCATCGTCGGCTTCATGGCACTGATCAAGATATTGTTTGGTACGTTAGCGCTGGCACCATTTGGCTACGCCCTGCTGTACAGCCTGAATTATTCAGGCGGTTTCATGCTGGTGCATGTATTGCATTTCACCATCGCCACCAAGCAACCGGCCATGACCGCTGCCCTTCTGGCGCGCGCCATTGATGGCGGCAAACAAAAGCTTGATGAACTGGCTGAACTCATCGTGCGTGTCTTGCGCTCACAATTCATTGCCATCATCGGCAATGTGGGACTGGCCATGCCGACCGCATATGCAATTGCCTGGGCCTGGATCTCCATCACAGGCAAACATCTGGTGTCGCCAGAAAAAGCCCAGCATTTGCTGCATGATATTGACCCTTTCGCCAGCCTGGCCTTGCCACATGCAGCTATTGCCGGTGTCTGCCTGTTCTTGTCTGGCTTGATCTCGGGCTATTACGATAACAAGGCCAGCTATGGCAATATCCCCGAACGTTTGCGCCAGTTGGGTTGGCTAAAGCGTCTTTTGGGTGAAGCAAGATTGCTGCGTGTCACCACTTATATAGGTGACAATCTGGGCGCACTGGCAGGTAACTTTTTCTTTGGCATCATGCTGGGCACGATAGGACAGCTGGGCAGTTTCTTTGGTTTGCCTATCGACATACGCCACATCACTTTTGCCAGTGCCAATTTTGCCTTTGCCCTGGTTGGCCTCGACAATATCATGAGCTGGCAAGTCGCTGCGTATTCGCTGTTTGGCATCATGTGCATTGGCATGGTCAATCTCGGCGTCAGCTTTAGCCTGGCGATGCTGGTAGCCTTGCGTTCACGTCGTGTCAGTTTCGGCCAGGGCGGTTTGCTGACCGTCTTGCTATGGGCACGCTTCAAGGAAAATCCGCGCGCCTATTTTTTCCCATCCAAAGAGGGTGCAAAAGAAAATGGAGATGAAAAAGAAGCAGAAGTGGAAGTAGGACAGGAAAAGAAAGAGTGAGTTAAAAGACTAATCATCTTTCGTCCTGACCTCTGATTCATTGCTGCGTCAACCAAATGACTGGCGCAGCGTTAACACCGGATCAACTCTTTTCCGGGACCATCCATGAAACTTGTACCTGCTCTGCTAGCCAGTGCCATCAGCTTGTTTGCCATGCAAGCCGCCAGCGCCCATGAATATGATGGCTTGATGAAGGCAAAGAAATATGCCGAAGCAGAAAAGGCCGCGAACGCCAAACTGAGTACTGATGCCAACAATGCCGATGCCTTGTTGGTAAAAGCAGAATTGATACTGGCCGAAGGCAAGCTCGACAAACTCGATGAAGCGGTGAAATATGCAGAACAATGCATCAGCGCGCACCCGCAACTGTCTGAATGCCATGAGATGCTGGGTAATGTATTAGGTACCAAGGCCACTTCCGGCAGCATGTTTGCCGCCATGTCTTACGCTGGCAAAATTCGCGATGCCTTTATCAAGGCGATAGAACTTGATCCTAAAAATTACAGCGCACGCGGCTCATTGCTGCAATATTATTTGCAGGCACCTGCGATTGCCGGTGGCGGTAAAAGCAAGGCGCAAAACCTGGTCATAGAAACTGCCAAAGTGAATAGTGCGGCAGGCAATTTATTGCAGGCGAATGTGGATCTGGCAGACGACAAATTTGCCAGTGCAGAAACAGCCGCCTTGAGCGCTATCCCAGGTAATACCGAGTCTTTGATTAGCATGCAGCGCGGCATCCTGTACAGCATAGGTGCAAGCTATGTACAGCAAAAGAAATACAATGATGCAGAGCGCATTTTTACCGACATGCAGCAACGCTTTCCAGCCAAATACCAAGGCGCATTTGGCATGGGCCGCTCCTTGCAGGAACAGGGTAAACACAAAGAAGCCCTGAACTGGTTTGAAAAAGCCCAAACGCTTGATACCAATGCCGGTATCTATTACCGCCTGGCGCAATGCCTGCAAGCAGTGAATGAAAAACCCAGGGCAATTTCATATTTTGAAAAAGCACTGAGCTTCAAACCGGCCTTGAGCAAGAAATTGCGGGCAGATGCGGAAGAGCAGTTAAAGGCATTGAAAGCCTGATTGGCTTGCACAGGCTGACACGTTGATTTGTTGAAAACATGTATGGCTGATCACATTTGATCAGCCATTTGTTTTATCAGTTGTTGTGTTGCAAAACTCATCATCCAGGTTTGACGCAGGTCAACGAAAGCAGGAATGCAGGTATTTGCCTGATGTGAACTCAGGAGCGGCGGCGTAAAATTCTGTTTCACTCCCCTCCCTGCTCCGTCATGAAAACCGCGACTGCATCGAAACGTTTTATTCCGCATAGCCTGCTGGAAGATGTGCTGGCAATTATCACCGGCACTTTGCTGGTATCACTGGGTGTCGCCTTGTTCAATCAGGCGGGCTTGCTGACAGGTGGCACTGCTGGTCTGGCGTTCTTGCTGCACTATACGACAGGCTGGTCATTTGGTACGCTGTTCTTTTTGATCAACCTGCCGTTTTACTGGCTGGCCTGGCAGCGCATGGGCTGGCGCTTTACCTTGAAAACTTTTTGCGCGGTAGCACTGGTATCAGTGTTTTCCAGCCTGCATCCCAAGCTCTTGCACCTGACTACGATGAATACCCTGACGCCTTTCTATGTTGCCCTGACAGGTGGCCTGATGATGGGGGTCGGTTTCATCGTTTTATTTCGCCACCAGGCCAGCCTGGGTGGCATCAATATCCTGGCCCTGTATCTGCAAGAAAAACGTGGCATACGGGCGGGCAAATTGCAAATGGGCGTTGATTTCATCATCGTGGCGGCGTCACTGGCGGTCGTCACGCCTATGGCCTTGCTGGCTTCTGTACTCGGCGCGTTTGCGCTAAACCTGGCCATCAGCCTTAACCACAGGCCGGGGCGTTACATGGCGATGTGACGAGTATTAAAATCAGAGCAGCGCAGCACGATATTGTGTTGGTGACATCTGCAATCGTTTTTGAAATACCCTGCGCAACTGGTCATCACTGCCAAAGCCACAGCGTGCTGCTATTGTTTTCACCGGCAAGGTTTGCTCAGACATATCTGCCAGCAATTGCCGGGCAAATTCAAGGCGCGCTGTCTCGATAAATTCTGTCGTGCTGACACCTACTTCATGCTGGAATAAGCGGGTGAAGTTACGCAAACTCATGCCTGCCATCTTGGCCAGTTGTGACACAGGCAGACGCTGGTGCAGGTTGGATAATATCCACTGCTGCAATTCACGGATATTGGTTTGCGCCGTTTTCTGGCTCATCAAATGCGTGCTGAATTGTGATTGCCCACCTGGGCGTTTCAGATAAACCACCATGTCGCTGGCAACTTCCAGTGCCAATTCATGGCCGCAATCATCTTCCACAAAAGCCAGCGCCAGATCAATACCAGCGGTCACACCAGCCGAAGTCCAGAGGTTGCCGCTGCGTATAAAGATCGCATCTGCATCTACCTGCACCTCAGCAAAGTCATCCTGCAATTGCTGCGCAACACTCCAATGTGTAGTCGCATGTTTGCCGTCCAGCAAACCTGTGCGTGCCAGGAAAAAAGCGCCTGAACATAGTGCCGCCAGACGTTTGATCCTGGTCGCAACTTGAGCCACCCAATCGATGATGGCCTGATTGTCTTCCAGCGCTTGCTGTATATGCCTTGAACCGACAATGATGGCGTCGTCGGGTAAAGCCAGGGTATTGATGACCTTGCTAGCTTCGAGGCACATCAAAGTATCTGAACGCACAGAGCCCAGTTGCGCTGCTGCAATCTTCACATCATAGGCAGCAGGCTTGCCCTGACGCTGCAAATGGATATTCGCATATTCAAATACCGACATAGGGCCTATCGCTTCCAGTGCCTTGAAACCGGGGTAGATCACGATATCTACCGTGCGTGCCACAGCGGGCCGTTTGAGCATGACTGATTTCGTTGCTTTAATCGACTTCATCATCAACCCTGGCTCAATAAAATTCAATAAAGCACTCATCATAATCGAAACGGCATCACCCGTCTTTTTAAGCCATTCTTAATGCCAGATCGGCCAGACATATAAAAAATTGACTGAGCGACTGCGCTTTACAGCACAATCAGCAAACTTATTTTAGTGTCAGACCAAGACCCACCAATTAAAGGATAGCCATGAAAACCAAAGCCGCCATCGCCTGGAAAGCCGGAGCACCACTGACGATAGAAGAAGTTGAGCTGCAAGGCCCGCAAGCTGGTGAAGTGCTGATCGAAGTCAAGGCCACCGGCATTTGCCATACCGACTATTACACACTCTCTGGCGCTGATCCTGAAGGCTTGTTCCCGGCCATCCTCGGGCATGAAGGCGCAGGCGTTATCGTTGATACCGGCCCAGGCGTGACCAGTGTGCGCAAGGGCGATCATGTGATCCCGCTGTACACTCCAGAATGCCGCCAGTGCAAATTCTGCCTGTCCCGCAAGACCAATCTGTGCCAGGCGATACGCTCTACCCAGGGCCGCGGCCTGATGCCGGATGCGACATCGCGTTTCTCACTCGATGGCAAGCCGCTGTTCCATTACATGGGTACATCGACATTCTCCAATTACATCGTGGTGCCAGAAATCGCTGTCGCCAAGGTGCGTGAAGATGCGCCCTTCGACAAGATTTGCTATATCGGTTGCGGCGTCACCACTGGCGTTGGTGCCGTGGTTTTCACCGCAAAAGTTGAAGCGGGTGCCAACGTCGTGGTGTTCGGCCTTGGTGGTATAGGTCTCAATGTCATACAGGCGGCAAAAATGGTTGGTGCAGACAAGATCATCGGTGTAGATCTGAACCCGGCCCGTGAAAGCATGGCGCGCCAGTTTGGCATGACCCACTTCATCAACCCTACACAAGTAGAAAACGTGGTTGATCACATCATCCAGTTGACGGATGGCGGCGCAGATTATTCTTTCGAGTGCATAGGCAATACCAAGGTCATGCGTCAGGCGCTGGAGTGCTGCCACAAGGGCTGGGGCAAATCCATCATCATCGGCGTGGCTGAAGCCGGCGCAGAAATCTCTACCCGCCCCTTCCAGCTCGTCACTGGCCGCGAATGGAAAGGCTCAGCCTTTGGTGGCGCACGTGGCCGTACCGACGTGCCAAAGATTGTTGACTGGTATATGGAAGGCAAACTCAATATCGATGACCTCATCACCCACCGTTTGCCGCTGGAACGCATTAATGAAGGTTTTGACCTCATGAAGAGCGGTGAATCAATACGTTCTGTGGTGTTGTTCTGATGACGCAGCGCTTATCCAACGAAGATACAAGAAACAACGCGGAAGACGACGCAGAAGAAGTGACCCTGCTGAGCCAGCACGCCTGCCATGGCGGCGTGCAACGCTTTTATCAGCATGAATCTGCCGAAATAGGTTTGCCCATGCGGTTTTCAGTCTACCTGCCACCACAGGCCATGGCAGGAGAGACTTGCCCGGCAATTATTTACCTGGCTGGCCTGACCTGCACCGAAGAAACCTTCATGATCAAGGCAGGTGCGCAAGCCATTGCTGCACGCGAAGGCATTATCCTCATCACTCCAGATACCAGCCCGCGCAATGCCAACATCCCCGGCGACAGCGATAACTGGGATTTTGGTGTGGCTGCTGGTTTTTACCTGGATGCTACGCAAGCGCCGTGGAACAAGCACTACCGCATGCACAGCTACATCGTCGCGGAACTGCTGCCTATGTTGCTGGCCAGCCTGCCCATGGATAAAGCACGCGTTGGCATCATGGGACATTCCATGGGTGGTCATGGTGCACTGGTACTGGCCTTGCGCCATCCGGAGCTATTCAGCAGCGTATCGGCCTTTGCCCCTGTCGCCGCTCCCAGCCAGTGTCCGTGGGGACAAAAAGCCTTCACCGGCTATCTGGGAACTGAGCAAAGCGCCTGGGCCGATTATGACGCCACCGCACTCATGCAAAAGCAGAGCCAGCCGCCTTTTCCCAAAGGCATTTTGATCGACCAGGGATTTGCCGACAAATTTTTGGCGGAACAACTGCATCCTGAGAAATTTGCCCAGGCCTGCGCTGCTGCCGGACAAGCACTGACCTTGCGCTATCAGCCTGAATATGATCATGGTTACTACTTCATCAATAGCTTCATTGAAGACCATTTGCTGCACCACAAACAGCAATTGACTGCCTGATTCTTTCATTGCCGCACTAAAGAGTGCTTGTTCCAGACGCACCAAACTGGAACAAGCACTCTATTTCTGTGCGTTTCTCGTTTAACTGTCATCTTTATTGTGTAAAATCGAGCGACTTCGTCGCGCATTTTTGCGCTTACTTCAGAACGACATAACCAGAAAGCAAGAGATGAGTAAAGTAGTCATCAGCGGCACCGGCCTGTACACGCCTTCCCAGTCTATTTCCAATGAAGAACTGATCGCCAGTTTCAATGCTTATGTCCAGCAACACAATGCGCAAAACGCCGCCGCCATCGCCAGTGGTGAAGTAGTCGCACTGGAAGAGTCCAGCGTCGCCTTCATAGAAAAAGCCTCAGGCATCAAATCCCGCTTTGTCATGAACAAGGAAGGCGTGCTCGACATCAACCGTATGGTGCCGCATCTGCCAGAACGCAGCGATGAAGAACCGTCCATTATGTGTGAAATGGCTGTCGCTGCCGCCAACCAGGCACTGGAACGCGCAGGTCGCACTGCTGCCGATATCGATGCCGTCATTTGCGCCGCCAGCAATATGCAACGTGGCTACCCTGCCATGGCAGTGGAAATACAAAATGCCCTGGGTATAGATGGCTATGGCTATGACATTAACGTCGCCTGCTCTTCTGCCACCTTTGGCATACAGGCAGCCGTCACTGCCATCCAAAGCGGCCAGGCACGTGCTGTACTGGTCGTCAACCCCGAGATCACCAGCGGCCACCTGAACTGGCGCGACCGTGACAGCCACTTCATCTTTGGTGATGCCTGCACCGCCATCATCGTAGAACGTGCAGACCTGGCCACATCCAAACACCAGTTTGAAATCGTCGGCCTGAAACTCAAGACACAGTTCTCAAACAATATCCGCAACAACTTTGGCTTTTTGAACCGTGCAGATGAAAGCGGCATAGGCAAACCAGACAAACTGTTCCGTCAGCAAGGCCGCAAGGTATTCAAGGATGTCTGCCCAATGGCAGCCGCGATGATCACCTCTACCGTAGAAGCAGCCGACATCGCCATCCCGGATGTCAAACGCTATTGGCTGCACCAAGCCAACCTGAACATGAATTTGCTCATCGCCCGCATGATTTTGGGCCGTGATGCATCGCCAGAAGAATCACCGACCATTTTGGACACTTACGCCAATACTTCATCGGCCGGCTCCATCATCGCCTTCCACAAATATCAGGATGACCTGGAAGCAGGCAATGTAGGCGTGATCTGCTCATTTGGCGCGGGTTACTCGATAGGTTGTGTCGTTGTGAAAAAGCTGGGCTGAATTTCAGTAACAGATTAAAACAGAAAGGCCGCAAATGCGGCCTTTCTGTTTTATTGATCACTTATTAACCAGTGACAAGACTGATCCAAGCACCCTACATCCCCAAAGACTTCAGCAATTCAGAGTTTTCGTCATCATCATCGCCAGCAGCAACTGCGCTTGTACCTGCTCCACTTTGATCTGCCGCTTGTTGCATATGCAGCAAAGCATCAGGATCAGTCACCTCATGCGTTTCAAAGTCATGCAGTTTGATGAATTCTGTCCTGTCTATTGCCAGTTCCAGATAAAAGATATTGTTCTTCTCGGTAAAGAAAGACACCCGGCGCAATTCTGGCCTGTCCAACGGGGTATCCACACTCAGCATGACTTGTTTGGTCAATACCAGCATCTTGGGCTGGTTCTGGGTAATATTGGTCTGTAATTCGCGACGCACCTTGCCGGTAAAGTCACCGACGATCTGGTTCATCAACTCGCCGAGGATATTTGCCACCTCATCAGAGGTAAACGAGGTTGCCAGCTCAGACTTGGGCATGCCCATGTTGAGCATGTATTTCTCATAAATCTCCAGCGCCGTATCGCCATCAAAATTCAATACGACCAGACCAGAAAAGCCACCGTCAAACAGCACAAAACAACCGATGTCCGGTTTCAAACCTATCTTCGTGATGCGCTGCACCATGGCAGAATAATTCACCTTGCTATTTGTGGCGACATTCAATACCCGTATCACCGAGTTGCACAGGCTCGTCAACAGATCTTCTGTTCCGTACACTACACCGTTTTCTTCCGTGGCCATGACCAACTCCCGAATTTATTACATGAAAATCAATGCACTTGCATGCAATGACTGGCAATCATTAAGAAAGCTACAAAGCGAGATGCTATCCACCCCAGCAAACCTGAAAGCCTGTACGAATAATGAAAGAATACTGAACCCCCAGCGCCCCGTCCACATGTTTCATGCGATGGACATGATTTGACAGAAGATACGCCAGATGTGCATCCATGGACTGTTGCTATTTTGCAAGCATGAAAAAGCAAAAGGCCGCATATAGCGGCCTTACACTCTCGTCTATATTCAACTCATCGGGATTAACTTGCGACTAACTTTCAATTAACTTGATACGACACCAACAAGTCTTGAAGAAAGCATGGCATTTCTCAAAACAAGTAATTCACATGCCCAACTGCTTCAAAATCTTTTGCGCCGTCTCTATGCGTGTCTGATTTGGATAATTCTTGTTGGCCAGGATGACGATACCCATGTTCCTGGCTGGCACAAAGGCGATGTAGGCACCGAAGCCACCGGTGGCACCGGTTTTATGGATAAAAACGTTTTTGCCGGGTATAAACGGTGGCGTGATTTTGGTCACTGGGGTGGCGTCAAAGGCCATGTGCTGGGATGAGCCTGTGATCAAGGCAGCAATATCTGTCGGGTAGGGATAGAGTTCCCACACGAGGCTTTGGGTCATGCCGCCAGCTTTGAAGTAGCCGGTATGGGTGTTTTTCAGGGCGGCGTCAAATTCGGGGGACAGTTCCATCTGACCCAGATTCGCGCGGATGAATTGCACGAGGTCGCTGGCGCTGGTTCTGACGCCGTAGGCTTCTGTCGAGAGCACATCTTCGCTCATGCGCACAGGGGTGTCGTCTTTTTTATAGCCTTGAGCATAGTCTGCGCGTCTGCTTTCTGGCACAACAATGTAACTATTATTCATGCCCAGAGTGGGAAATATCTGTTCCTGCATGATGGTGGCGAAGGGTTGTTGCAGGCTTTGGGCTGCGATAACGCCGAGCAGGCCTATGCTGATATTGCTGTAAGTGCGGTATGTTCCCTGGATGTGATCTGGCTTCCAGTTCTTGAGATAGGTTATCAGTTGTTCGTCACTGGTCACTTCATCCGGCACCTGCTGGGGCAAACCGCCTGTCGTGTGTGTTGCCAGGCTCAGCAGGCTAGTCTCGCCAAACTGCGAGCCTTTGAGACTGGCAATGTGGTCAGCGACCTTGTCGTTCAGAGCCAGCTTTCCCCTGCCTTGTGCCAGCGTGGTCATGGTGGCGATAAAGGTTTTGCTGATGGAGCCTATCTCAAACAAAGTGTTATCGGTGACGGGAACATTCCCGGCTCTGGATGCGAGCCCATAGTTGAACACATATTGTTTGCCATTGACGAAAATTCCAACGGCCATGCCAGGGATGGCATTTTTTTCCTGTACCGGGAGTATGACCTCATCAACGACACGTTTGAGCTTGTCAGTTTCTGCGCTCTTGGCTGTCAGACTGAACATGGCTGCAATGAACAAGATGCTGATTTGATACAAACGCAGGACAACTGATTTCATTTTATTTTCCTCAAAAATTTTGTTAGCTGATGTTTTTAAATGGACAAATTTTGCCAGGCGGGATTACAACTTCACTTCCCATACCAGCCGCCAGGTTCGCGCTGATTGCTGTAGATTGATATCTGTCCAGCGTGAAACTGCATTGGTATAAATGCCGCTGTCGAGCTTGTCTTGTTGCAACAAATTACTGACTGAAAAACGCAACTGACTTTGTTTGTTTTGCTTCCAGGCGAGGTAAATATCGAGATGACGTCTGGGGCTGTTGTGCCCTGTCAGGTAAGCTGATTCGCGTATATCATTCGCGGCCTGATAGCTGTAGTCGGCTCCCACGCGCAAGGCGGGATCAATCTGGTAGTCGGCACCGGCACTGGCCAGCAAACCTGCCTGTTGTGCCAGATGGTTATCAGGGCCGGGTACTTGTTCTACCCTTGACCAGTTACGGTTGAAATTGGCGCGCAGCTCCAGCGCTGGCATGCTGGCTGCCAGTTGCTGCAAGTTCAGTTTTGCCTCAATTTCCAGGCCAAGGATACGGGCGCGACCATTGTTGGCGAGGCTGCTGATCCAGGTGCTGCCAATTTGTGTAGTCTGCTCAAGCATCACATCATCTATCCGTCGCCAATAGGTATTGGCGCTGATGACGCTACTCTCGGTCAGATAGTGCTCATACGCCAGCTCCATGCCCCAGGCGCGTTCTGGCCGCAAGTTGGGATTGCCCTGAAAATCTGAATTGAGCGGGGTATTATTGTTATCGATGCGGAACAAGCGTGGTACGAGATTACCCACGGTAGGCAATTTAAAACTGCGGTTGAGCGCCACGCGCCATTGCCTTTGCGCATCGAGCTTACAGACACTTTGCAATATCGGGCTGACCATGCTGGCTTTGTTTTGAACATCAAAGTTGCCTGCCTCTGTGCTATTACTGCTGATACGCTCCATGCGCAAACCCAGATAGGCTGACCAGGCACTGTTGATGGTCCACTCGTCCTGCAAATAAAGGGCCAGTTTTTGCAGGCTTGCCTGATAGTCGTGTGCGCTGCTATCAGCGTCGCCGGGAAGAAGTGTGAATTCCTGTTCATTACGGTTTTCATGGCGTAGTGCCCGGCTGGCTTCCCAGCCCAGACTCAGCACATGTGATTCTGAATACGGTGCCAAATATTTGCCATTGAAGCGGTATTCATTTTCATCGGCATCACCGGTGACATAACGATGTATTTTTAATGTGCCTGCATTGTCCTTGCCCCAGAAATGGAATTTGGTCGATCTGTCCAGGCTGTTCCAGCCCAGGTTCACGTTCAACCTGGCGCTGTCGGCGAGGCGACGCTCCCAATTCAGATCATTGCGTGAGGTGAATACGTGGGCGGTCCAGATGGAATGATTATCAGGGAAATCGGTACTGTCGCCGACATAGGTACTTTCTTTTTCCTGCTTGGTCTGCTCCTGCCTGGCGAGAGTCAGATTGCCCTGCCAGCTCAGGCTGTTTTGTGCGTCAAGTTTCCAGTTCAGGCGCGGCGACAGGCTGGCAACATCGCGGCGGTTTTGCTGGCTTTGTTGCAGTTGTCTGTCTGCTGTCGTTTCCCATACACCGCTCATGCCCGCGCGTTCAGACTGGCTTTCTGTCGCTATGGTATTGAGCTGATTGACATTGCTCTCGAACGTGCCGGCCAGCACGTAAGAAATTTCAGGATGATCGCCCAGTTGATCTCCCAAACTCCATGACAGGTTGCCCGACAAGCGTCCGGCCTGCAGGCTGGTATTGGCTTTGATTTCTGTCGCCTGATTGCTGCTTTTTTTCTTGAGAATGATATTAATCGTTCCGGCAATACTCTGGGCACTGACATCGGCGCTGGCGACACGCATGACTTCTATTTTTTCTATCAAGTCAGGGGCGATGCTATCTATGGTGAACCCTACCGGCGTGGTCTGTCCATTCAATAATATCTGGGTATAACCATTACCGAGGCCGCGCATGCGTATTTCTGCGCCCTTGCCTTTGCTCTCGGTGACACTGATGCCGGGCAGGCGTTTCAAGACTTCGCTGAGATTGGTGTCGCCGTATTTTTCTATGTCTTCACGACCATAGACGCTGCGCATGCCTACGTCGTCTTGACGATCGCGATTGGGCTGTGACTTTGCATTGATTTCTACCTGTTGTGGTGTTTGCTGTGCCTGTTGTTGTGCCAACGCCTGTTTACCGGCAAACAGTGCCAGAACACTGAGGGCTATGGTAGATAGGCGTGTTGATGCCTGCTGAAAAAGCATGATTTTTCTTTCATCGACAGATTAAGGGTTCTAAGGGGTGTGACTGGCCCTTGCCCCGATCAAGGTTCAGAGCGCAGGACAGTCAGTGCGTAAGTGGGAGCTGCGGTTTAGCCGGGTTTGGCAGTTTCCAGCGCAGTGCGTATGTGCATGACATCATCGGTACGCACATCGCTGTTTTTTGCATTCAGCAATACCATGATGACGGGCTTGCCAGCGATGGTGGTGCGCATGGTCAGGCAACGGCCTGCGATTTTGGAGTACCCGGTTTTTGACAGGCTGATGTCCCAGTCCTTGCTGGCCGTCAGGCTGTTGGTGCTCTGGTAGTCATAAGTTTGCCCGGCAACGGTATAGCTGCCTTCACTGCGGCTGGCCAGGCTGCGCAATTCAGGGTAGCCGGCTGCAGCCTTGACCAGGCGGGCAATATCTCTGGCATTCGAGCGGTTATTGGGTGAAATACCCGCCGCTTCTTCCAGATGGGTAGCCTGCAAACCCAGGGTGGCGGTCTTGCTTTGCAAGGCTGCGACAAAGGCAGGTTTGCCGCCGGGATAAGTCCTGGCCAGTGCCTTGGCAGCGGCATTACTGGAAGGGATCAGCGCCAATTCCAGCAAGGTCTGGCGCGACAGCACCGTGCCTGGCTGCAGCTTGACCTGGTTAGTGTGCCAGCCCGCTACATCTTCTTTGCTGATGGTGATGGCTTCATCTTTATCCAGCTTTGCATCCAGCGTCACCATGGCTGTCATCAGTTTGCTGATGGATGCGATGGGTACGATGGTGTCGGCATTTTTTTCCAGCAAGACTTTGCCGCTTTGTTCATCCAGCACCAGTACATGTTCTGAACTGGTTTTGACATAAGCACTGATGCGGGTAACGGGTTCTGCTTTTGCGGCAACAACTGGGGCTGATGGCACTGATGGCTCAGATGACTCTGGTGTGGCATTCACCTGGGTTTGCAATACCAGCAATAGCGCCGCAGCAATACCGAGCACGGGTGCGGCCATCTTCCAGTGCCAGGGTTGTGAATCAGGGCGCACCAGGCGTTTGATGCGTGACAGCAAATCACCGCCGTTGGCCGCCATCGCGGCTTGCGGCATTGCAGCTATCTGCAATTTATCCAGCACTTGCAGGGCGCGCGCCAGTGGGCGGGTCTGGCCCAGCATGGCGGCTGCCATGTCGTCGGCAATCAGTTCTCTTTCAGCGTCGATGCGCTTGGAAATCCACCACACTGCAGGGTGATAAAACAGCAGCGACAAGACCAGGTTTTGCAAGAGGTTGACGACATAATCCCAGCGCTTGATGTGGGCCAGTTCATGTGCCAGCAAGGCTTCTATCATGTCGGGTGGCATGCCGGTCAGCAGGGATGCGGGCATGACCACGACAGGCTTGATACAGCCATAAGTGACCGGGCTCAACAAGTCTTTCTGGAACTTCACCTGCACCTGGCGGCGTATGGAAAATTGATAGGCCAGTTGATTGGTGCGTGCCTGCCATTGCTGCGTCAAGACTGCAATATCATTGCCATGCTGGCCGAGGCGATACACCCACAGCAAGCCCAATGCGAGGCGCATCAACATCAATAGCACGCCCATGCTCCATAGGGTGACTACCAGCGGCAACCAGGACTCTATTTGTGCAGCCAGCAGGCTTTGCCTGACCCAGACCAGGTCCAGTGAAATGCTGGCTTTGCCGGCCAGTTGTATGGCTGTTTCGAGGTTGATGGTTTGCGGGTCTTGCCATTGCTGCACTATGCCTAGCGCTGGCCACAACAGGCAAGCCAGCATTGCCGTGCAAGCCAGTGCATACCGCAATTGCGGCCGGGCATTACGGGTCACGGCCAGCAAAATGGCGCAGATACTGGCAATCAGGGCTCCCTGCCAGACAAAATGCAGCAGCGGCCAGCCCAGCAATTCAGCGAGTGTGTATTCTGTATATGTAGAAACTGGCATCATGATTTTTTCTCATCCTGCATGATCTGTTCGATTTCATCACGTTCTTTATCCGTGACATGGCCACGCAAGGCAGCCAGCACCAGAGCCTTGCCAGAACCGGCAAAGACTTTTTGTATCATGTCCTTGAGCAAATTGGTTTGCAGCGAATCCTGCTCTTGCGAGGGTGCATATACATGCGAGCGCTGGCTTTCATCCCGCGTCAAAATGCCCTTGCCATGCATGATTTGCAGATGGCGCAAGACCGTGGCATAGGCCAGGTCCGGGCGCTCATCCTGTATGGTTTCATGCAATTGCTTGGCACTCATGGGGCCATGCTGCCACAGCACTTTGAGCAAATTAAGCTCAGATGCCGTGGGCTTGGGGATAGACGATTTTGCAACAGCAGAAGACATATTCAGCATCCGGATTAAACAATGGATGCAGAATAAATGTTCTAGAAACTTTTGTCTAGAACTTTTTTTCTAGTTTATCTCCCTGAATGCGCTTGCTGGCTTACCCTGCCTGTAGCGCTGCAAGCCTGTCTGCTACTTCCCGCTTTAATTCATGTGCGTAAACATCATTGAACTGCACATTCATTCCACGGATTTCAGGATCGGTTATGCCATTGGCGAGACGGAATTCGCGGGCGTGGGTACGCAGCAGGTTTTCAAACTTTTCTATGTCTGCCAGGTCAGTAATAGGCCTGACTTCAACACCAGGCTGGCGAGCCAGATGGGCGTGTAACCTGGCTTCATGCAAGGCCAGCATGTCTGTTACCGGCGTCGATTTGAACAGGGCAAAGCTGTGTACGCGGGGGCCGCTGAGGTAATACGAGCTGCTGCGCGCATCCGAAGTCAGCAGCAGACTGCCATCGCTGAGCAAGCTTACACAGCGCTTCAGACGCGCATTGCCTGCTGCCTCTATGAGCAAAGCAAACTCCTGTGTCGGTGCCAGCCAGCATGCGCCCGGGGCTTCGCGCTTCAGGATGAGCACATTCGCCATATTTTGAAACCAGGACAAAAACTGCATGTCCGTCTTCACCATGGCCTGTTGCATCTCATCGAGCCATGGATGCATTTCGTCCTTGAACCCTGCTTTTTCCATGGGTGCAATGTCTATATGCGCCCAGCTCACCAGACCGACAGTGGAACTGGCGACTTTGGCAGCGGCGGATTTTATTTCCTGCATCTGCTGTTCGCTCGGCTCTTCGGGCATATTGATACTTTGCTCTTGCCACTCGCCTAGCGCCGATTTGAGATTGGCCATGGCTTCTGTCCTGTCGCTAAAGCTGACTTCCTGGTTCCTGAGACTGGTGGACAATTGGCCCAATTGTGCCATGGAATTTTCCAGTTCAGCAAAATGCCTTGCGTGAATACTGGCACGCCCACCCTGGCAGGTGTCAGCCTCCTGCAAGACCTCTTGCAGTCTAAGATTCAATACTTCCAGCTCCTCTTCGCTGCTATTCTGCAAGGCAGCTTCATAGGCTTTGGCAGCCAATCTGTAGGCACCTGCTGCGGCAGAATATTTATCCAGCGCTTTCAGCAGATGGCCTTTTTGTGTCAATAAACCGGCATCATCGAGATTGCCGATTTCATCGATAGCGTCTATAGCCTGATACACTGTATGTGCATGCATACGGCCCAATATCATGTGCTCAAAAAAACCGGGAGGCGTCTTGGCACTATCTTCTTCAACCGCATCACAGATCGCAACCAGCAATCGGGCACGCTCTTTTTTAAATTCAACTGAATCAGGGTGTACTGCCAGAGCCTGCAAAATCATGCTGTAACGCAACCAGGGATTCCAGATATTTGCTTCAGACCAGGCTGCCAGTATCTTGTCAGCCTTGCCTGCATCTGCTGCATGCTCTTTCATCAGTTGCACAAAACCATACATGGCTTGTTGCTCCAGTTGCTCTGAGTAGCTGGCTGCCTCTTGTTCCAAAGCCTCGCGGGCGGCAAGCACGGCTGGATCGACAGGTTCATCTTCCGTATCCTCACCGTCTTCATGCTCGCTTACTTCTCCCTCCTCGCTTATTTCTTCGTCCTCGTACTCTTCACCGTCGTCATCTTCATCCTCGTCGCCACCTTCATCAGGAAACAGCGCCCGCATCTTTTCTTCAAATACTTCATCAGTAATCCAGTATGCAGACTTGTGCTGACGCGCCAGTATCTCAAGTTGGTTATCCAGGTCTTCAGGCTGCAAGAGCGCCAGCACTTTTCTGTCCTTCCAGGCAGAAATATGGTCGTAGGCTGCATCAAACATGGCAATACGCATGCGCAGATATTCTGCATTCTCGGGATGAGAGGCGATGTGGCTGTCAAGCAATGTCATGGTCTCTTCAAAATCCGCCTCATCATTGCAGGCCAGCTCAACCTGTACGCGCATTTTTTCTATCGTCATTTTCGTTTTCCCTTCCCTGAATTATGGCGCACATTTTATCAGCACTTTTTCAGGTAACAGGAATCATCTTGTCCTCATGTCTGGGTGCTGGCCACAGACCTGCCGGGCGCTTGAGCATGACGATGACCATGGTCAGGCCCAGCAATAATTGCCGCAAGACTTCGGGCTCTATCAGCATGTGGCCAAACAACTGCTGCTGCAGCGGTGGCACCAGATAACGCAGTAATTCGGGCAAGAGCACCAGCAGCACCGCCCCCAGTATCACGCCGGGTATATGGCCTATACCCCCCAGTATCACCATGGACAGGATGGACACCGATTCACCCAGGGAAAACGATTCTGGCGACACATAACCCTGGAAGGCCGCAAACATCGCCCCTGCCACGCCACCAAAGGAGGCGCCCATGGCAAACGCCAGTAATTTGATATTGCGGGTATTGATGCCCATGGCAACGGCTGCAGTTTCATCTTCACGGATGGCGACAAAGGCGCGCCCCAGCCGCGAATCATGCAGGCGCACAGTGACGAAGATAATGCTGGCACAAAGACTGAGGAAGAGAAAATAATAGGCATTCACCGATGGCATGGAAAACCCGGCAACATAGACGGTCGCCTGCGATCCAGGCTCACCACCCAGTGACACGCCAAAGATGCGGATATGATCGACCATGTTGATGCCCTTGGGGCCATTGGTAATGTTGATGGGCGAGTTCAGGTTGATGATGAAGATACGGACAATTTCACCAAAGCCCAGGGTCACGACCGCCAGGTAATCGCCGCGCAATTTGAGGGTAGGCGCACCGAGCAATGCCCCCAGCACAGCAGCCAGTGCAGCCCCCAGCGGAACAATGACCCATACTGACAAATGTATGCCGTGCGCGGCAATCTCCGGCCCGTATAGCCACAACAGTGCCTGGCCCAGTATGGGGTAATTATTGATCACGGATTCCAGCAGGGTGGCAAAGTGCGGTGACGCCAGCAAGGCCGTCATGTAGGCACCCATGGCATAGAAGGCGACATAGCCAAGATCAAGCAAACCGGCAAAGCCGACGACGATATTCAGACCCAGTGCCAGCATGATATACAGCAAGGCAAAATCCACGATACGCACCCAGGCATTGCCAAACTGCATGGCAACGAAAGGGAAAACCAGCATCAGCGTGATTAGCAATGGCAGTATCGGATATGCCTGACGGGGATTGGTCCTGACATCAAAGTAATGAGACATCTATGCTTACCGGAAGTTAACTATCCAGGGTAGCTTAAATGCCAGCCATAACTGGCGCTACCAATATCTTGCTCGAATCGTTATCACAACGCACTGCGTTGCCGCGATTGACTAGGCGTCATGCCGAAAACCGAACGGAAGCTGGACGTGAAATGGCTATGGCTGGCAAAACCGCATGCGTGGGCGATCTGTGTCAGGTCATGGCAGCTTGCCCGCATGGCGCGCAGGGCTGCCGCCAGGCGCGTGCGTATCAGATAGCGGTGAACAGGCAAACCAACTTCTTCCCTGAATACCCGGGACAGGTGAAACGGTGAAGTATGTACCTGACGGGCCAGTTCATCGAGCGCCCAATCCTGCTGGGGATATAGCGAGATCAGTTCCTTGACAGCCTCAACCTGCTGTCGCCTGCGGCGTTGCGTCTGGGTATGCCTGGCACGGTCCAGTTGCTGGCGCTCAAAACAGGCTGCCTGCACAGAGGCCGTCAATACTGAAACGCTGATTTCTTGTACCGCCAGAGTATCGATGACGGGCTCATGCAGATGCCGCCACAAAAGTTCGCGGTTCAGCACGCTGGCTGGTGGCAACAGGCTATGTGGTCGCAATACCGGGGCATACAATTGCTGTACGCCTGCGGCATCGACCAGCAATTGCATGAGTGCTTCCTTTGAAAAATCGAGCACCAGCGCCTCGTCGCCTATATCACCGGGGAAGGTGATGCGGTAAGGCTGGCCTGTTCCCAAAAAAATCGCATGGTTGGCATTCGCAATGACATGCTGCCTGGGGCCGTCATGCTTGGCCAGCACGCCAGCAATGGGCAGTAATACCAAATCGGCAGTCTCGCACTCAAGCTCCTTGCTATCTTCAGGCCCAGGTCTTGCAATACCGTGCCGGATGGACAGCAGTTCGCTTTGGAACAAGGTGCGCAGCGCCAGTGCCATGGTAGTCTCGGTGATAGCCCAGGTTAATCAACTCTGACACAATAAGCCGATTCTTCACAAACTTTAATTTGTTAATATGGCATTCCGGCAGACAGGATTGCGGCAACAGAGTTCACTGTCCTACTTGGGAAGCAGCTTGCGCCTCTCGTATTCAAGTTGGTTGATATGGCGCTGTATCGACACATCCATGTCATGCGGCAGGTTCTGGAAACTGATCCCTATGCGGTACTTGCCCTGCCTGCTTTTTTCTATCTGGGTGACGTGACGCACTATGCCTTCGCAGCGCACAACATTGCGTATGCCCAGCACGATATGCAGTTTGGCAATGCGGTCCTGCACCTTGACTTCTGGCGGGCCAGACACTTGTACGCTCAAGCCGCCCACGCACAAATCAAAGATGGGCCAATATGCCAGGGTCTCGCCTTTTTCATCATACAGCCTGACCTTGAGCGGATCGACGATGGGCAATTCATTGCGATAGTATTCGCGACGTTGCATGCGCACGACACGTGAAGGTATCGGCACCCAAAAGGCATCCTGGTCGCCCCAGGTGAAAATCTGCGGGTTCAAGCCAGTAAACTGTACGCGTATGCCGTCTGGCCTGGCCAGAAAAACGCAGGAACTGGCTTTTTCCAGCAGTTTATTGGCGCGCGCATCTCCACCTATATCAAAGACCAGGCCATCGTCCCTGGCTGAGAGTATCAGGGTGACGATGAATTCACGGCCCTCATTAAAATAGACCGTGACAGGCTCACGCCTGTGCGAAAGATCATTCAAAATGCCCAGAATTTCTCTCTGCCCCAACAGGAAAAATTTATCCTCGATTTCGTCATTGCTAAACGATGCTGACATCCATTTACCTTTTTATTTATTTTTCTTGAAAAATAGACTGCTTATTACGACTGGTCAATCAAATAATATCTTTTCCATCATGATTTGACACTTCAGTTGCTTTTTTAGGGGTCGGCACGCCTCACCTGCTCTTGCCGCATAATGACTGTAATACTATCAATATTCATAATCATTAATCAATGAACATACTCGCCATCTGTGGCAGCCTGCGTGCTGCATCGCTCAATGCCATGCTGATACGTGCCCTGAGCCGCCTGGCACCGCCGGATATCAGCATCCAGGTCTATGAAGGCATGGCAACATTGCCCCTGTTCAACCCCGATCTGGATTTAACTCCACCAGCCAGCGTGCTGAGTTTGAAAGAGCAGGTAGCAGCCGCTGATATCGTACTGATTGCCAGCCCGGAATACGCCCATGGCATGACGGGTGTCATCAAGAATGCCCTGGACTGGACAGTCAGCAGCGACGTATTTGTTTATAAACCGGTGGTGGTCTTGAATGCCTCGCCCAGGGCCAGGCATGCAGATGCGGCTTTGCGTGAAGTATTGAGTGTGATGTCGGCGAAGATACTGGAAACAGCGTCGGTCCAAGTGCCGGTCATTGGTGCCAGGTTGGACGAGGATGGCATGCTCAGCCATCCTGAAATTGCAGAAATGCTAAAAGCTGCGCTCGCAGCGGCCAGGGTGGAATGGCAAACACTGCAAGGCTGAACAGGACATCAGGCAAACTGGTAATGAGACGATCAGATAGTCAGATGATCAGACAGCCAGTGCCTGTTCCAGCAAGCTGTGCAATTCGCTAAAGGACGGTTCTCCGACATAGCGTTTGAGGATATTGCCCTGCTTGTCGATGACGTAGGTAGTCGGTGTCAGTTTTACATCGCCAAATGATTGCGCCAGCTTGCCTTGTGGGTCGAGAGACACATGGAAAGGCAGCTTGCGGCTTTCCGCATAGTTGATCACATAGTTCGGTGCATCATAACTCATGGCAACAGCGACAAACTCCAGGCCTTGTTTATTGTATTTATTGTAAGTCTCTATCATCTTGGGCATCTCTGCCACGCAAGTCGCGCAAGAGGTAGCCCAGAAGTTCACCATGACGACTTTGCCGCGCAGGCTTTGGGTAGATATCTTTTCACCTTTGAGATTGGTGAAACTGACATCTGGCATAGGTGTTTTCGCCTTGTAAGTCGCAAAAAAAGCGACCGCCAGGGCAATCAGCGCCGTTGCGGCAATGACTGAAAAAATGGCAAATTTACGCGGTGAAGAAGGCGCCAGCATGGTTTTCCCAAAGCAAGAAACAAAGCAAGAAATACTACAAGAACGCATTATACGGCCTAAGTCATAAACAGGTTTTGCGCTATCACAGCTACAGCTGCTTCTACACTACAGCGGCTTTACCAAAGTTTGGCTACCGGCACCACGACACCGGCAAACCAGGAGCGGTCCTGGGAATTGCTGGTCAAGCCCTTGGTCATGCCCGCATCAAAGGTAAGCCGCTTGTTGGGGCTATAGGTCAGGGCGATCAGCGCCTGCCCCTGGTTTTTGGTGCCAGAGCGGTGCCAGCCGGCCCATTCTGCAGTCAGGCCCATTTTTTCATTGATTTCGGTCGAAAATGACGCTGACAAGCCACTTTGCCAGTGTGAAGTTGCATCCTCAGCAAAACCAAGGTGTGTCATGTTCAGATTCAAGTCAGCGTGTACTTTGCCCAGATCCTGGCTGACGATGCCATTCAAAGTCCAGTCTGACTTGCCTGATCCCAATGCATCTTTGGCCGTGGGGAATTTATTACCGAACTCCAGGCCAAAAGCAGTATCGTCACTGATGACAAACGCCCGCTTGATGGTAAGTGAAGTGTCGCCAAATCCACGGTCACGCTGGCCGGCACCATCATCAATGATGATATGCGCCTCACCACCGAGCAAGACTCCCCATTCCTTGGAAAAAGCCAGCTTGAACAGATAAGGCAGGCTCTGGCGCTGGGCTGGGCCGGTCTTGATGGTGTTGATGCCCATTTCCAGTTCCAGTTGCCCAGCGACAGGCAGTTGCGCAGAATTCGATACCGAGGGGCGGTATGGCGTGATGGCATCAACCTCTTCATCGGCAGCATACGCAAACTGGCTGGCCAGGCATGTGAGGCAGGTAAGTGTAGCAAAGCTCAGGCGGGATATTCTGGACATGTTTTTCCTTTCATTCTGTGATCAGCACAGCAGGTGCACTGATGGCTTTACCTGCCACATGGGTAGTCAGCACGATTGCCGTCGAGGTCGAGCCAAAAGCATTCAATTCATTAATGATACGCTGTAAATGTTCTACATCGGTCGCCAGCACACGCATGACGGCACCATCTTCTCCTGTCACGGTATAGCAATCGATAATTTCCGGGCAGTTGGCGACATACTGGGCATAAGGTCGCCCCTGTTGCGTCGATAGCCTGATCATGGCGGTGATTTGATAACCCAGCGCCTTGGGATTAATATCAGCACGATAGGCACGTATGACCTGGGCAGCTTCAAGGCGCTTGATGCGTTCTGATACTGCAGGCTGGCTCAGATGCACCTGGCGGCCAACCTCAGCATGCGACATGCGCGCATCCTGTTGCAACAATTGCAGGATTTTTTGATCAAACTGGTCGAGTTTATGATTCATAAGCATTTTGCGTCAATTTCCGATCAAAGCCTTGGCTGGATGAATAAATCCCTATGGAATCCCATTCAAACCACGGATTGCACTTGTTAAAGTAGAGTTACTGTACAGCTTACACCAAACCTCGGGATGCCCCGGAAAAATTGCCATGACAACGACTATTACAGCCAGCCAGCTTGCCCATATTGCCAAGGAATTCGACACACCTTGCTGGGCCTATGACGCTTCCATTATAAGAGCGCAAATTGCCCGCTTGCGTCAATTTGACGTGATCCGCTTTGCCCAGAAGGCCTCCAGCAATATCCATCTGCTGCGCCTGATGCGTGAAGAAGGCGTGATGGTGGATTCTGTATCACTCGGTGAAGTGGAACGTGCACTGGCCGCCGGCTATTCCAGCCAGGCGGAACATGGCGGCCACGCACCTATCGTGTTCACGGCGGATTTGCTGGACCGTGCGACCCTGAAGCGTGTGGTGGAATTGAATATCCCTGTCAATTGCGGCTCACCGCAGATGCTGGAACAACTGGGGCAGGCCCATCCTGGCCATGCCGTATGGTTACGCATCAACCCTGGCTTTGGTCATGGCCACAGCCGCAAAACCAATACCGGTGGCGAGCAAAGCAAGCATGGTATCTGGTTTGAAGAATTGCAAAACGCACTCGCCATCATTGATCAATATGGTTTGACGCTGGTAGGCCTGCACATGCATATAGGTTCTGGCGTTGATTATGATCATTTGCAAAGCGTGTGCGATGCGATGATAGAACAGGTAAAAATCTGCAAGCGTGACTTGCAGGCGATTTCCATCGGTGGTGGCTTGTCCATTCCTTACCGTGGCGACGAACCTGCGGTCGATACTGCGCACTATTTTGAAATCTGGGATAAGGCCAGGAAAGAAATCGAAACCCTGCTGGGCCACAAGATCAGCATGGAGATAGAACCTGGCCGCTTCCTGGTGGCGCAATCCGGTATTTTGATTTCTGAACTGCGTGCGCAAAAACAGGTGGGCAGTAATTTCTTTGCGCTGGTTGATGCTGGCTTCAATGACCTGGTGCGCCCTTCCATGTATGGCAGTTTCCACCGCATTACTTGTCATGCTGCAGATGGCACAGCGCGCACTACAGCCTTACGGCCTACCGTCGTGGCCGGGCCTTTATGTGAGTCTGGTGATGTGTTCACGCAAGAAGATGGTGGTGTGGTCACGAAACAGGATTTGCCAGCTTGCGACATTGGTGACTTGTTCGTCTTCCATGATGCCGGTGCTTATGGTGCCAGCATGTCATCTAACTATAATTCCCGCCCGCTGATACCGGAGATATTGGTCGATGGTGAGCAGATCAAACAAATCCGCCGTCGCCAGACTGTGCAGGAATTGATTGCGCTGGAAAATATCTAAGCATTTATTGACGCAGGTCTTCGAGTAGCCCTGCTTTTCTTGCCTTGAGGATGGCGACATTGAGTTTATCGATGATGCCGTCATCCTTGTCTGCCCTTACCGCAAAATGGATAGTGTCTATCAACAGCGGTTTGGGCAAGACGGTCAGGCGCACGTCAGCAAATGGTGAACTGCTGCCTTCGTTCTCATCGCGCAAAACCTGCAAGCGGTTTTCAAGAAAACGCGGGTCTTTATTCGCCGCGCCAAACAGGCCAGCATCCATGCGCCGGAACAAGAGTTTATAGATACGCGACAAGGGCGCGTAATTATCGACTTCTACCTTGAACAGATTGTCCTTCATCGCATCGAAACGGTCACCATAGCTAAAGCCACGTGGTATGCCTATGGTCTTGCCCTTGAGGTCAGCCATGGTGTTGAAACGGAACTGGGCATCGCTCCTGGTCACCAGGAACATATATTTTGATTGTATGGGCAGGGAGAAGTGGAAGATTTTTTCGCGCTCTTTGGTCTTGCTGACGCCGTATATAACGCCCTCACCATTTTCTGCGGCCTGCAGTGCGCGTGGCCAGGGGCTGCGCTGCTGTTGTATCTGCAAGCCGCCTTCCCGTTCAATAAACTCAAATAATTTATCTGCGAGTTTTAAGGGGAAAGGCTGGCCGCGTTGATCTATGGGGTCGGCTGTCAGTATCACCACCTCTTTGGCGCATGCTGCATGCAGGCTGACGCCAAATGCCAGCGCAAACAAAGTCAGCCGCGTAGTGAGCCGCATAGCCATAACTGGATTGCACAAGCGCATTTGACTTACCAAGACCTTTCAGACAAAACCCTCAAAAAACAGCAGACAATACCAATGCCCAATGCCCAATGCTCAGCGATGGGTCTGGATCAGAAATTGTTTGGGAGAGTAAAACAGACGAGCGATACAATTAATTTGTTTCCATTTCTGGAAACTTATCAGATAGTAACGTCAATATGGCAACGCAGCAAGTTTGACAACAAATTATTACAATAATAAAAGCCTGCAGTGCAGATGCTTATTTTATGCATATGTTTATGCGTATGTTTATGCTTATGCAGCGTCAGTCGCAGCTCTCTCAACTCTTGCTAGAGCTGGCATGTTTTTGAATAATAGCCTTGATATGCGCCCATTGTGCAGGCTTGATGCCACCCTTGAAAGATTCGAGGACCTTGCCATCACGGCCTATCAAAAAAACCGTGGGTGTTGCAAACACCTTACCAAAATTGTCTTGATAATCAGCGGCATTGCGCCAGAGTGAGGGAAAACCTTGATTGTCCTTGCTCAGCCATTTTGCCTGTTTAGCATAGTCATCAATATCTGTCATCGCATCATCAATGCTGACGGTGACCAGTTCAAAGCCTGACTTTTTATTGGCTTCATAAAACTTGCGAAACGTTGGCATCTCGGCCTGGCAGGTTGGGCACCAGGTCGCCCAGAAGGTCACCAGTATGATATCGCCTTTGCTCGTATCCATCTTGTATGGCTTGCCGTTCAGCATGGTGCCAGCCAGCGCTGGCTGGGCAGGAAACACTTCCTTACTGGCCGCCTGGGCAAAGTGGGCACTGAGGCTGGACGCAACAATCACAGTTACAGCCAACAACTTTGACATACTGAGCATGGTGATACTCCACTTCTGTCTGGACGATAACTTACAGCATAGTGCAGATTGAGATTGCCGTCTGCGCTTATAAGGCAATTTCAGGATAAGTCGCCGAACGCGTGCCTGGTCGCGGTGGGTTATCTGCAGACCTGTAGGTAAATACCATGGAAAACTTGGTTGCCGTAGTCTGGTTTTTGCCCGCAGCATGAAAGAGGTTGCTATGGAATAACAAGACATCGCCCTGCTGCAAAGGCACAGGCCGTGCTTGCGCCAGCAAAGCCTGGTTTTGTTCGAGGTCAGTACGCAAGAACTGGGCTTCGTCGAGTTGAGCAACATTAATATCGGTTTTGTGGGAACCGGGTATCACCAGCAGGCAGCCATTTTCCAGGGTTTCATTGCGTAATGCCAGCCACGACGATATGAGGTCTGCACGCTGGAAGTTCCAGTAACGGCTATCCCTGTGCCAGCCTGTCGCGGTGGAATACTGCGGTTGCTTGGTCATGATGCAATTGTGATGTGACTGCGACAGCAAGGCTCCATCACCCAGTAATTGCAATAAAGGCGTTGCCAATGCTGGCCCGGTTGCCCATTGCGCCAGGCGCGATTCGCGCGCATACGCCTGCAATAAGCGCCGGGCTGTCAGCCCGCCTTCAGCATCGCGTGAAGCAGGTGCGCCAGGGTAGCGGGTATCGGCCTCGTATTCTATCGGTTGTATCTGCCCTGCCAGTTGCTGTTCGCAATAGGCGATCACTTCTTCGCAATAGGCGGCGCTGGCCTGTTGCCGCAATACCAGAAAACCCTGGCTGGCAAATTCTTCTTGTTGCGCAGTACTTAACATGGTCATTATCTTTAATAAGCAAAATACCAATATCGTGCATCATTGATGACACGACAAATGGCTCACTCTTGATTTTAGGGGAATTCTATTCAACTGATCAGAACAGATAGAGGCAATTTAAGCGGTATTGTGATCAGGGCATCACAATTAAAATCCCGTAATAGGTGATAATGTAGGCCAAATTTAACGCAATAAACTAACGCAAAAGCATCTTACTCAACATGACACACACCATACTGGAAAACATCAACGTCAGTTCTTTCGAGAACATGCCCACCCCTGAAGAATTGCATGCGCGCCTGCCTTTGAGCGATCTGGCGGGCGATGTCGTCGAGCAAAGCCGTGAAAGCCTGCGCAGCATACTGGAGCGCAAAGACAAACGCCTGTTCGTCGTCGTTGGCCCCTGCTCCATCCATGATCCGGTTGCCGGCCTGGATTATGCCCGTCGCCTGAAAGCCCTGCAGGAAGAAGTCAAGGATGTGATGTTGCTGGTCATGCGCGTGTATTTTGAAAAACCACGTACGACCACAGGCTGGAAGGGTTATATCAATGACCCGTATATGGATGATTCTTTCCGCGTTGATGAGGGCATGGAAAAAGCCCGTCAGTTCTTGCTGGATGTCTGTGAACTCGGCCTGCCAACTGGTACCGAAGCGCTGGACCCGATTTCACCGCAATACCTGGGTGATCTGATTGCCTGGACGGCGATTGGTGCACGTACCACAGAATCCCAGACCCATCGCGAAATGTCGTCCGGCCTTTCTACACCTGTGGGTTTCAAGAATGGTACGGATGGCGATATCAGCATCGCCATTAATGCGATTTTGTCTGCTTCACACCCACACTCTTTCCTCGGCTTGAATGGCCAGGGTCGCGTCTCCATCGTACGCACCAGCGGCAATCAATATGGTCACGTGGTCTTGCGCGGTGGTGGTGACCGCCCGAACTACGATACCGTCTCTGTCGCCATGGCCCAGCAAGCCCTGGTCAAGGCCAAGCTGCCACCGAATATCGTGGTCGATTGTTCACACGCCAACAGCTATAAAAAACCGGAATTGCAACCCTTGGTCATGGCCGACGTCATCAACCAGATTGCCAACGGCAACAAGGACATCGTTGGCGTCATGATCGAATCCAATATCGTTGCGGGTAACCAGCCTATCCCCGCCGATTTATCGCAACTCAAATACGGTTGCTCAGTAACCGATGCCTGCGTGGACTGGGAAACGACGGAGAAGATGTTGCGCGAAGCTGCGGCGAGATTACGCAATGAGTAAGTAATTTTTTGTAGGGTGCAAGAGCTTGAAAATTGCACCCTTCTCTGTTGGGCACATAGCCATATCCATGAAACAAAGAACCGGCGCAGGTACCTATCTGCTCACCATGTCAGTCAGCGTCATTGTCTGGTCAGCAAGCACAATATTACTTTGCAAAAAATTAGCACTGACAGGTGTCATCGATCTGGTTACGCTCAACTGGTGCATCACAGCAATGGGTATGGCTTTTGCTGCACTTTTTTACCCCATGTCTGCCAGTCGCCTGCGTGATTTGAATTTTCCATCCTGGTCAATCAAGATTTTTTCATTTCCCTTGATCACCGTGATTATCCTGCCTTTGCTCTGCTTTCTTTCCGGGCCAAGATGGGAGAATGACTACGGTGAGCAGGCACCAAAATCTGGAACAGGTAAAACATTGCTCGCGCTTTCTGCATTTGGGGTTGCTGTACCTAGCCTGTACTACGCATTAATCATTTATTACGGCACACGTTATTTGTTGGCCCACACTTTTTCATCGCCAATTTGAGAGCCAAAGGAACTGATTACGATCAATGCAGTTCTCTATGTTCCACACCTTTGCGCATGCAGGCCGCTGCTGATGTTTATAATTGGCGTAATTGATACATGCAACTGGTGTAGGCCGTCCGGATTTCCGTTTGTAGTACATGGCGGCCGTTTTCCACTATTTTTTCACCTCCCACATACACATCGCGCACCAGATTATCATTGCCTGCAAAGATCCAGGTATTGAGTACATCCGTGCTAGCTATACCGGCGAGATTAGGATGCGCATCATCCAGTACTACAATGTCGGCACGGTAACCAACACTTAGTTGTCCAAGCTTGCGCCCGCTGGCTTGAGCGCCACCTTGCAGGGCTGCCTGATATAAGAAATCACCAACCTTGCGCTGGCCCGTAACGCTGGCAATATTGCGGCCCTGCAGGCGCAGGCGCTGGCCATATTCCAGCCAGCGCAATTCTTCTACCGGACTTTGCGATACATGGCTGTCACTGCCTACACCAAAGCGACCATTGGCGGCGATGTAATCTGGCAAATCAAAAAAACCGTCACCGAGATTGCCTTCCGTCGTGGTGCAAATGCCAGCTACCGCGCCACTGGCGGCGATACCCTGCACTTCTACCTTGTTCAGATGCGTGGCATGCACCAGGCACCAACGATCATTCACAAGTCCACTATCGAGCAAGAGCTCTACCGGGCGTTTGCCTGAGTAAGCGATGCAGGCATCAACTTCTTTTTGTTGCTCAGCGATATGGATATGGATGGGACGGGCGGCAGGCAGTGCCGCTACCAATTCACGTATCTGGCTGATGCTGGCAGCACGTAATGAATGCGGAGCTACACCAACTTCAACCTGGGCACTGCGCTTGACTTCCAATGCTTCTATCAATTGCATGATCTCTGCCACATTGGTGGAGAAACGGCGCTGGTCGTGGCGCAAGGCCTGTTCACCAAAATCGGCATAGCTGTACAACACGGGCAACATGCTGATGCCCATGCCAGTCTGCTCTGCTGCTGCAATCACGCGTTCTGCCATCTCGGCTGGACGCGAATAAAAACTGCCATCCTGGTCACGATGCAGGTAATGAAATTCACAAACTGCGGTATAGCCGTGGCGCAGGCATTCGGCATACAGTTGCGCGGCGATAGCCTGGATTTGTTCAGGCTTGATATGCAGGGCATAGCGGTACATGAGGTCACGCCAGGTCCAGAAACTGTCCTTGCCCTCGCCTGCCATTTCTGTCATGCCAGCCATGGCGCGCTGGAAGGCGTGCGAATGCAAATTGGTCATGCCGGGCAAGACAAACTGCGCCTGGTTTTCATGCGCCTGCAAAGCTGCATTCTGTTCGACGAGGCTCAGGTCACCGCCCTCATTCCAGTGCAGACGTACATTGCTGGTCCAGCCTTGGGGCAGTAAAGCGTAATGGGCAAACAAACTGCTCATGCGGCACTCCCTTGTGTTTTGTTCCAGTCCAGGCAAGCTTGCAGCAACTGCTTCAGCAGAGGTTGCACCTTGACTGCCAGGTCAGGCCGGTATTCGTAGGGCGCGGCTTCATTCATGTAAATGCACTGGCTCATCTCCAGTTGTACTGCATGGATATGACGGGATGGCTGGCCATAATTACGGGTGATAAAACCACCTTTGAAACGGCCATTGAAAATATGCGTGTAAGTATGCGCATCACTCGCGTTTTGCAGGCTGTTTGCAATGGCAGTTTGCATGCCTGCATCACAGGATTTTTGATCGGCAGTACCAAAGTTTAGGTCGGGTAACTTGCCTTCAAAAAAGCGTGGCACTTCAGATGCGATGGAGTGTGCATCCCACAAAACCACGCTGCCATGCAGGCTTAACAGGCGTTCCAGCTCTTGTTGCAATTGCTGGTGATAAGGTAACCAGTAAGTGGCGATGCGGCGCTGCACCTCGGCTTCTGTTGGCAAATTCTCTGGTGCATATAGCGGTTGCTTGGCAAAGGTATCCACCGGGCACAGGCCAGTAGTGTCTTGCCCGGGGTACAAATTGGCATTGTCGGACGAACGGTTCAGGTCTATCACATAGCGTGAATATTCCGCCGCGATGGTGGATGCCCCGAGCTCTGCTGCCATATTGTAGAGCTCGCGCAAATGCCAGTCAGTATCGGTTTTTTCTTGCGAGACTGGCAGCATCTGGGCGGCGATGTCATCCGGTATGCTGGTGCCGACGTGAGGCATGGAAATCAGTAGGGGCAGGCTGCCCTGTTGAAAATGAAAAGCAGTCATGGTGTCTCCGGGATTTATGAATATTGTAGTTTGCGGCTCAGTCTGTCGGCTGCTGCCAAAGTCATGTTGATGAGTTCGTGCTTGCGTTGCTGTATGCGCTGCGCCGGTGCCATCAGGGACAAGGTGGCTTCAAGTTTATCGCGGCCAGAAAATACCGGTGCGCTGACGCCCCAGATGCCAAGATCAACTTCATTTTCACTGGTGGCATATCTCTGTTCACGTATGCCTTGCAACTGGGTTTGCAAGTCTTGTAGCAGTTGGCCGGATACTGGTGCGTTTTCCAGAAAATTCTGCGCCAGTAATTCGTCTTGCAAGGCTGGCGGCAGATGTGCCAGCAAAGCCTTGGCAGAGGCACCGCGCACGCTGGAACTGGCGCGACCTTTGGCAAAAGAACAGCGCAGGGCTTGCTGGCTTTCTTGCATATCCAGACAAACCACTTGTCCATTGACATAGGCCAGCAAACCTACGCTCTCACCCGACTTTTGCACCAGATCGGCAAGCTCATCGCGCGCTGCTCTCATGAGCCATGAGTGCTGGTCAAAACCGCGCGCCAGTTGCACTGCCAGTGGGCCAGGTTCATATAAGCCGGTTTGTGCATGTTCCTGCACCAAACCCCATTTCTTGAGAGGTGCAAGCTGACGGTATAAGGTGCTCAGTGGCAAGCCGGTTTGCTCTACCAGTTCACGTGCAGACAAAGCCTCGCCATGACGCGCGATGCAGGCCAGGACCTGTAAAACGCGTTCGCTTTGAGCAATACTATCCTTAGTGGATGCTGGCATTGTGGCTTAGAGAAAAGAACAATATCAGACTCATTCTAGCAACACGCTGAGAAACATCAACAATCAATTCTCACTAAATGAGAATTGATTGAAAATATTTTCAGCCAGTGACTGTTACGCGAGTGCAGGTCAACGGCGAATATCAGTCGTGGCCACTGAAATAATCTTTGTTTGACCGGGAAAAATCCATGAAATCACCCTCAGGGGTATTTTCACGATTGACGTATTGACCGCTGGGAGGCCCCAAACTTGGCTGTACAAACAAATAGCAAAGAATAGCCCCGATAACCGGGAGCAACCAGATCAAGGCATATTGCGCATATTTTTGCGCAGGCTCGAAAAACTCGCTCCTTGCCAGCAAGTAAGTCACATACACATTCATTGCCAGCAAGACAGTCACAATGATTATGGAGATAATTATGAGTGCGTCCATCATGTCAGAAGCGGTAGTCAGGACTCAGTTGCACAAAACCTCAATGATCCAGGCCATGCAAACCAACTCCGGTATATTCAGGAACATCACCCCTGAATCTGATTTTATGGCTTACGTCTGGTTTCGCCAGCGAATAACAAAACAGACTACCCAACAAAGGTAACAACCAGATCAGGAAAAATTGGAAAGCCTTTTGCACTGGCTCATAATAATCGCTACTCAAGATACAGTAACTGACGTAGATGTTTATCGCACACATTGTGCACAGGAAGTAAATCGCCAGCGTCTCAAAACTGCTCATGTCCTAACTCCTGCTATAAGCCGTTGCCTGGCAATTGCGATTTTCCTGCGCCGGGAACTCAGCCTTGATGACATCGTACTTGCTCTTTTCTTCCGCGCTCATGGCCCTGAACTGAAAGGCAAATTTATTGGTGCTGACCGTGCGCGGGCCTATGCGGGCAGAGCGCACGCCTTTATTGCTGAGATTATTCAAATGCAGTTTGGCTGCTTCTTCGGTCTTGAACACGCCCAGCGAAATACCCCAGCGCAGATTGCTCTGGTCTTGCACGATATAGAAGTCATTGATGCCCAAGCGGCGTAATTCACCGGCTTTTTTGTCTGCGCCTTCTTTGCTGCCTTGCGAAGGGATGAAGACCATGTGGGTGGCAACATCAACGACATTGATACGGGACTGGCGATCACCCATTGCCAGGGATTTTAATTTTTCTTCAAACTTGGGAATATCGTTTTGCTGGAAGTTACCGACTTCGAGGCAGGCGATGACTTCGGGTTTCTTTTCTGCTGCGGGTTCACTTGGCGACACTGCTTCGGCCGCAGTCAGGAGTTTTAACTGGTCGGCGTGATGCTGTTTTTTCAGGCGCTCGGGCTCATGGGTATCGAGGGACCAGTGTCCCAGATAGCCGAGATTAAATGCCAGCAGGAAGGCATTCAGTACGAGCAGGCTCCAGAAAAAGAATCTCAGCATGGTTAAGTGTCAGTGTTATCAGTCCGGGCTTGATTGTGCCACGACAAACAGCCCCGTCAAGACCAGATTATCTACATATTGATAAGGAATGCCCAAATGACTCAATAAATACGGGGCAGCACCACCAGAAATCACGCAATTGACAGTCTTTTTCTCCTGCTGCTCCAGGGTATTGAAGGCACGTACTATCGCACCAACCTGGGCACTGATGCAGCCACTGACGATGGCCTGGTCGGTATTATCGGCAAAGACTTTGGCGATCTCGGTTGATTCTGCCACCTGCGGCAATTGTGCGGTATTGCGTGCCAGCGACTCTGCCATGAGTTTAAGGCCAGGCAAGATCATGCCACCCTTGAATACGCCATCTGCAGTAACAGCATCGACTGTGGTGGCAGTTCCACAAGTAGCGACAATCAGGCTTTGTTGCGGGAACAGATAATGCGCACCTATCATGGAGGCGAGACGGTCACAGCCCAGTTGCGCCGGATTGCGGTAGCCATTATGCAGGCCGGCGATATCTTCTTGCGAGGCAAACCAATCTATGTGTAAGTCTGGCTGTACTTCTTGCAGTAATGCCGTAAGTTTTTCCTTGATGCTGGCACCGGCGACATTGGAAATCAGAGCGCGTGTAAAGTGCATGCCTTGCCAGCTGGTTTTCAAAGTGTCCAGTTCAGCGTGGCTGACAGAGGCAATCTGCTGCCACACTGGCGCTGGTGCCAGTGTTGATGCCGATCCCGCTGGCACAGTCTTGATATCTGCCAGCGCCCATTTGATGCGCGTATTACCTGCATCGATCAATAATTGACTCATGTCTGCTTCACTCTTTTCTTGCTACTCTTTTCTTGCTACTCTTTTTTGGCTACTTTTTTCATGCTACTGGCCGCAAAGACACATCACCTGCGAGCACATTGACCTGACCCTGCTCAGTCTGTAATACCAGGCAGCCATGCAGATCGACACCTAGCGCTTTGCCGGTATGTAAAACCTGGCCGTGGTCGAGTATATGCACGGTTTGACCGGCGTAGGCATGCAAGGCATTCCAGCGTGGCAAAAAGACTGAAAAACCTTGCTTACCAAATTGCTGCAATGCTGCGGCAAGTGCGTTCAACAATTGCGCCAGCAACAGGTTTCTATCCATCTGCGCGAGCCAGGGTGCATCTGCCAGGGCGCGGCCTACTTGTGCTTCCAGCTCATCCGACACTTGCAGGTTCAGGCCTATGCCAGCGACTATCCAGGTGCCGCCTTCACTGGCGGCAGCAGATTCCAGCAAGATACCTGCGAGCTTTTTACCATCGCGCAAAATGTCATTCGGCCACTTCAATTGCACATTCTGATTCAGGGCATTCAGGCACTCAGCCAGGGCAACGCCTATCGCCAGCGGCAAGCCCAGCAGGTTGTGTGGCGCTTGCGGCAAATGCCAGGCCAGCGAAAAAGTCAGCATACCACCGGGCACAGTCAGCCATGGGCGACCTGCCCTGCCACGCCCTGCTGTCTGATGCACGGCCACCCGCAGCACCGGGCGCGCCGGTGGCGATGTGCCTGTGCCTGTACCTGCAGACAGGCGCGCCATCAGGTCGGCATTGGTGGAGCCGGTTTCTGCGACGACTTCAATATCAACTTCGCGGGCTGCGCCATCACAGAGTTTTTCTATGGCAGCAGCATTGAGTTCCAGGTTTTTATTCTCTTGCATAATCTGTCTATGGTTAGCAGCCGTATTGTACTGCTGCCTGAGCAAATGTTCAGGCCAAAAAAAAACGGCACCTTATACAGGTGCCGTTCTTTACTACATCAACATCTTGATAGTGCTGTATTGCTGCGGTGATTGCTTATGCTTCGCCGCCATCCACCACATCAGTTGTTGTTACTTCTGGTATCGGCGCAAATGCTGCTTTTTCCGCTTCCAGCAAGGCTACGCGTTCATCTGCTTCCCAAGTTTCTTTCAACTTGCGGGCGCGGTGGAATGCCAGACCTGTACCAGCAGGGATCAGGCGACCAACGATGACGTTTTCTTTCAAACCACGCAGACCGTCTTTTTTGCCCATGATCGCAGCTTCGGTCAGAACACGTGTGGTTTCCTGGAAGGACGCCGCAGAGATGAAGGAATCGGTGGACAGGGATGCCTTGGTAATACCCAACAAGATATTTTCATATGTTGCAGGGATACCGTTAGCTGCTGCTACGCGATCATTTTCATCAAGCAATTCAGAACGTTCTACCTGTTCACCAACGATGTAGTTAGCATCGCCTGGATTAACCACGACAACGCGACGCAACATCTGACGCACGATAACTTCAATGTGCTTGTCATTGATCTTAACGCCTTGCAAACGGTACACGTCCTGAACTTCATCAACGATGTAACGTGCCAGCGCTTCGATACCCAGCAAACGCAGGATGTCTTGTGGATCGGCTGGGCCGTCAACAATCATCTCACCCTTGTTCACGACCTGGCCGTCATGCACCAGGACTTGTTTGTCCTTGGTGATCAGGAACTCGTGTTTCTCGCCGTCCATGTCTGTGATTTCCAGACGTTGCTTACCTTTGGTTTCTTTACCAAACGCAACCGTACCTGTTACCTCTGCCAGCATACCGGCATCTTTTGGTGAACGGGCTTCGAACAACTCGGCAACGCGTGGCAGACCACCGGTAATATCACGGGTTTTTTGTGATTCAGTCGGGATACGCGCCAGAACTTCACCCACGTGTACTTGCTGACCGTCTTTGACGGTAATCAGCGCGCCCACCTGGAAGCCGATCGTTACTGCGTGTTCTGTGCCAGCGATTTTGACTTCTTCACCTTGTTCGTTCAACAGCTTGACTTGTGGACGCAGTGTTTTACCTGCTGCGCTACCACGGCGTTTAGCATCGATCGCCACCAGCGTGGACAAACCGGTCACTTCATCAACCTGTTTGGCAACAGTCACGCCTTCTTCGACGTTTTCGAATTTCACCGTACCGGTGTATTCGGTAATGATAGGACGGGTCAATGGATCCCATGTCGCCAATGCAGTACCAGCCTTGATGATCAAACCGTCTTTAACGATCAGGGTTGCACCGTAAGGTACCTTATGACGTTCACGTTCACGACCGTGGTCATCAGTGATCAGCACTTCGCCAGAACGGGAAATAACGATCTGGTCGCCTTTACCGTTAGTGACATAACGCATGGTCGCTGTGAAACGGATAGTACCGTTGGACTTGGCTTCAACAGAAGATGCAATCGCTGCACGGGATGCCGCACCACCGATATGGAAGGTACGCATCGTCAACTGTGTACCTGGTTCACCGATGGACTGCGCAGCGATAACACCGACTGCTTCACCAGAGTTCACCAGGGAACCACGACCCAGATCGCGGCCATAACACATGGCGCACAGGCCGTAGCGTGTGTCGCATGTCAGTGGTGTACGTACTTTGACTTCATCGATGCCCAGGGCTTCAATGCGTTCTACCATTATTTCATCCAGCAGTGAGCCAGCTTCGTACAATGTTTCCTGTGTTTCTGGATTAACGATGTCATTGGCGCAAACGCGGCCCAGGATCAGGTCACGCAAAGGCACGTTAACTTCACCGCCTTCAACGATCGCCTTCATGGAAGAACCGTTGGCTGTACCGCAGTCATCTTCAACCACGACCAAATCTTGCGTCACGTCAACCAGACGACGTGTCAGGTAACCGGAGTTAGCTGTTTTCAACGCCGTATCGGCCAGACCTTTACGCGCACCGTGAGTGGAAATAAAGTACTGCAAAACGTTCAGACCTTCGCGGAAGTTCGCGGTGATCGGCGTTTCGATAATCGAGCCATCCGGTTTCGCCATCAGACCACGCATACCTGCCAACTGACGAATCTGGGCTGCAGAACCACGCGCACCGGAGTCGGCCATCATATAAATGGCGTTGAAAGATTCTTGTGTACCGACAGTGCCGTCGCGGCGCGTGACTGGTTCAACTTTGAGTTGTTCCATCATGGCCTTGCCGACTTCATCACCGGTCTTGCCCCAGATATCGACCACTTTATTGTAACGCTCACCCGCAGTCACCAGACCGGATGCATATTGCTGTTCGATCTGTTTGACTTCGTGTTCTGCTGCTGCCAGCAAAGTCACTTTTTGTGGTGGAACCAACATGTCATCAATACAGATGGAGATACCGGCGCGTGTCGCCAGGCGGAAACCCATTTGCATCAATTGATCAGCAAACACCACCGTTGCACGCAGACCGCACTTGCGGAATGAGGTATCGATGAGTTTGGAAATTTCTTTTTTCTTCAACGCACGGTTCAGTACGGTGAATGGCAAGCCCTTAGGCAGAATCTCGGACAGGATCGCACGGCCAACAGTCGTTTCATAACGCTTGATGGTTTTGACGAATTCGCCAGTTTCAGCATCTTTCGGAAATTCAGTAATACGGACTGTGATACGTGTGCTCAGCTCAACTTCCTTGTTGTCCCAGGCGCGGATCGCTTCTGAAACGTCAGGGAACATCATGCCTTCGCCCTTGCCGTTGATTTTTTCACGGGAAGCGTAGTACAGACCCAACACGATATCCTGGGAGGGAACGATAGACGGTTCACCATTGGATGGGAACAGAATATTGTTGGATGCCAGCATCAAAGTACGTGCTTCCATCTGAGCTTCGATAGACAGAGGAACGTGGACAGCCATTTGGTCACCGTCAAAGTCGGCATTGAAAGCCGCGCAGACGAGTGGGTGCAACTGGATCGCTTTACCTTCAATCAGGACCGGTTCAAACGCCTGGATACCCAGACGATGCAGCGTAGGCGCACGGTTCAGCATGATAGGATGTTCGCGGATGACTTCTTCCAGGATATCCCATACGACTGGTTCTTGTATCTCTACCAGTTTTTTCGCTGCCTTGATGGTCGTTGCCAGACCCATCAATTCCAGTTTATTGAAAATGAAAGGTTTGAACAGTTCCAATGCCATCAATTTTGGCAGACCGCACTGATGCAATTTCAGTTGTGGACCAACCACGATAACGGAACGACCAGAGTAATCGACGCGCTTACCCAGCAAGTTTTGACGGAAACGACCGCCCTTACCCTTGATCATTTCTGCCAGGGATTTCAGAGGACGCTTGTTGGCGCCTGTCATTGCCTTACCGCGACGGCCGTTATCGAGCAGGGAATCGACGGCTTCCTGCAACATACGCTTTTCATTGCGTGTGATGATTTCAGGAGCGCGCAATTCCATCAGACGCTTCAGACGGTTGTTACGGTTGATGACGCGGCGATACAGATCGTTCAGATCGGAAGTCGCAAAACGGCCACCATCCAGCGGGACCAATGGACGCAGTTCTGGCGGCAGGACCGGCAGAACTTCCATGATCATCCAGTCTGGCTTGATGCCTGAGCGCTGGAATGCTTCCAGTACTTTCAGACGTTTTGCGTATTTCTTGATCTTGGCTTCAGATTTGGATTCTTTCAACTCTGTGCGCAGGGTTTCTGCATCACGGTCGATGTCGATGGAGCGCAGCAATTCGCGGATACCTTCAGCACCCATGAAAGCAGTGAATTCGTCGCCGAATTCTTCGTACTTGGCAGCGTAATCATCTTCAGACATGATCTGGCATTTTTTCAGCGGAGTCATGCCTGGATCGGTGACGACATATGCTTCAAAATACAGAACGCGTTCGATATCGCGCAGGGTCATGTCCAATACCATACCCAGACGGGATGGCAGGGATTTCAGGAACCAGATATGTGCAGTTGGGGAAGCCAGCTCGATATGGCCCATGCGTTCACGACGCACTTTGGCCAGAGTCACTTCAACGCCACATTTTTCGCAGATAACGCCGCGGTGTTTCAGACGTTTGTACTTGCCGCACAGGCATTCGTAATCCTTGATAGGACCAAAAATCTTGGCGCAGAACAGACCGTCGCGCTCAGGCTTGAAAGTACGATAGTTGATGGTTTCCGGCTTTTTAACTTCGCCGTAGGACCAGGAACGAATTTTTTCTGGAGACGCCAGACCAATTTTGATCGCGTCGAATTGTTCGTTGGGTTGGACTTGCTTGAATAGATCGAGCAGAGCTTTCATGTGTATCACTCCAGTTAAGCGCGCAAACGCTTGGTGGCTGAATGGTGCTGCAACAGAAGCTTCGCCGCTTTACCCTGTTCGCATGAGCGGGAGAGCCAGGTCTTTTCGACACAGGTTCCGCTGATACCGGGAACGACATTACTTCCAAACTGCTTGCCAGGTTTAACGGCCATCGCCCGAATGCTATCCGGGCGATGACTTTACTGCAATTACAAAACTAAACTTCTTAGCTACGTTCGAGATCGATATCGATACCCAGAGAGCGGATTTCTTTGACCAGAACGTTGAAGGACTCAGGCATGCCGGCGTCGATCACATGGTCACCCTTGACCAGGTTTTCGTACACTTTGGTACGGCCATTCACGTCATCGGACTTGACTGTCAACATCTCTTGCAAGACGTAAGACGCGCCGTAAGCTTCCAGTGCCCAGACTTCCATCTCACCGAAACGCTGACCACCGAACTGCGCTTTACCGCCCAGTGGTTGTTGCGTGACCAGAGAGTAAGGACCGGTCGAACGTGCATGCATCTTGTCATCAACCAGATGGTGCAATTTCAGTACGTGCATGTAACCCAGCGTGACTTTACGCTCAAACGCTTCACCGGTACGGCCATCAAACAGGGTGACCTGGTTTTTCGATGGTGTCATACCCAGTTGCGCGGCGATATGGTCAGGGAAAGCCAGATCCAGCATGCGACGGATTTCATCTTCATGCGCACCGTCAAATACCGGTGTTGCAAATGGCACGCCATGCTTCAGGTTGTTCGTCAATTCCAGTATCTCAGCATCGGAGAAGCCGTCGATGTCTTCCTTCTTGCCAGATTCGTTATAAATCTTCTTCAGGAAATCACGCAGTTCTTCTACCTTGGCTTTGGCTTTCAGCATTTCGCCTATGCGCAAGCCCAGACCTTTCGCTGCCCAGCCCAGATGCACTTCCAGAACCTGACCAACGTTCATACGTGATGGAACACCCAGTGGGTTCAACACGATGTCTGCTGGTGTACCGTCAGCCATGTAAGGCATGTCTTCGATAGGCACGATACGGGAAACCACACCCTTGTTACCGTGACGACCCGCCATTTTGTCACCAGGTTGCAGGCGACGTTTAACAGCCAGGTAAACCTTGACCATTTTTTGTACGCCTGGCGGCAATTCATCGCCTTGCGTCAGCTTGGTACGTTTTTCTTCAAAAGCCAGATCGAACTGATGACGTTTTTCAGCGATGGAATCTTTCATCGCGACCAGTGCATTGGCTGCTTCATCAGATGCCAGGCGAATATCGAACCAGTGGTATTTATCCACGCTGGCCAGGTATTCCTTGGTGATCTTGGTGCCTTTAGCCAGTTTGGCCGGGCCGCCGTCAGCGATCTTGCCATCCAGCATACGTTCCAGACGCTCAAATGCATCGCCTTCAACAATACGCAACTGATCGTTCAAATCGAGGCGATAACGCTTCAATTCATCATCGATAATCTGTTGTGCACGTTTGTCGCGTTGTATGCCTTCGCGGGTGAACACTTGTACGTCGATAACTGTACCTACCATGCCGGAAGGCACGCGCAGGGAAGTATCTTTAACGTCAGAAGCCTTTTCACCGAAGATGGCGCGCAGCAGTTTTTCTTCTGGTGTCAGTTGAGTTTCACCTTTTGGTGTCACTTTACCGACCAGGGTATCACCGGCTGTTACTTCAGCACCGATGTAGACGATACCGGATTCATCCAGACGTGCCAGTTGGTTTTCTGCCAGATTGGAGATATCACGTGTGATTTCTTCCGCACCCAGCTTGGTATCACGAGCAACAACCGACAACTCTTCGATATGAATCGAGGTATAGCGGTCATCAGCCACAACTTTTTCAGAGATCAGGATCGAATCTTCGAAGTTATAACCATTCCATGGCATGAACGCGACCAGCATGTTCTGACCCAGGGCCAATTCGCCCAGATCTGTGGATGCACCGTCGGCCAATACGTCACCTTTTGCTACCAGATCGCCCACTTTAACGATAGGGCGTTGGTTGATATTGGTGTTCTGGTTGGAACGGGTGTACTTAATGAGGTTGTAAATATCCACACCGACTTCACCAGCCTGTGCTTCAGCATCATTCACACGAATAACGATACGGCCCGCATCGATGTAATCAACTTTACCGCCACGCAGCGCCTGTACTGTAGTACCGGAGTCAACTGCCACAGTACGTTCGATACCTGTACCAACGAATGCTTTTTCTGGACGCAAGCAAGGAACGGCTTGACGTTGCATGTTGGCGCCCATCAACGCACGGTTCGCATCATCGTGTTCGAGGAACGGGATCAGAGATGCCGCAACAGAAACCACCTGACCGGTAGCCACGTCCATGTACTGGATACGCTCTGGGGATACCAGGATCGTTTCGCCAGCTTCACGGGCAGAGACCAGTTCATCGATCAGTTTGCCTTCGCCGTCAATCGTCGCATTCGCCTGAGCGATGATGTAACGACCTTCTTCAATCGCAGACAGGTAATCGATCTGAGATGTGATTTTGCTATCAACCACTTTACGGTATGGTGTTTCCAGGAAACCGTATTCGTTCAGGCGAGCATACAGAGCCAGTGAGTTGATCAGACCAATGTTTGGTCCCTCTGGTGTCTCAATCGGGCAGACGCGGCCATAGTGGGTTGGATGAACGTCGCGGACTTCAAAGCCGGCGCGCTCACGTGTCAAACCACCAGGTCCCAGGGCGGAAATACGACGCTTATGCGTGATTTCTGACAATGGGTTGGTCTGATCCATAAACTGGGACAATTGTGAAGAACCGAAGAACTCACGAATCGCAGCAGAGATAGGCTTGGAGTTGATCAGGTCATGCGGCATCAGGTTGTCGGCTTCAGCCTGACCCAGACGCTCTTTGACAGCACGTTCAACACGTACCAGACCAGCACGGAACTGGTTCTCAGCCAATTCACCAACGCAACGTACGCGGCGGTTACCCAAGTGATCGATATCATCGACTTCGCCACGGCCATTGCGCAGCTCAACCAGGATCTTGATCACGGCCAATACGTCTTCGTTCGACAAAGTCATGGCACCTGTCAGTTCATCACGGCCAATACGGCGGTTGAACTTCATGCGGCCGACTGCGGACAGATCGTAACGGTCTTCACTATAGAACAAACCATTGAACAGGGCTTCAACAGAATCTTCTGTTGGTGGTTCGCCAGGACGCATCATGCGGTAGATGGCAACGCGGGCAGCCATCTGGTCCGCTGTATCATCAGCACGCAGAGTCTGGGAAATGTAAGCACCCTGATCCAGGTCATTGGTGTACAAAGTCTGGATATCAGTGACTTTGGCATCGCGCAAACGACCCAGCAATTCTTCTGTCAGCTCATCATTGGCATTGGCAATCACTTCGCCAGTGTCTGCATCAACGATGTTCTTGGCCAGGACGCGACCCAGCAGGTAGTCTTCAGGCACGGAGATGTGCTTGATACCACCGGCTTCGATCTCACGTACATGCTTGGCATTGATACGCTTGTCTTTGGCAACGATGACTTTGCCGTCTTTGTCGCTGATATCAAAACGGGCAACTTCGCCACGCAGACGTTCTGCAACGAATTCCATTTCTGCGCCATCACTGTGCAGATTGAAATTATCGAAGACAAAGAAATTGGCCAGAATCTGTTCATTGCTCATGCCTATAGCACGCAGCAAGATAGTGACTGGCATCTTGCGACGACGGTCAATACGGAAGAACAGGATGTCTTTAGGATCGAATTCAAAGTCGAGCCAAGAACCACGGTAAGGAATGATCCTTGCCGAGAACAGCAATTTACCGGAAGAATGTGTCTTGCCGCGGTCATGTTCAAAGAACACGCCAGGGGAACGGTGCAACTGAGAAACGATAACGCGCTCAGTACCGTTGATGACAAAAGAACCAGTGGTTGTCATCAAAGGCAATTCGCCCATGTAGACTTCCTGTTCTTTCATTTCTTTGACAACCGGCTTGGTTGGTGATTCCTTGTCCAGAATGACCAGGCGAACTTTTGCACGCAAAGGTGATGCATAAGTCAGGCCGCGCAATTGACATTCCTTGACGTCGAACGCAGGATCGCCTAAAACGTAGGACAAGAATTCAAGACGTGCGAACCCATTGTGCGAAACAATAGGGAAAATCGAGGTGAAGGCAGACTGCAAACCCTCGTTCTTACGAGTTGGCGGTGTTCTGTCTTCTTGTAAAAAGCTCTGGTACGACTCGATTTGAGTCGCCAGCAAGAACGGAACGTTGTGGACGTTGGCGCGCTTCGCAAAAGATTTACGAATACGCTTCTTCTCAGTAAATGAGTAGTGCATGGACACTCCGTGAGTGGCAAGGAAGGATAGAGAATTCAGGATTCTTGTCACAAAAATAAAGCCTAGCAACTCTGTGACAAAAAAACCTCAAGTCTCAACCCTTGGTCTTAATAAACAGCTAAACAACCCTGAACGACAAAGAAGCCAAAGAGGAACCCTCTCTTCCAAGAGGATTCCTGTCTTTGACTTGGGCAAATCCGAAGACTTGCCATAATACCTGAATTACTTGATGTCGGCTTTCGCGCCAGCATCTTCCAGTTTTTTCTTAGCTGCGTCAGCATCAGCTTTGGAAACTGCTTCTTTAACTGCTTTTGGTGCGCCATCAACTACGTCTTTAGCTTCTTTCAAGCCCAGACCAGTGATTTCGCGAACTGCTTTAATGACGCCAACTTTGTTTGCGCCAACTTCAGTCAGAATTACATTGAATTCTGTTTGTTCTTCAACAACTGCTGCTGGGCCAGCTGCTGGACCAGAAGACATTGCTGCAGCGGAAACACCAAATTTAACTTCAAACTCTTTTACCAGGTCGTTCAGGTCCATTACGGACATCGCGCCTACGGCTTCCAGGATATCTTCTTTGCTAATTGCCATTTGAAACTCCAATTAATTAATTACATTGATACGGTATTTGACGGAAAAAAACTTATTCTGCGGCAGCTTCAGCAGCTTCTTCAGCTACTGGTGCTGCAGGAGAACCTGCTTCTTTCTGTGCTGCGACGGCTGCCAGAACACGTGCGAAAGCAGATACAGGAGCCTGCATCATGCCAACCACTTGCGCCAACAATACTTCACGGCTAGGAATGCTTGCCAATGCGACAACGCCAGCTTTATCCAGCGATTTGCCTGCATAGTTACCCGCTTTAACAACCAGTTTGTCATTGCTTTTTGCAAAGTCTTGAATGACTTTAGCAGCAGCAACAGCATCTTCCGAGATTGCATAAATCAACGGACCAGTCATTTCAGAAGCGAGACTTGCAAATGCAGTTCCCTCAACAGCGCGACGTGCCAATGTGTTTTTCAACACACGCATGTATACGCCTTGAGCGCGTGCGCTAGCACGCAATTGCGTCAAATGACCGACCTGGATGCCACGATATTCGGCCACGACGATAGTCTGTGCAGTTGCTACTTTTGCAGAGACTTCAGCGACGACGGCTTTTTTGTCATTCAGATTGAGACTCACGGTCAACCTCCATTAATGATATTCAGTCCATACACCGGAATGATGTACTTCCCTCATATCGTTTCGAACACGGCGTCCGAAGTTAGGAGTTTCACTGGGGGACCAGTAATCACTACAAAACTTGTTCGGGTACACCATCTGCGTTGGGGCCTGTCGATTGCTCTTCAGATATTAACCTCATGCTTGAAAACTACACTCGCACACTCGGCCCAACGGTCTTTGACACTCTGGATGTTTGTTCAAAACATCCAGCCCAAAGATGCGCCCTGCATCAAAAGATGCAGGGACTTAATTCTTAGCCTGCCAGATTAGCGTGATCTACACGTACACCTGCACCCATAGTGGATGAGATGGATACTTTACGCAGATACACACCTTTGCTGGATGCTGGTTTGGCTTTATTCAAAGCTTCGATCAGTGCAACCAGGTTGGACTTCAGGTCACCATCAGCAAACGACTTACGGCCGATTGTTGTGTGGATGATACCTGCTTTGTCTGTACGGTATTGTACTTGACCAGCTTTTGCATTTTTAACTGCAGTAGCTACGTCAGGAGTCACTGTACCGACTTTAGGATTAGGCATCAAACCGCGTGGACCCAGGATCTGACCCAGAGTACCAACAATACGCATAGTGTCTGGAGAAGCGATAACGACGTCAAATGGCATGTCGCCAGCTTTAACGCGTTCAGCCAAATCTTCCATACCAACGATATCAGCACCGGCAGCTTTCGCTTCTTCCGCTTTTGCACCTTGTGCAAATACGGCTACGCGTACTGTTTTGCCTGTACCAGCTGGCAATACAACTGCGCCACGAACAACTTGGTCAGATTTCTTAGGATCAACGCCCAGTTGGACGGATACGTCGATGGATTCGTTGAATTTTGCTGTTGCGCATTCTTTGATCAAAGCGATAGCATTGTCAAATGGATACACTTTCAGACGGTCAACTTTCGTTGCCAGCAATTTTGCTTTTTTAGATAACTTAGCCATTACAGACCCTCTACCGTGATGCCCATGGAACGAGCAGAACCAGCAATAGTACGCACCGCTGCGTCCATATCAGCTGCTGTCAAATCAGCGCGTTTAACTGTCGCGATTTCTTCAGCTTGCTGGCGAGTGATTTTGCCAACTTTGTCTGTATGTGGTTTTGCAGAACCTTTAGTGATGCCAGCTGCTTTTTTGATCATGTAAGTTGCTGGAGGCGTCTTCATCACGAATGTGAAAGACTTGTCAGCAAATGCGGTGATCACAACAGGAATAGGCATGCCTGGTTCCATACCTTGGGTCTGCGCGTTGAACGCTTTGCAGAATTCCATGATATTCAGACCACGTTGACCCAGAGCTGGACCGATAGGTGGGGATGGGTTTGCTTTACCAGCTGGCACTTGCAGCTTGATAAAACCAATGATTTTCTTTGCCATGTTTGGCTCCTTCAAAAAATGAGTAGTAGCGCCTGCCGGTATCTTTTCACACCAGCAGGCTCCTCTGCCTGCTGAGAATTGCCTGTATTACGTTTGTAGTACCACAGCCAACGCTCTAACCAGTTTCAACAAATTGCTTTGTTACGTACTGGTCAAACGTGAATCCTGTTAAACCTTTTCGACCTGGGAGAATTCCAGCTCTACTGGTGTAGCACGGCCGAAAATAGTGACTGTCACGCGTACTTTGGACTTTTCATAATTGACTTCTTCGACATTGCCGTTAAAGTCAGTGAAAGGACCATCTTTGATACGGACTACTTCGCCTACTTCGTACAAGACTTTTGGTCTTGGTTTTTCAACGCCTTCTTGCATCTGCTGCAAGATCTTGTCGACTTCGTGCTGTGGTATCGGCGAAGGCTTGTTTGATTTGCCGCCGATAAAACCGGTTACCTTGCTGGTGTTTTTTACCAAATGCCAGGTATCGTCAGTCATTTCCATTTCAACGAATACATAGCTGGGGAACAAGCGGCGCTCAGTGACGACTTTCTTGCCATTCTTTGGCTCTATCACTTCTTCAGTCGGAACCAGAATCTGACCGAATTTGTCTTGCATCTCTGCGCGTTCTATACGTTCCACCAATGCACGTTGCACGCTCTTTTCCATACCGGAATAAGCATGCACGGCGTACCATCTTTTAGCACTTTTAGGTACAGACACCGCTGGTGCTGTACCTTCTTCGTTTTCCTGAATGTTCTCGCTCATTATTTTTTCCATCCGAGGATTACGTCATACAACACAAATCCGATCAACTGATCGGTGCCCCACAGGAAAAGCGCCATCACCAGAACAAAGCCGAATACTACGGCAGTGATCTGCCCCGCTTCTTTGCGGGTTGGCCAGACAACTTTTTTAGTTTCGCGCACAGCTTCTTTTGCAAAGCTGACAAAATCGCGACCCATTTCAGAAGTTGCGATAAATCCAACAGCAACCAACAAACCCACTACCAAAGCGATGGCACGTATCCACGTTGCCTGTCCAGCGAGAATATAAAAAGCAGCAACACCGGCAACTGCAGCCACTACCGCCAGAATGACTTTGTACTTGTCATTGGATGTACTAACTGTTTGAACGGGATGATTAGACATACTTTATTTACTTTCGGTGGCCAGCGGCCTTGATGGTGGCAGGGGCGGAGGGAATCGAACCCGCGACCTTCGGTTTTGGAGACCGACGCTCTGCCAATTGAGCTACACCCCTACATCTTGACATTTACTACAAGCCTTGCCTGAACGAATCAGGCAAGGCTTGTATTTTACTACTTATTTATTACTCGATGATTTTAGCAACAACGCCAGCACCGACTGTACGGCCACCTTCACGGATAGCGAAGCGCAAGCCTTCTTCCATCGCGATCGGGTTGATCAACTTAACAGTGATAGATACGTTATCACCTGGCATGACCATTTCTTTGTCTTTCGGCAACTCGATCGAACCAGTGACGTCCGTTGTACGGAAGTAGAACTGTGGACGGTAGTTGTTGAAGAATGGGGTATGACGGCCACCTTCATCTTTAGACAGAACATAGATCTCGCCTGTGAAGTGGGCGTGAGGCTTGATTGAGCCTGGTTTTGCCAACACTTGACCACGTTGGATATCTTCACGTTTTGTACCACGCAGCAATACGCCGACGTTGTCACCTGCTTGACCTTGGTCGAGCAGTTTGCGGAACATTTCAACGCCAGTACATGTTGTTTTGACTGTGTCTTTGATACCGACGATTTCGATCTCTTCGCCAACTTTGACGATACCGCGTTCGATACGGCCAGTAACGACTGTACCGCGGCCGGAGATGGAGAATACGTCTTCTACTGGCAACAGGAAGGCGCCGTCAACAGCACGTTCTGGTGTTGGGATGTAGGTATCCAGAGCATCAGCCAGTTTCATGATGGCTTCTTCGCCCAGAGGACCTTTGTCGCCTTCGAGGGCCAGTTTAGCGGAACCTTGAATGATAGGCAGGTCGTCGCCTGGGAATTCGTATTTGGACAGCAATTCACGAACTTCCATTTCAACCAGTTCCAGCAACTCAGCGTCATCAACCATGTCGCATTTGTTCAGGAATACGATGATGTATGGAACGCCAACTTGACGTGCCAACAGGATGTGTTCACGAGTTTGTGGCATTGGGCCGTCTGCTGCGGAGCAAACCAGGATCGCGCCGTCCATTTGAGCCGCGCCAGTAATCATGTTTTTAACATAATCAGCATGGCCTGGGCAGTCAACGTGGGCGTAGTGACGACCGGCTGTTTCGTACTCAACGTGGGCTGTATTGATAGTAATACCGCGCGCTTTTTCTTCTGGTGCTGCATCGATCTGGTCGTATGCTTTAGCTTCGCCGCCGAATTTTTTCGACAGGACTGTTGCAATCGCTGCTGTCAGTGTGGTTTTACCGTGATCAACGTGACCAATTGTACCGACGTTGACGTGCGGCTTGGTGCGCTCGAACTTACCTTTTGCCATTTTGGACTCCTAACGATTTTGATGAGAATGCTCAGGCACGCGCCCGACAAATCAGACTTGAAAACACCAGACAACCTTGGTGCCCTTGACGTGGATTGAACACGTGGCCTCTCCCTTACCAAGGGAGTGCTCTACCACTGAGCTACAAGGGCAGCTTGCTGCGCAAAACCCCGCGCAAGTAAAACTGGAGCGGGTGAAGGGAATCGAACCCTCGTCATAAGCTTGGAAGGCTTCAGCTCTACCATTGAGCTACACCCGCAAAGGCCACCGCTTCAGCCGCTAATTTCTAAATTCAATTCTTTACCTGTGGTGGAGAGGGCTGGATTCGAACCAGCGTACTCGTAAGAGAACAGATTTACAGTCTGTCGCCTTTAACCACTCGGCCACCTCTCCGCAGGGAACCCCGAATTATGGAGATACTCGACCCAACTGTCAACACCCTTTTGAGAATTTCTTACTCAAACAGAAGTGGGATTTACCAAAAAATTTTCTAAATAATTGATTTTATTCATTATTTATAAAATCATATGTATTAAAAAGTTACGGTAAAAATCCGCAGCAGATGAGACAGCTTGCGCCAACGCTATGCCTTTGTTGCAACTTTCCTACAATCACCATTGCGTGCAAGCTCAAGGTATGATGTTGACACCCTACTACATACGCTAGCCATGGCCCGCACCCTCGCATCCGATTATCAATTGCAGCGCGACGATATCCTGGAAAAGGCGGCGACTGCCTTTGCCAACTATAGCTACCCCGGCACCTCCATGAGCGTACTGGCGCAGACCTGCGGTACCTCGAAAGCCAGGCTTTACCACTACTACCCCAGCAAAGAAGCCATTTTGTTTGATTTGCTGAACCGTTATACGCAAGTGCTGATACGTCTGGCGGAGAGTCATCATGACTTGCCAACGCTGATTGCGGCCTTCCTGGCGGAATATGAGCATTCACAGACCCGCCATATCGCCTTACTGAATGATGTGAAATTCCTGGAAGAGCCGCAGCGCAAGCTGATACTCGATGCGCAAAGAAAAATCGTCGAATTGTTTGCTGGCTCGATACAGCGCAACTTTCCAGACCGTACCACAGCACAAAACCGCAGCGCCATCACCATGCTCCTGTTTGGCATGATCAACTGGACCTTTACCTGGCTCAAACCACACCAGGATGCAGACAAAATCTCGTATGCCGACTTTGCTGTACTGGTGACACAGATTTTCATGCAGGGCATGCTGGGCGTACCTGTGACAGCGCCAGAAAAAGCTGACGCTTAAATTGTTTACCCTATGTTTGCTCTAAATGATCCCCGCAATTTAGTTTCTGGCGTGGGCAATCTGGTAAAACTCCAGTCCCTCAAACGCTCCCAGTTCCAGTGACAGCTCACTGATGCGCGTTGCCAGCTTGCGGCTCAGGCCGACTGCCACGAAACGCCATTCAGAGCGCCCTTCCTTGCAACTGATGTTCAGGGTACCTGTCGCAATTTCATAGCCACGCGCAAGCGCCATACTGCGCAGGACATCTTCGCGCGGGATATAGCCCTGGCGAAATTGCATGGTGATCGCCACCGCTGGCCGAGAAGGCAGCCAGGCCTCAATTCTGGATACCCAGATCATGCAGGCCGCTGACAAAAACGCCAGCAGGATCGCAGCAGCATAAAAGCCGACGCCAACCATCACGCCTATGGCTGACGAAGCCCATAAAGACGCAGCAGTTGTCAGACCGCTGATGGTAAAACCTTCGCGCATGATGACGCCGGCACCGAGAAAACCTATGCCGGTGACTATGCCTTGTATGGTACGTGAAGGATCGAGATTGACAGGAGAAAGCGCCCGCCCGCCAAACCAGAAATCAGGGTAACCGGCGATCACCACCAGGGCGGCAGATGCCATGCATACAAGGCCATAAGTCCGCATGCCGGCAGCACGCCCATGATAAGAACGCTCATAGCCAACCACAAAACCCAATAGCATGGCGCCAGTCAGATTCAGGAAGATAATGACATTGGCATGCAATTCAGAGGCGGACCAGAAACTCATGAAATAACTGGAAAGAGATACTGTCATCAGTTGGCCTCAAAATGAGCTAAATTGTATGTCTGTCAGTGTAGCAAGCAGGTATCCGACGGACCAGTAAAACATCGTCAAATCAAAGCAATAGCTGACCTGGGGTCAGCTATGCGTTATAATCCTGTTTCTCTTTCATTGGGGAGTAGCCTGCTCCGGTTAAATTCGGGGAAAACGCATCAACATACTTGGCCATCTGGTCATGGTGCGTTTGATACGATTTGCCGCAAGTGCGCCAATTGTATTGGGCAAGACCTTTGATAGTTATGTTTCCGCTGACCAGGGATGGGGCGGGATATAGCTGTCATCGGACAAACTGCCCCATCCCGCCTATTCTCATGGAAGCTTTTCTCGTCTCTGTACTCGCTGTCACCGTTGGTGAAATTGGTGATAAAACACAATTGCTCGCACTGCTATTGGCTGCCCGCTATAAAAAACCTGGCCCTATCGTGCTGGGCATTCTGGTCGCGACACTGGCCAATCACACCCTCGCTGGCCTGGTCGGGCAGTTGGTCGCCACGCATATCGATGCCACTGTCATGCGTTATCTGCTGGGCCTGTCTTTTTTAGCCATTGCTGCATGGACGCTGAAGCCGGATGAGATGGATGATGGTGGCATCAGCGAAAGCCGTTATGGCGTTTTCATGCTGACTTGCGTGACTTTTTTCATCGCTGAAATTGGTGACAAAACCCAGTTGGCGACAGTCGCGCTGGCCGCCAAATATTCTGACCTGACAATGGTCATCGCCGGCACCACACTGGGCATGCTGATTGCTGATGTACCAGCGGTATTCCTGGGCAAGATTGCTGCACCGAATTTTCCTTTCAAATACGTACGCTGGTGTGCTGCCGCAGTTTTTGCAATTCTGGGCCTGCTGGTATTGTTTGGGATGGAACTTAAATTTCCAGGAATATAAATTTATAGGAAGAGCTGATGCAGAATGAAGGCGGCCCGGCTTTCCCGGCCAGACACAACAACGCCAGCTTAATTCTGCAACAGGCTCTGCGCCATGTTGACATGACAAGACCATAGAATGATGATAGATACATGATTACGATTTACCACAATCCACGTTGCTCAAAATCGCGCGAAACCCTGGCGCTGGTGCAGGCGCATGCAGACGAAACTCAAATACCACTGCAAGTCATTGATTACCAAAAAAATCCTTTGAGCTTTGAGGAATTGCAAAGCCTGCTGGCTGCTTTGGGTAATGGTGATGCCGGTGGTGATGTCAATGGCAACATTCAGACCATGCTGCGCAATAACGAAGCTGAATATGCCAGCCTGAATCTGGCCGGCGCAGATGCAGCAACAGGCCTGGCTGCCATCGTAGCCCACCCGCACCTGTTGCAAAGACCGATAGTCACTTACCAGAATAAAGCGGCCATAGGACGTCCGCCGGAACACGTCCTCTCCCTGTTCAAGAAAGCCTGAGCCGCCATGTCAGAATTTAAACTTGCCGCTGGCAGCCACGTCAAATTTGGTGCTATATCCACCCAGTTGTATCCCATCCTGCGCCAGGGCCTGGCAGCAGACATGCCGCGCCAAAGCTTCCAGGAAGAAGCAGCTACGCCCGCAGGCGGCATCATGGTCGGTGAACTGATGGCTTATTTTGCTGCCTGCGCCGCCTTTTGCAAAGCCACCAGCAGCCTGCATCATGAGCACCAGCAAGTATTGGGCGAATTTGTCAATGCGCTGCAAAACCAGCATGGTGAAAAACCCCAGATGCCTGAACTAGAAAATATTGCAGTTGCCGCAGGCTTGCCAGTGATACTGGAAATAGAATTGGGGGAAGACTGCGCACTTAAGGCTGACACACACTTTGTCTCTGACAATGAAGCAGAGAAAAGCTGGAAGCTGTGGCGCAGTGGCATCTTGCAACGCGAGGGCGGCATCCCGGCATCCTGGATCAAGAAATTTTATTTCCCGCGCCTGCTTGATTATCGCGATGTCAGCAGTTCACGCAGCCCACGCTCTCTGGAACAAACCACGGATACGGCGCTGATGGTAGGCGGTCTCATGCAGTCCTGGCACAAGGATACACCGGCAGATTTATTGCATGCGTTTCGCAAGCAATATGGCAGGATCAATTTCTCCCAACACAGCAGTTTTGATGAAACTGCCCTGGAGCGCTTTTTCAACCTGAACCCCATGCTGGACCCTGCCACTCGTCTATTGAATCAAATGACGATATGGCAAGACATCGATGCCCTCGCCAAGAAGCAGGAAATTCCTCTGGCTTGAAAGACCTGCATAAGAAAATCCCGCCGTGAATTCAATCACCGGCGGGATTTTTTAATTGGAAGGACTGCGTTTGACAAAGAACAGCGCCGTACCTATCGCCATCAATATCCCGCCAAAAAAGCGGTTCTGGCTCTTCAGCCATTTAGGGTCGCGGAAATAACGCTGCATCGTGGATGCAGCAAATGCATAACCATGCATGACCACCAGATCAATCGCGCACATGGTCACTCCCAATATCAACAATTGCGGCAACAATGGCGCATCGTGAGAAATAAATTGGGGCAATACCGCCACCATGAAAATGATGCCCTTGGGATTAGTCGCATTCGTCAAAAAGCCCGTCAAAAAGCGTCTGGACATGGCTGGCACCTGGGTAGTGGTGGCTTGATCAGCACCGGCGTCATTCGCAGCAGGCACATCAATTTTGGCGCGCCATTGGCTGATACCCAGATAAATCAGGTACAGCGCACCTATAGTTTTGACAACGCTGAAAGCAAACTCTGACGCCATCAGGATAGAACCAACACCAGCACCGGCAATAGCCAGTATCAGCAACAAGCCTGCCTGCAAGCCCATGATGGTGCCACTGGCTTTTTTGACACCGTAATTCAAACCATGCGACATCGACAGCACTGCACCGGAGCCGGGTGACACTGCGATAACGCAGGCTGCAAAGAAGAAAGTAAGCCAGGTAGTGAAGTGCATGAGGTTCGTCCCGCTGAAATGATGAATAGTGTCAAGACATTGTAATGCCTGAGCATTATCCTTGCAGTAAGTGCTAGCACGTAGCGCGCGCTGCGTGCCTGCTGCTAGCCGCGCATCATGGCTGCCAGCAACTGGCTCTTGAGGGTTTTGATGAGCGCAGTCTCGTCTGGCGGTACACCTTCATCGGCGTTCACATTACGGTCTGCATAGAACAGGCCCAGCGGTTTTTTTTGTATGACCAGCGGCAGGATGATGAAACTGCGTGCGTCCGGCAATAATTGCTTATGCCAGTCTGGCAGCAGATTTTGTATCTTGGGTACAGAGGCATCGGATATCATCAGATCGACATTATTGCTCATTGCCAGATGGAACAGGTTCTGGTCTGGCTTGCCGCTGAAGGAAAAACCTCTTTGCCTTTCCTGATAATTCTCACCTATCGCCAGCCGCGCCACATAACGCACTGTCTGCAGGTCGCGCAGGCAGACTGCGGCAAAACGAAAACCCATGCTGCTATACAAGGTCTCCAGCACCAACAGGATCAGATCATTCAGTTTGAAGTTGTCAGACGCCAGCATTTGCGTCACATCCTGCACACCGGCCAGCAAGAGATCGCGGGCCTGCTTGGGCTTGCCGCTTGGGTGGCGCTCATCATTCTGGATTTCGCCAGCTTCATAATTTTGCAACAGCAGATCATTTGGCACACCATTGGTGGTGTTGTCATCAGCTTCACCGATATGGATATCGCCCATGGCAATATCCATACTCTTGGCCAGTTGCCTGGTTTCAGTCTCTACCTTGACGAGCATCTCATCGAGTACGGCCTGGTCAAAATCCAGTGCCTTGCCGTATTTTTGTAATAAGGGTTTGGCCTTTTCACTGAGGGTGCCAACACCGGCGCTCATGATGGTTGAAGCCAGCGCATCACTGAAACTGGCTACCTGACGCAGCCATTCAGCACGCGTGTTCACCTTCTTTAATTCACCGCCTGGTAAAGGAAGCAACGATTGCACAATAGTGTCAGGTATCTTCCACTCTTGCAGTGCCATTTCGCCAAAACGCTCATAACTGCACCCCAGCAGCGTGGAGGCTGCTTCCTGCGAAGTCGTCTGCCCGGTCTTTAACATGGCTTGTATGCGACTGTACAAGGGGTGGTCGTAGGAGGCCACCAGTATCTTGCCAACATTTTTGAACAGGGCAGCCACTGCCGCTTCTTCGCCATCCTGGAAGCGTCCACGCGCAGCCATTTCACGTCCGACTATACTGGCGCACAAGGCCTGTATCAACTCACGCCTGACGCTGTTGGCATGGCTTTTATCCTTGAAGCAATCTACCAGCAACATCGCCATGGCACTGGTCTTGATGCTGTTGAATCCAAGCAGGAATATGGCCCGTGAAATGGTGGTGACTGGTGCACCGGAACTGGTGCGGTAATGGATGGTATTCGACAGCCTCAGTATTTTTTGTGTCAGGGCGACATCGGCCAGCACAAAATGCGCGAGCTTGGCGACCGGGTCTTCACTGGATGAAGTAATTTCAACGACCTTGGTAATCGACACACCCAAGGTTGGCAAACTACTCTCTTCATTGATTTGCCTGATCAACCGGTCACGCGGCAATTCTGGTGCGTGCTGATCCAGATGTACAGAAGCTTGGATAGTCATGGTCTCCGCAACTACTTATTTTCTTAACAAAACCATACTGGAGCCTGGTTGCTTAATTTTTATATTTGATTTTTATCATTAATCTTTACTTGGCGACCCGGGCAGCATTGATGCCGTATTTTTTCTGCAATTCGTCATACAGGCCGCGTATCGCTTTCAGACGTGGATTCATGGGATCAAGGCGACGCGCGGACTCGATCAGATTGCGCGCCAATTCGCCAGTGGCATGATCCCAGCCCATGTTTTCCAGACATTTCAAGGCGGCCAGTGCGGCATTCAAGACCACTTGCGGGTTATCAGGTGACTTGCGTGCGGCAGCCGCCATCATTTCCACCGAACCGCGGAAATCGCCCTGCTTGGCTTTTTGTACACCCAGTGCCACCAGGTCCATGACCTCTTTTTGACTGCGTTGTGCGAGTTCCTTGGCAAGATGCCCTTTGCCTGCGCTTTCAAATACGCCCATGGCCTTGCTCATGACTTGCTGGTTGCTGGCGTTTTTCATGACGTCGAGAATAATCTCGGAAGCATTGTCTTCCTGATTATTTTCCAGACAACTTTTAGCCAGGCCCAGCTTGGCTTCCGTCGAAAGACCTATGTCTTCACGCGTTGCGGCCACGGCATTATCAAGTTCTTCACTGAGTCTGGCGTCACCGGTCTTGGCGTGCACCATAGCGGCAGAAATCGCCCGCACAGCGGCAGTTTTTTTCATGCCCACCATGTTTTTTTCAAGATCACGGATAACCGACTTGGCCTGCTCGGTATCCCCCTTTTTGACGAGGGCATCGACCAGATTCATATGATCTTCAGGGTCACGGAACTCGGAGAACTTGGCTTTGCTGACGACTTTTTTGAAGACATTTTCAGCGGTTTCTATATCCCCAGTCTCAAGGGATATCTTGCCCAGCTTGCGCAAACGCCTGACGGCATGGGGCGAAACGCCAACGGCGACATCAAGCACCTCTTTTGCCTCTGGCAACTCACCGACCATTTCATGGGTCTTGGCCAGCCAGTCATAGGCATCCATGTATTTATTATTTTCTGCTACCAGGTTTTTCAGGATTTCTTCAGCTTCCTGGTATTTACCCTGCATGAACAAGGTCTTTGCCAGGCCCAGACGCGCCCAGGCCACTGCCTTTAATTCGAATAAATGTTTATATAATTCCTCGGCCTCAGCCGCCTCACCCTGCACTACATGCAACTCGGCACGCAAGCGCATGAAGTCTATCGAGTACTTGGGAAAATCCCGCTCACCATGGTGGCAAGCCATAATGGCTTCGGGAATGGAGCCTTGCTCCATGAGACTATGAACATCGACAAAGGCCTTGCGTTTTTCCAGGGCGCGAATAACGCGCTCCAGCAGCATGTCGGCAGTAAATGGTTTGAGCAGGTAGTCGGAAGGCGCAAGTTCAGCCGCACTGACGACCTTGGCATAGGAGCGCTCTGCCGTCACCATGATGAAGATGGTCGATAAAGGTGCCAGCTTGTGGTGACGCATGTCTTCCAGCAGTTGCTGACCATCCTGGCCTACACCCAGATCATATTCACAAAGGATCAGGTCAAACACCTTGGCCTGTATCGTACGCACAGCAATACCCGCAGAAAGCCCGTGCTCTATCTTGGTGATGCCACAAAGATTCAGCATATTATGCAAACTGACCCGCATGCCTGCATGCGGCTCAATGAGCAATGCCCTGATATCGCTGAGTTCGCTCATTTCAACCTTTAGCGTAATTTATTGTTGATCTCGCTGTAGCACATGCCAGCCCGCCCCCTTGGTCAGCATGCCCTATTAAGCCTGAGTAAGCTTAAATAGACAATTTCATTATATTAAAGTGACGGCGTAAAGATATGGAAACTTTACCCCCATATGACAACAATGTTGCACGGCTTTAACATATTTAACGCATTTTGAGACTGGAGGCGGATTAAGCCTGTCTTATTGCAACACCATCACGTGCTGATTATTTGAATATCCTGGCTACCAGCAGGACGAATAATGAAATCAATATGGTGGAAGCGAAGGGAAAGGAAAAACTGCGGCCAAACAATTTGAAACGCACATCACCTGGTAAACGGCCTATGCCCAGCTTTTCCAGCCAGGGCAGCAGGCTGGAAAATACCACGACAGCGACAAAGATGGTCAATACCCAGCGTATCAAAGCCTGCTCCTGTTCAGTTTGTAGATGCTAATTTTATAATTAGCATCAATCAGGCAACCATCATAAGCGGTGACTGCGGTCCAAACGTAATAAATTTTCTGACAATTCTACGCCCTGCCCCATGACCAGCACTTTAAACAACTCACCCATTTCCGCTGGCGACACCAGTTTTTGCAGGGCATTTGCCTGGGGCAGGTAGTCCATGACTTGTTCTGGTGAAGTGCGCGCCAATACATCGGCAATGCCTGCCGCAGTCAAAAAGCCAGCCTGACTGGTGTAATTCAATAACTCCAGTCCCGCTGCCAGGCCAGCCCTGGCCATGGCAGTAAAATCGACATGGGCAGTGATGTCCTGCAAACCTGGTAAATAAAAGGGATCAGGGTGGGCATGATGGCGGTAATGGCACATCAGGCTACCCTGCTCGCGTTGTGGGTGATAATACTCTGCCGCCGGGAAACCATAATCGATCAGTATCGCTGCTGCTGGCTTGCCGCTGGCAAGCAGCATGACGGCCAGGCTGTGCATGAAACCAGTAGCTATCGCATGAACTTCCGTCAGATAACCAGTTGGTAATTCATCTGCATAAGGAATTTGCGTAATCTTGTCTGAACTGCATGCCTGTGGCTGTTCGCGGAAAATCAGTCTTGGCGCACTTTCTTTATCGACCACCGCCACGCCGACCTCATGCCAGCCATCAGCCGTCTTGATGACAAGTTCGACAGGCATGGCATCAAGCACCTCATTCCCCAGTACTATGCCAGAAAAAGAGTCTGGCATTTTTTGCAACCATTGCACCTGTGGGAAGCCTTTCAGCAATTCTTCCTGACGTGCACGCAGTTCGCCGGACAATTCCACGATAAAATAGCGCTCTATCGCGATTCCAGACAATTGACATTCCGACAAAAAATCCAGGGCAAGCTTGCCCGTGCCTGCACCGAACTCCATGACTTCGGCTGCAGTTTGACTGAATAACTGACTTGCCAGCCTGGCCAGGGTGGCCCCAAATAGCGGCGACATTTCCGGTGCGGTTGTAAAATCACCGTCTTTGCCTAATTTTGTGGCACCACCGCTGTAATAGCCAAGGTCAGGCGCATACAGCGCCAGTTCCATGTAGCGCGAAAACGTTATCCAGCCCTGATGTTGGTGGATGTCGTTGATAATCAGTTGTTGCAAGGCAGATGAAGCGGCCAGCGCATCATCGCCAGGCACAGGTAAAGATAATTTATGCATAGCCGCATTGTATTGAAAACACAGTAATCCTTGTCAAGAATTTCCATGAGAGACGTATGAGCAGCAACAGCCAAAAAAACCGCACAGCACTAATCACCGGTGCCGCCAAACGCATAGGGCGGCATATCGCCCTGCATATGGCGCGGCAGGGTTGGGATATTCTTGTCCATTATGGCAATTCGGCAGCTGAAGCACAGACCCTGGTGACAGAAATCCAGGCACTGGGCCGCCGTGCCCACGCCTTGCAGGCCGACCTGGCAGATGAAACAGCAACGCATGCCTTGCTGCCCGCAGCGATAGCCGCCATGGGCAAGATAGATTGCATCGTCAATAATGCATCACTGTTTTCAGAAGATGATGTGCACAGCTTCAGCCACGCCAGCCTTGATAGGCATATGCATGCCAACCTGGCCGCACCCATCATATTGGCACAAGCCCTGCATGCGGCAACTGCAGATGGCGAACAGACTTGCGTCATCAACCTGCTGGATCAAAAGCTGTACAACCTGAACCCCGATTTTTTGTCTTACACCCTGTCCAAGGCAGCCCTGCAATGTGCGACCACAACACTGGCACAGGCACTGGCCCCAAAAGTGCGGGTAGTGGGCGTTGCACCCGGCATCACCATGGAATCAGGCCATCAAAGCACGGCAGACTTCCAGCAGGCGCACCAGGTCACGCCACTCGGCCGTTCCAGCACCCCTGAGGATATTGCCCGCACCGTCTGTTTTCTGGCTGACAGCCCTGCCATGACTGGCACCACCATCCTCGTTGATGGCGGCCAGCACCTTATTCCCTTGCAGCGCGATGTCATGTTCCTGGCGACTGCAAACCAATCTATTTCACCTTAATCCCGGGACCACCATGTTATCCATCCTGCATCACCCCCAGCTCTCAGACTGCCGCCGCCTGTTCTTGCGCAATTATGAAATCTCCATCAACATCGGCGTGCATGAGTTCGAGAAAAAGGGCGAGCAGCGCGTGCTCTTCAATGTGGACCTGTATATCCCGCTGGCGCTGTCTACACCCAAGGATGACCAGTTGGAAGAAGTCGTCGATTATGATTTCATGCGTTGCACGATAGCCGACCGCATTTCCAAAGGCCATGTACATCTGCAGGAAACCCTGTGTGATGATGTCGCAGCTATCATGCTGGCACATCCCAAAGTACGCGCAGTGCGCATCTCTACCATGAAGCCAGATGTCTATCCAGATTGCGAAGGCGTAGGCGTAGAAGTATTCAAGATCAAAACCGACATTTAAGCCCGAATTTACGCAAGAATTTAAAGCCATATCATGCAAGCTCTGAACGATACATTGATGGACACCCCGGTCGAAGTAAAAGCCACGGTCAAGTCACAGGAAAAAATCACCTACGAAAACAATAAGCTGCACAAGCGCTTATGCCGCCTGGTTGGCCAGGCGATAGGTGATTTCAATATGATAGAAGAAGGCGACAAGGTCATGGTTTGCCTTTCTGGTGGCAAGGATAGCTATGCCCTGCTGGATATCCTGATGACCCTGCGGGAACGTGCGCCCATCAATTTCGATATCGTCGCGGTTAACCTCGATCAAAAGCAGCCTAACTTCCCCGACCATATCCTGCCAGCTTATCTGGAAAAACTGGGCATACCCTACCATATAGAAAATCAGGATACCTATAGCATAGTCAAGCGTCTGATCCCTGAAGGTAAGACGACTTGCTCGCTGTGCTCACGCCTGCGCCGTGGTATTTTGTACCGCGTGGCCGATGAACTGGGTGCCACCAAGATCGCGCTTGGCCATCATCGTGACGATATCCTGGAAACTTTTTTCCTGAACATGTTCTTCGGCGGAAAACTCAAGGGCATGCCAGCCAAGCTGCAATCTGATGATGGCAAACACATCGTCATCCGCCCCCTGGCTTATGTCAAAGAGTCGGATACTGAACGTTATGCCGAAGTCAAAAACTTCCCCATCATCCCCTGCGATTTATGCGGCTCGCAAGAGAATCTGCAACGCAAACAAATCAAGGGCCTGATGCGTGAATGGGACAAGAAATTCCCTGGACGTGTAGATAATATCTTTGCATCCTTATCCACCGTAGCACCTTCACATCTGATGGACAAGAACTTGTTCAACTTCAAGGATTTGAAAATCGATGGCGAGGCAAATCCGAATGGTGATATCGCTTTTGATGATGAGCCGTGTGCAACACCTGCTGCGGGTGTGATTTCGCTACATCTGGATCAGGATTAAAAAATAGCTGCTGCGTGAGCGCCTGATACGACTCACGTAATCAAGCGCTAGGATTTCAGCTCCGCCGCCAGAAAATCGACAAAGCTGCGGATCTTGGCGCTAGGGCGGCGGTTTGGTAGCATCAATACATGTAGAGGGCGGCTGAGTGGCGTTTCATGCGGCAGCACCCTCACCAGCTTTCCCGTGAGCAGATCGTCACTCACCAAAACCTCGGCCAACAGGGCGATGCCAAGCCCGCCCAATGCCGCAGCACGTTGCGAGTGGCCACTATTGACGCGCAAGCGTCCGCGCACCGACACTGGTATCTGGCCGGTCGCCTGGACAAAAAACCACACCCCCGGCGTTGATGAGCCAGTAAAATCAACGCACTGGTGCTGGACCAGATCAGCCAATATTTTAGGCTCGCCACAACGCGCTATGTAGGCTGGCGAGGCACATGGCACCAACCGCAAAGGCGCCAGCGAGCGGCCTATGAGGCCGGAGTTGGGTAATTCGCCACCGCGTATCGCCACATCAAACCCCTGATCCAATAAATCAACCCGGCTGTCATTGAGGACTAACTCAATCTCAACTTCAGGATGTTTTTCCAGATATGCCGTGATGATCGCTGGCAGCACCACCGAACCTATCGAATGTGGTGCCGTCACTCGCAATATGCCGCGCGGTGCAGCATGCAGGCCAAGGGCATCGGCTTCAGCCCCTTCCAGTTCAGCCATGATGGTCTTGCAGCGCTCATAAAAAGCCATGCCGAGTTCAGTCAGCTTCTGACGGCGTGTTGTGCGGTTCAGCAGCAGGCCGCCCAGATGGGCTTCGAGATAGCGTATGTGATTGCCCACCATCGGTGCTGACAGATTGGTGGCATCAGCGGCGGCTGCAAAGCTGCCTTTTTCTACCACTTTGACAAAGGTGTTGATGGCAGCAAAACGGTCCATTCATTAATCCTATTTACGAGTCTATGCGCGATATTACTATTTTTCCAGGCGTTTGTTGCGGGCAAGATGGCACTGTTCTCTCCCGAACGACAACTAATAGGAAAATATCATGACTACATTAAATCGCATTCTCGCTGTCGGTGCCGCTGGTAAATTTGCTGGCCTGGTTGTTCCTGAACTGGTCAAACGCGGCGCGATTGTGCGCGGCCTGGTCCGCAATCCAGAAAAAGCGGAAGAAGCACGTGCGAATGGCGTGACAGAAATCGCCATCGGTGATCTGAGCGACCGCGCTGCGATTGAATCTGCCCTGCAAGGCGTAGATGGCGTTTTTTACCTGGCACCAGCTTTCCTGCAAGACGAAGCGCAAGTTGGGGTGCAACTGGTTGAAGCTGCCAAAGCGGCAGGTGTGCGCCGCTTCGTATTCTCAGGCGCGATACACCCGGTCATTAGTCAACTGGCCAATCATAATGGCAAGCCAGCGGTGGAAGAAGCATTAATACGTTCTGGCATGCAGTACACCTTGTTGCAACCTGGTGTTTTCTATCAAAACATGGCACCAGCCCTGCCAGTGGCAGCCGAGCATGGCGTTTTTGCAGAACCATTTTCAAGCACTTCAACCCTGGGCCGGGTGGATTATCGCGACGTGGCCGAAGTGGCCGCGCTTGCATTGACCGGAGATGCCCTGGCGTATGGCACGTTTGAATTGACCGCTGGCGAAAATACCGATCGCGCCCATGTGGTACGCATCATGGGCGAAGTACTGGGACGCGAAGTCAAGTCAGTGACACCTACGTTCGAGCAATGGACAGCCATGGTCCATCTGCCAGATGCTGTTCGCCCCACGCAGATGTTGCGCGCTATGTATGCGTATTACGACAGGCATGGCTTACAAGGCAACTCGCTGACTTTGCGTGCAATCCTGGGCAGGGAACCACGCAGCCTCAAAGCTTATTTCACCGAGCTGGCACAGGACCAATCCTTGGCTAACTCTCGCTAAGGACATAGGTATGACAACGAAGCATAACTCGTACATTGCCAGGGAAACTGCAATCAATACGGTATTCAGTGTTGTTCTCAGTATCGCGTTTGCGTTCCTGTTTTTTCAATCGGACACCCATATCGATTTGGGCAGCCGTAAGGTTGTTCTGGATATCGTGCCACAAAGCTTCGCGGTTGCTTTTATGAGCTCACTGATACCGTCGCTGTTGACCCGCCAGCGTCGTAGTAGTGGAAAACTGCAAACACTGGAAGGCAAGCATAGTTTGCCGCGCAATGTGTTTCTGCGAAGTGCAGTAGTGGGTGTCATTGTCACCACCATCTGCACGGCGGCCTACGCCATTCTCGGACCGGTGCAGGATGCAATTGTTCTGGTGCTTAGTCAATTTGTGGTGTTAAAGGCTGTTTTTGGTGGAATTTTATCGCTCGTCGTCACACCCATTGCTTTGATCACCGCTTTAAGGGATACATTATGAAATCACATAACACCATCATTCATCATCAACAACATGATCAGGATCGTGCCTTCATGGTGGACCTGCGCGCGGCACTGGCATCAGCCCCGAAACTTGAACTGACACCTGAAGCGCGCCCTGGCTTTGATGTTCTGATGAGCCAGGTGCCGCTTGCAGATGCAGTTGACTATGAGACGTCCAGCGTTGCCCGCATACCAGGTGCGTGGTGCAGTCCGGCTGGAGCGCAAAGTGATGCCGCCATCTTGTACTTGCATGGCGGCGGCTACGTGCTGGGCTCATCTGCCGCTTACCAGAACCTGGCTGGTCAGATCGCTGCCCGCGCTGGCGTCAAGGCCTTCGTACCTGATTATCGCCTGGCACCTGAGCATCGTTTCCCTGGTGCTTTGGAAGATGCCATCGCGGCTTACAAGGGCTTGATTGCGCTGGGCTACCGACGTATCGCCCTGGTAGGCGATTCTGCAGGTGGTGGATTGGCGCTGGCCTTGCTGTCGCGCTTGCAAGAGCTTGCCGGAACAGGTCTGATAACACCAGTTTGTGCAGCAGTCATGTCACCCTGGACCGACCTTAGCCTGTCTGGCGCATCAATGAGTACAAGGGCTGCACATGATCCATTATTAAGCCGCGAAGTATTGGCCGAGGCTGCCGCGCTTTATCTGGGCAATCAGGATGTCGATACCAAAGACCCTCTGGTTTCTGCATTGTTTGCCCGGCATGAAGGAATCGCCCCTGTCAGGCTGCATGTCGGAGCAGACGAAGTGCTGATGGACGATGCTATCCGCTATGCGCAAATACTCAGCGCGACAGGCGGAACGACTGAGGTGCATGTGTGGGAAGGAATGACGCATGTCTTTCCCGCCAGCCTGTCAACATTGATAGCCGCCCATGAGGCACTGGACGACATTGCTAATTTTTTGCGCCAGCATCTGACGTAAGCAATCAATTTTCCATGGCACAATTGAAACAATGATCGCCAGGCAGCATCCGTCCTTATGTCTGTCCTTTATGTCTATCCTTTATAACTCAGGCAATCCTGTTGCCCGCTTTCCAGACACCCATGACAACAGGTATGCCACGTACTACACGCACGCGTAAAAAGTCAGCACGCAAGCCAACTGCAATCTCTCCCCTGTCATGCAGACCTATCATGCGCGCCGGATTGCGCGTCACGGTCGCCACTGCCTTGGGCAAACCAAAGCCTTCATTTTGCAGCAGGAAAGCTGCATGCAAGAGGCTGGCAGGCACATAGTCTGAAGACAATACATCGAGTAAGTCCAGGCGCGCCAATTCTGCTGCCGATACATTGCCGGAATGTGAACCACCACGCACCATATTCGGCGCGCCCATGATGATGCCCAGGCCCTGTTCGCGGGCAGCACGGGCAGCAGCAACGGTGGTGGGGAATTCAGATATTGTCACACCATCATCAACACCTTCAGCCACATGTTCTACTGTCGTATCATCATGGGTAGCCAGCGGTACAGGCACGTCCAGTTCACGGCAACTGGCGACGATGGCGCGGCGGTTGGATGCTGCATAAGCGACTTGCCTGAGCAGCAAACGCTCCAGCATGGAGTCGACTTTTTCTTCGCTCCAGCCGCGCTTGCCGGATACATAGACACGGTAATGTGTCAGGTCTGTCCACTGCCTTTGGCCAGGTGTATGGTCCATCAAGGAAACCAGCTTCAGGCGATCGTCATACAGATAAGGAGCGAACATGTCCAGCAAGCCTTCTTCCGCCAGTTCCAGGCGCATGTGCAGGAAGTGGTCTGCCCGCAGGATGCCTGAGTCTGCGGCCATGCGCAAACCTTGGGTACAAGAATCGAGAGTGTCATTGCGCAGGCTGTCTGAATCGATGTCACCGACTGAAATTGCATCAAGCACAGTCGTGATACCGGATGCAGCGATCTGGGCATCATGCGCCAAAATAGCAGGCAGTGTAGGCCAGACTACCTTGGGGCGTGGCATCAGGTGTTTTTCCAGATTGTCGGTATGCAGCTCTACCATGCCGGGCAAGAGATAATCGCCTTGCCAGTCATCTGTACCCGTGACACTGGAAGCACGCGCTGCTTCAGTCAAGTCAGCTATCCTGCCCTGCTCTACCAGCATGGAACCGCTGATGACTTCATCGGCCAAAACAATTTTTGCGTTTTCTATTCTGTTCATCATGCTGCCACCAAAGAGACTGCTGCGGGGATGGAAAAAATCCTGGTCGCCAGCGCCTGGCGCACCACTTCATCATGGAAGATGCCGACAACAGCAGCACCGCGTTCGCGTGCGGCATTGATCATGTCGATGACGGTGGCGCGATTGGCTTCATCCAGTGAGGCAGTTGGCTCATCAAGCAAGAGTATGGGGTAATCGCAAATCATGGTGCGGGCAATATTCACGCGTTGTTGTTCACCGCCAGAAAAAGTCGCAGGCGGGATTTGCCACAGGCGTTTGGGTATGCGCAGGCGTGACAAGAGTTCTTCTGCCTGTTCATAAGCAGCCTGCTTTTCCACGCCGCGCATGAGCAAGGGTTCTGCCACCAGGTCCAGTGTACTGATACGTGGTATCACACGCAGGAACTGGGTCACGAAACCCAGGGTACTATGCCTGACTGCCAGCACTTGTTGTGCAGGTGCAGATTGCACATCGACCCAGCCGCCGTCATCTGCATCACCCTTGTGCCAGATATTCACTCTGCCACTGCTGGCACGGTAATTGGCATACAGGCAGCGCAGCAGGGTACTCTTGCCTGCACCCGATGGCGCGTGGATGACTACGCATTCACCAGCATCTACCTGCATGTCTATTTTGGACAGGATGGACATTTCCTGCCCGCCTTGCAGGTGCAGGGTAAAGTCCTTGGACAAGCCTTCAACAACGATACGTTTCAACATGTGTTCCTCAAGCCTGCAAGACGGATGACACCAGCAACTGGGTATAGGGATGCTGCGGGTCATCAAGTACCTGATCAGTCAAACCCTCTTCAACTACCTGCCCCTGGCGCATGACCATGAGCCGGTGAGCCAGCAAACGCGCCACTGCCAGGTCATGAGTGACGATGACAGCCGCCACCTGCAATTGCGATACCAACTGGCGCAATAAATCCAGCAGACGGGCCTGCACGGAAACGTCCAGGCTGGCGGTAGGCTCATCCATGAAAATCAGGCGCGGTTTGGTCACCAGGTTGCGGGCAATTTGCAAACGCTGTTGCATGCCGCCAGAGAAGTCACGCGGCAAATCATCTATGCGGGCAGCATCAATTTCCACCCTGTGCAACCAGTCCTGCGCCTCGGCACGTATCTGACCATAATGGCGGGCACCAACAGCCATCAGTCGTTCACCGACATTGGCACCGGCAGAGACTTCTACCCGTAAGCCATCCCTGGCACTTTGGTGGACAAAGCCCCAGTCCGTGCGGGCCAGCAAGCGGCGGCGTGCCTCGCTGATGGTGAACAACTCCACCATGCCTTCATCACGGGTATTGAACAAAACTTCGCCCTGCTCTGGCTGCAACTGGCCTGCCAGGCAATTCAACAAAGTAGATTTGCCAGAACCGGATTCACCAACTATGCCCAGCACTTCACCCGGATAAAGGCTCAGGTTGACTTGTTCACAAGCCGTCTTGCCACCATAGAACTTGCTGACATTGCGTGCCTGTAGCAAGGGTAGCGTGCTATTGGTATTAAAATTGCTCATGCCTGTTCTTCCCTGCGCGTGCGGCAATAATCAGTATCGCTGCAGACAAACATGCGTGAACCCTGGTCATCAACGATGACTTCGTCAAGGAAGCTGTCATTCGCATCGCACATGGCACAGCGGTGATCCCAGTGTTCTATCTCAAAAGGATAATCTTCAAAGTCCAGGCTCTTCACCAGTGTATACGGTGGCACGGCATAAATGCGTTTTTCACGTCCGGCACCAAATAATTGCAGGGCGGGATTCTTATCCATCTTGGGGTTATCAAACTTGGGTATCGGTGAAGGACGCATCAGGTAGCGCTCATTGACGATGACAGGATAATCATATGCAGTTTCTATCTTGCCCAGCCTTGCGATATCTTCATATAGCTTCACGCTCATGAGCCCATAATCGGCCATCGCATGGTATTTGCGGGTCTCAGTTTCGCTGGGTTCCAGCCAGCGCAGGGGTTCAGGGATAGGCACCTGATACACCATGATCTGCCCTTCAGCCAAAGGTGTTTCCGGGATGCGATGGCGGGTTTGTATGACGGTCGCCACCGTAGTTTTTTCAGTAGTGGCAACACCAGTGGTACGACGGAAGAAGCGACGTATATTGACTGCATTGGTGGTATCGTCAGAGCCCTGATCGATGACTTTGAGAACATCATCCTGACCTATGATGGCGGCAGTGACTTGTATGCCACCCGTGCCCCAGCCATAAGGCAAAGGCATTTCACGACCGCCGAATGGCACCTGGTAACCTGGTATGGCAACTGCTTTCAAGATGGCACGCCTGATCATGCGCTTGGTTTGCTCATCGAGATAGGCAAAGTTATAGCCAGCTTCAGGCTCAGTCCTGGCAGGTGTGGTTTGCTCTGTGGTCTCTTGATATTCCTGAGTTTCCATGGTGTCCATCTCCATCATCATGCTGCCTTCTTACCGGATTTTTCAGCGGCTTGCTCATCTGCCGCTTCTCGCTTGCCAGCTTCAGCAGCCTTGGCATCAATAGCATCAATGGCGGCGCGTATGCCACGCAAGAGGCTGAGTTCGGCCTGAAAATCCACATAATGTGGCAGCTTCAGATGCTGCAAGAAACCGGATGCTTCTACATTGTCGGCATGGTAGAGCACGAATTCTTCCATCTGTGCTGGTGCCGTGATTTCTTCTTTCAGCTCGCTGGCGCGCAAGGCACGATCCACCACTCCCATGGCCATGGTCTTGCGTTCGCAATGACCAAAACCCAGGCCATAGCCGCGTGTGAACTTAGGTGCTTCGTTTTGTGAACCGACGAACTGATTGACCATCTGGCATTCAGTGATATCGATCTCGCCTATGTCTATGGCAAAGCCCAGTTCTTCAGGCACGACTTGCACGCTAACTTTGCCATAACGTATCTCACCTGCGAAAGGATGGTTGCGGGCATAACCACGTTGGGTGGAATAGGCCAATGCCAGCAGGAAGCCTTCGTCACCACGTGCCAGACTTTGCAGGCGCAGGGCGCGGCTGGCAGGGAATTGCAGAGGCTCGCGTGTCAGGTCAAAAGGTTCGGGGTCACCTTCAGGTATCAGTTCAGGTTCGATCAAGCCTTCTACATTCAAGAAATCGAGTACCCGCGGGCAGGCTTCTGTTGTTATGTTTTCCTGCGCTACAGGTCCAGTCACGCCACTACTCATGGCTTCCGCCGCCAGTGAAAAATCCAGCAGGCGCTGAGTATAGTCATAAGTCGCCCCCAATACCTGACCACCCGGCACATCCTTGAATGTTGCCGAGATGCGTCTTTGTATTAGCATATTGGCGGTGTCCACAGGCACGGTCGCCATCAGGCGTGGCAAGGTGGTGCGGTAGGCGCGCAGCAGGAAGATCGCTTCTATCAAATCGCCACTGGCTTGTTTGATGGCGAGTGCCGCCAGGTCTTTGTCATACAGCGAAGCTTCACCCATGACGCGGGCCACGGCCAGCGACATTTGTTCGCGTATCTGGGCTATGCTGAGTTCTGGTACCGCAGTATCACCACGGCGCATTTTCGCCAGCGCTTCATACGAATGGGCAATGGCCTTCTCGCCACCTTTGACGGCTACGTACATGGCAACTCCTCAGACTGCACTGCTGCTATCTTGCTGGTACGAGGCAAACCGACTACCGCATCACCGCTGCAAAAAATCACATCCACACCTTGCGGAAAGGCGGCGTGATTGGCTTGCCATTTGCTGACAAAGTCTGCAGGCAAACCATTGATACGTATGCTGCGTTTGTCCTTGATGCCAGGGCCTGTGAGCTGATATTCAGTGCCATTCAAAAAATCATCGACTTGTATGAGCAGGGTCGCAGACTTGTCCGGGTAAGTCATGCTGCCCTGGGCAAAGCCCTGCAAATCCAGTTGCTGTAATGAGCTACCCAGTACTGCAAAATTTGCTGAAGATTTTTCATGTACCAGCGGCAGACCGCAATGGAAACGCAGATAAGTGCGCACGGCATCATTATCCAGTTCATCTGCCAGCCAGGCTGTGGTTTCATAATCCATCAGCGCCAGGCAAGCTGCGGCTGTCGCCATATGCAAAGGAGCAGGCGCTTGCAGGTTCACCTTGAGACGCTGGATAGTGCCAGGTTCGGACAAAGCTTTCAACAAACTGCGAAAAACTGTTTGCGCATCGTGCACCGTGTCTTCCCATGCGGGCAACAGTTGCTGCATGGATGACGCAGTTTTCTCACTGGTGTCCGGTGAATATGTCATGCATCTTCTCCTCTGACCATGGTCATGAATTCCACTCTGGTGGCTTGCGCTTCAGTCTGTAATTGTTCACGCTTCTGCTGCAACAATAGCTCCAGTGGCTTGATGATATTTTCTTCGACCACTGGCCTGTGTTCACCTTGCATCAACGCATCAAAGATCGCTGCCCATTCTGCATGGCGCTGGTCGCGACCCGCCACATACGCCACGCCAGTTTCACCCGTCATCAGCCGCAAGGCACAGCGCGTCACTGACATTTCACCGAGATTGAACTGGCTACCACTGCCGCCGGTTCTGGCACGTACCATGGCCAGGCCAGTCTCAGGTTTTCTTAACCATAAATAGGAAGGCAATTCGCCGAACTGGCGCACACTGGCAGCCAGTTCTGGTGCAGGCGCTTTCGCCAGTATGGACATCCAGCGGGCACGCTCTTGCTGGGCAGAGTTGGGGGTTTGGTCAGCATTCATAGCCCTACATTACAGCAGGCTTAGATGAAGTCTTGATGACATCTGATCTGAGATTTTCTTGTCAATTTCCAGTCATATTTCAGGTTTATGATTTGTCATCGCGAGCACGGGGATCAGGATGGAAACGCATATCGCAATACAGGGTGGCAAGTATCTGCAACGAGACCAGAACGGTCACGCTGATTGGTCTGAAGACAGCATCTATTTGCACGGACTACACATTGCAAGTACAGACAGCAATCACTTCCAGCAGCATAACAAACCACATTTTTTTGATGCCACAGGTTTGCTGATATTGCCCGGCCTGGTTGATATTCACGGTGATGCTTTTGAACGTCAGTTACAACCGCGCCCAGCCACCAGCTTTGCCTACGACATCGCCTTTGCCGATACCGACAGACAATTGATCAGCAATGGCATTACTACCGCCTGTCATGGCCTGACCTTCTCCTGGGAAGGCGGCTTGCGTGGGCGTGAAGCAGCACTGGCCACATTAGAACAGGTGGCGGCTCAAAAATCCCGCGTGCATGCCGATCATCTGATACATCTGCGTTTTGAAAACCACCATCTCGATGGTTTGCATGATGCGCTTAACTGGATAGAGTCTGGCCTGATTGCCTTCTTTGCATTCAATGAACACCTGCCATCCATCCTGAAAAAAAGTGCGTCTCCTGAAAAGCTGGTGGCTTACGCCGAACGTGCGCGTTGCGATGTTGCCGGTTTTCTGGAACGTCTGCACAAGGCACAATCGCGCTCACCCAAAGTAGCGCAGGCTATCAACCAGTTGGCTGCAGCTTGCCGCCAGCGCGGCATCGCCATGGCATCGCATGATGATGAAACCCGCATGGACAGGGAACGCTTCCAGGAACTGGGCGTTGATGTCAGTGAATTCCCCAAGACAGAAGAAGCCTTGCAGGCAGCAAAAGCCCTGGGCAACCATGTCGTCATGGGTGCCCCGAATGTCTTGCTCGGTGGCAGCCATTGCGGCGGTTTATCTGCCAGCGATGCAGTGCGTCGTGGCCTGTGTGACACGCTGGCATCTGATTATTACTATCCGGCCTTATTGCATGCGCCCTTCCGCCTGGAGCAAGAAGATGTTTGCAGCCTGGCACACGCCTGGCGACTGGTATCGCTGAATCCTGCGCGCGTGCTAGGTTTACATGACAGGGGCAATATCGCTGCTGGCCAGCGCGCCGACATTATCATGATAGAAAAACAGGCCGATGGCAGCCCGCGCCTGATTGCCACCATCGCTGCAGGCAAGCTGGTATTTTGCGCCGAGCCGCAACGTCTGCAATATCAGCAAACCCTGGAACTGGCAGCCTGATGCGCTATGCCCTCTACTTTTCCCCGGCACCGGACAGCCCATGGTGGCAGGCCGGTGCCAACTGGCTGGGGCGCGACCCCATGCATGCAGGGAAACTACCGCAAGCACATATTAATGGGGTGCCAGATATCCTGCTCAGCCAGCTCACCAGTGAAGCCCGGCGCTATGGTTTTCATGCAACGCTGAAAGCCCCTTTCAACTTGCTGGAAGGTTTCCAGGAAGCAGACTTGATACAGATGGCCAGTGCCTTTGCCCAGGTGCAGCCTGTCATCAGCATCAGGGAAATGCAGATACGCATGATGGGCAATTTCCTGACCATTCGCCCGCAGGGTGATGAAGCCGAGATCAATGCCCTGGCCATGCGCTGCGTCAGCTATTTTGACTTGTTGCGCCGCGCTCCTGAAGCGACCTACCTGGCCAAACGCCGTCACGCTGGCCTCAGTGCCAGGCAGGAAGCGCTATTGCAGCAATGGGGTTACCCATACACTGAAGAAGAATATCGCTTCCATCTGACCCTCAGCGACGATTTGCTGGAGGTGGATGCCGATGCACAATATGCCTTGCGTAAGGCAGCAGAACAGCAGTTCTCACGCTTGCTGGACAATACCCCGCTCGATATAGATGCACTGACGATATTCCGTGAAGAACGGCCCGGTGCGCCTTTGAACTTCTGGATGCGCTTTCCTTTCCAGGCCAGGGTGCAACAAAAATCCCTACCTGCGACAGGCCGCCTGTATTTTGTCGTCGGCCCTTCAGGTGCTGGCAAGGATACCCTGCTGCATTGGGTGAAAGACAACCTGCCCGCCAATGCGGCATTGGAGTTTGCGCAGCGGGCTATCACCCGCCCCGCTCACGACAGTGAAGCGCATGAAGTCTTGAACCAGGAAGCTTACTGGCAGGCTGCAGCTGCCGGTCACTTTTGCATGCAGTGGCAAGCCAATGGCCTGTGTTACGGCATACGCAGGAATATCGAGGCCAAGCTCAAATGCGGCCAGGATGTCATCGTCAATGGCTCGCGTGAATACCTGCCACAACTACGCCAGTTATTCCCCGATGCGCGCATCATCTGGATTATGGCTGACCCGGAGCAAATCAGGCAGCGCATGGAAAAACGCCAGCGTGAATCTGGTGCAGCCTTGCTGAATCGCCTTGACCGGGGTTTGAAATTTACTGTGCCTGATGACCAGGATATTATCTGCATAGACAATAGCGGGCCTATACATGTGGCAGGGCAAAAGCTGTTAAAGATATTTTCAAAAGAGTAGTACAGCTTCGAAAGGTTAGTGCAGCCAGTATTACCTACGGCCTCACGCTGGTTTCAGCCTGTCTCGTGAATTGCAAATTCAGTTTTTCCATCATGCTGATGAAAACTTGCAAATCCACAGTCTTGGCACCAACCACTTTTGCCGTATCATCCCACTGACGCAATCTGACTGCATCTTCGGCGTAATCCTGATCTATGAATTCTGTTGCTTGCGTCACTGAAAATGGGCCACCCTGCCAGATCAGGCTGCGTTGTGATGCATGTGACAAACCTGACCAGTACAACGGATCTGCCGCACACAGGTAGCGTTTGGCATCGACATGCATACGTATGGGTTCAGTCACATCCCGGTCAAACAATTCTGCCAATAACAAGGCAGCCAGCTCACCATGCGGAAAAGTTTCATCAGTTTCATCATCTGCCATATGTGCCAGGTCATGCAAAAGCGCGGCGATGACCAGGGTATCGCTTGCGCCTTCTTCCATGGCAAGGCTGGCACATTGCAGGGCGTGCTCGAGCTGGGTGATGGCTTCGCCACCATACAGACCACCGGCACGGTTTTGCAGCCAGTCTATAACCTGCGGGAGATTGATCCCCTGAACGATTTGGCGATTTTGTGTTTGCATATCAGCTATATCTGCTACATATCAGATGAAGACTTTTCTGAGACGGGAAGAAATCACATCTATCATGCTGACTGTCAGCACGATCATCAATAAAACGGCACAGGTTTGTGCGTACTGGAAAGCGCGTATGACTTCCCACAGGATCACGCCTATGCCACCGGCACCGACCATGCCAACGACAGTGGCGGAGCGTACATTTGACTCAAAGCGGTACAGGGCGAATGACACCCACAGCGGCATGACCTGAGGCAAGACACCATAGACTATCTCTTCCAGCGCATGCGCACCAGTGGCACGTATGCCTTCTACCGGTTGCGGGTCTATCGCCTCCACCGCTTCAGAAAACAGCTTGGACAAGATACCGGTCGTATGTACAAACAAGGCCAGCACACCGGCAAAAGGGCCAAGACCAACCGCCACGACAAACAGCATGGCAAACACCATCTCATTGATGGCGCGTGCAGCATCCATCAGGCGACGCACAGGCTGGCTGACCCAGGCTGGTGCAATATTCGAAGAGCTCAACAAACCCAGGGGGATGGAGCAGACCACGGCCAGGGCAGTTCCCCAGGCAGCAATCTGTAAAGTCACCAACAGCTCTTGCAAGTAAATGTGCCATTCATGAAAATCTGGTGGAAAAAAACTGGCGGCATAGGTCAGCATATTGCCGCTGTCACGCAGTAATTCCAGAGGGCGCATGTCAGCACCCTGCCATGACATGGCAAGTATCGCCAGGACTATGCCCCAGACCAATAATTTACCGGTATCACGCTTGGGTGCTTCCGGCAAACTCATGACGACTTGCGGGCGGACTGTTGGTGTGCTGTTCATGCTATCAAGACTTGGCAATATCGTTCAGCTTGCGGTTGATGTCGTCGAGCTTGGCTTTCTTTTCATCCGCATTCAGGGCGACGTCTGCTTCTATCTTGACTTTTTCCTTGAACAATTCAAGCTGACGCACAGGCTTCAACTGAGCATTGCTGGAATCCTGGAAACCACCCAGAGTCAGCTTGGCCAGTTGTGCTTTTTCACGCGCCGCATCAGGGCCAGTTTTGCCGTAGTTGACAAAGAAATCCTTGATTTTGTTTTTCATATCGGCTGGCAAGTCCTTGCGCCATACCAGGGGATCAGCAGCGATCAGAGGGGATTTCCAGACCTGGCGCAATTGGCTGGCTGTTTCTGGCTGGCGTGCCTTGATGCGGTCCAGCGTATCAGAACTATGCACGGCAGCATCTACCTGCTTGTTGGCAACCGCCAGGATATTGGTTTCATGATTGGCACCACGCACAGTCTTGAATGCTGTTTTTGGGTTCACATTATTTTGTGCGAAGACATAATAGCTGGGCACCAGGAAACCGGAAGTGGAGTTGGGATCACCTATGCCGAAATTCATATTCTTGGCATTTTTCAAGACATCGTCCAGTGTCTGGTAAGGACTGTCCCTGTTCACGCTGATCATGCTGTAGTAACCAAGAGTGCCATCAGCATTGACCATCTGCGCAAACACTTCAGAGTTGGCGCGGTCAACAGCTTCGATCGCCGACTTATTGCCCAGCCAGGCGAACTGTACTTTATTGAAACGCATGCCTTCGATGACGCCTGCATAATCTGAAGCAAAGAAAGCCGTGACCTTGATACCAAGCTTTTTGCTCATATCATCCAGCACTGGCTGCCAGTCCTGTTTCAGGTTTTGTGAAGATTCGGTAGAGATGAGGCCAAAGTTCAAAGTCTTGACCGCATCTTCTGCCATGACAGCATTAGCAGTTGCGGCCATCACCAGGCCCAGGGTCAGACTGCGCACGAATTGACGAAACATGGAAATACTCCTGAAGAGAAAAGAAACTCAGGCGGCAGCCGCGAGAGTGGGTAAAGAGAGGGTATCGACCACAAGTGCCGAACTTGCTGTGCTGACTGGTACAGGATTGAGCAATTCTTCTGCCTCTGCACCATACAGGTCGCGCAACATGGCGACTGTCAGTTCGCTGGAAGGGCCGTCATACACGACACGACCACGAGAGAGCGCAACAGTGCGCGGGCAAAAACGAAAAGCCACATCGACCTGGTGCAAAGAGACAACAACGGTAGTACCGTCCTGACGATTCAGGTCAGCAAGAGTCTGCATGACACGACGGGCAGATTCAGGGTCAAGCGAAGCTATCGGTTCATCAGCCAGAATGACCTTGGCTTGCTGAACTATAGTACGGGCAATCGCTGCGCGCTGTTGCTGTCCACCGGACAGGGCTGAAGCACGCTTGTAAGCATGTTCCGCAATACCCACACGTGCCAGTGCAGCCAGGCCCAGAGCTTTTTCTTCTTTGGTAAAAATGCGGAAACAACTGCGCCACAGCGGGATACGGGCGATGCCACCAGTGAGAACATTGGTCAGCACAGGCAAACGCCCGACCAGATTGAATTGCTGGAAGACAAAACCGATTTGCGAACGCAGATGACGTATCTGTTTGCCGACTACACCGTTCGCCTGCAAGACCTGCTCTCCGAGACGGATATCATTCTTGTCGGCATTGGCCGTGATCAGGCCAGAGATATGACGCAATAAAGTTGACTTGCCAGAACCGGATGCACCGATGAGTGCAACCATTTCACCAGGCGCAAAAGTCAGTGCAATATTGTCCAGCGCTTGGTAACCACCTTTAAAGGTTTTGGAAATCCCATTGATTTCTATCTTCATCGCATTTACCCCACCTGGACAATTGAGCTAATCCACGGGAGTATTGGACAAGAATATGTCAGGCGTATGAAGGCAAGATTACAGGACGATGAAACGACGACATTTCCACGTAAAAAAACAGCGGATTTGCCTTCAGACAAATCCGCTGTTTTTAACTATTGCAACCGGGCAAGATATTCCTGATCAGGCTAGGCTTTGCGGCCGCCATCCAGACTCCAACCACCACTGCCATATATCAGGACATACAGCAGGCCACCTGCCATGGAGATATTTTTCATGAAATGTATCATCTGGTTTTGTGCTGCATCTGCTTGTACACCCCAAAAATTATGGAAGATGATAGCCGCTGCCAGTGTGAACAGTATCATTGCCGCAGCTGCCCAGCGTGCACGCCAGCCGACGATGAGCATGAGACCACCACCAAGTTCTACCACGATGGCGGCGATGGCAGCCAGTTCTGGAAAAGGCAGGCCCTTGCTGGCGATATAAGCAACCGTAGGCGCAAAGCCAGTTATTTTTCCTGCGCCAGATGCTACGAAAATCAGGGCGATCAGGACGCGGGCGATGAAGGAACTGAAGACGGGTCCTATGGTTTCTGTTTGTTTCATTTTGTTTTCCTTACATGTAGATTTTGATTATCGGTAGTGAGAGCCTGGCTTCGTAGGTTGGGCTACGGTTTACCAGCCCAACACTGGGCCTCTGCAAACGTGAACGTCATTTAAACGCCGAGTGTTGGGCTGATGAAGCGTAGCCCAACCTACAACTGGTTTTTTGTTCTCGAAAACCAAATGCTTCGTGAGTGCTGAGTGAGCGTAGCGAGCGGCGCTAGTTTGACGAAGTTGAAATTCGGACGCGCAGTCGTACTTTAGTACGGCGAGCATCGCAGGCTCAAAATCGCGTCGCGCAGCAGCTCAATCAGTACTCACCAGTTTTCCCTCGCGAAAATCACTTATCGCCTTGAATATCTCCGCCTGACTATTCATCACAAATGGCCCATATTGAACGATGGTTTCACCAAGAGGCTGGCCGGCAATCAACAACAAGCGGCTATCAACTTTGGCATCTATCACCACACCATCTGCATCCGGCGATTTTTTCAATATCGCCATGCGTTGCACCGGCACCTCACGTTCGTCTATCTGCACTTCACCTTCATACACATACACAAAGGCATTGAAACTGGCTGGCAGACTGTGGCTGAAACTACTACCGGCTGGCATGTGTATATCCAGATACAGCGGCTGGGTCACTTCACGCTGTACGGCACCTGCCACACCATGGCTGCTACCTGCGATGATGCGCACCTTGACACCGGCTGCTGTCAGCAATTCAGGGATGGTGTCGCTCTGGATATCCCGATACCAGGGGGCGATCATCTTGTCTTTTGCTGGCAGGTTCAGCCATAACTGGAAGCCTGCCATGCGGCCTTCTTCCTGTTCCGGCATTTCGGAGTGAATCACGCCACGACCTGCTGTCATCCATTGCACACCGCCGTTTTGCAGCAAGCCTTCATTACCGGCACTGTCGCGGTGGCGCATGCGTCCCGCCAGCATATAGGTGATGGTTTCAAAACCACGGTGCGGATGGCTGGGGAAACCGGCGATGTAGTCACCTGCCTCATCACTGCCGAAAGCATCCAGCATGAGGAAGGGGTCCAGCCGGTATTGCAGTGGCTGCGTCAATACCCGTGTCAGCTTGACACCGGCACCATCTGAAGTAGGCTGCCCGGCGACCAGTTGCTCCACCACGCGTGAATTTGTTACGTTTTCCGCTTGTTGAACTGCTGTATTGCTTGCAACTACATCTTTCGTTTCCATGATCCATAATCCTTGTAAATAGGACTTACGCAAAACCGCCCCAACTGCGTTGCAGCTCCTAGCCGTACTAAAGTACTGTCTTCGTCGCTGACGCCTTGTTGGGACAATTTTGCATAAGTCCTGATAGATTGCCGGTAAATTATTAAGCAGGCAGTAAATCATTAATTTGCTGGTGTGCCGAAGCCAGAGATGCCTTTTCTGCATCCGGGCCCATGGCCAGACCTTCTGCATAGACAAACTCTACATCGGTCATACCCAGGAAGCCAAAGAAGGTTTTCAGGTAAGGCATTTGCGTGTCGTTTGGCGTATTGCGATACAGGCCACCACGTGTCAATACCACATACACTTTCTTGCCAGTCAACAGACCTTCAGGGCCATTGGCGGTATAACGGAAAGTGACCTGGGCGCGGGAAATCGCATCGATCCAGTTTTTCAATTGAGCAGAAATACCAAAGTTATACATCGGTGCGCCGAGTACCACTACGTCTGCGGACTGGATTTCTGCAATCAATGCATCATCCAGGGCAACGCGGGCTTGCTGTTCTGTCGTGCGCTGATCTGCCGGTGTGAACAGGGCTTGTAGTGCAGTTTCATCAAGTATGGGGTGAGGATTACTACCCAAGTCACGTACATTCACAGTGGCACCAGAAGATGTTTCCAGTAAAGCCTCAACCAGGCTATTTGCCAGTTGAGTGGAATGAGAAGCTTGGGCACGGGCGCTGGAGTTGATTTGCAGGATGTTCATTTTGTGTTCCTTTCAGATAAAGAGTTGATGGACGTACTTTAATCGTTCCAAAAACAATCCGGAAGGCGTTAAAATGGATATCATTGTTCCAAAAATAGGAAAATAGTATGGAGGCGCGATCATGACCCTCGAAGCCAATGACCTTTTGCTATTTGCCCGCGTGGTTGAAGAAGGCAGCTTCAGCAAGGCGGCAGAGAAGCTGGGCGTACCCAAATCGACCTTGTCACGCCGTATATCTGCCCTTGAAGCCCAGCTGGGTGAGCGCCTGATCTTGCGCACCACCCGCAAGCTGACGGTGACTGACCTGGGTCAAAATGTTTTGCTGCATGCCCAACATGTGCAGGAAGAAGTGAATGCCACGCTGGCCCTGACCCAGCACAGGCAGGTAGAGCCGAACGGCAAGCTGAAGGTATCCATGCCTGGTGATTTTGGCAATCATCAGATGGGTGAGTTGTTATCTGACTTCATCAGCAAATACCCGGCGGTAAACCTGGAACTGGATTTATCACCGCGCCGGGTGGATTTGATAGGTGAGAATTTTGATGTGGCCATACGCGTTGGCGACTTGCCGGACGATGCCTCACTCGCGGCCCGTGGGCTGGTACGTTTCAGTGTGGGCTTGTATGCGTCACCTGCCTACCTGAAACTGCATGGTGCGCCAGCAGAGCCTGAGGCCCTGATGGAGCATGATTGCCTGAGACTGAATACCCGCAATGGCGAAGCCTCGGTCTGGCGCATGGAAAAAGATGGCGCAGTCTGGGAAGGCATACCCCCTGGCCGGGCCAGTGCTAACTCACCCGAATTGCTGACGCGCCTGGCCGTGCGTGGCAAAGGCATCACCATGCTGGCTGACCACTTTGCCGGTCAGCATGTGCATAAAGGTGAACTGGTACCCTTGCTGGAAGACTGGAAACTGCCTGAAGTCACTGTCTGGGCAGTATTCCCTGGCCGCCGCCTGATGCCTGCCCGCACACGGGTTTTCCTGGATGCCTTGCAGGCTGAGTTCTCAGGCCCGCGCTGTCAGAAGGTCCAGGAAGAAGTGAATGTCTGCAAGACAGAACGCAAAAGCATCAAGTCTTTTTGAATAGGACTTGCGCAAAACCGCCCCAGCTACGTTGTCAGCTCCTAGCCGTACTAAAGTACTGTCTTCGTCGCTACGCCTTGCTGGGACAATTTTGCGCAAGTCCTATTGAGTATCTTTTTTCATGGCGCTTGCTTCAAGTTTCTGTGCTGACCTTGTCCCAGTCATTTTCTTCTTCATACTGGCACAGCCAGTTGGCAGCCTGATGCCATTCGCGCACCGCATCTGCATTCAGATTACCCGGAGCATCACGGCCAGTGATGTGTGCATGACGAACCGCCCAGTGCAGGCGGTACAATAAGTCCGACCAGTCCAGCACTTGCCCCTTGCGACGCGGCTTAAGGGCAGCCTGCAAACGCTCGGGTGCTTCCATCGCATGCGGGAAGAGTTTCAGAATTTGCTTGAGGTTCGCCGCTTGCGTAGGAACTGCCAGCTTGTCTGTCAAACCCGCAGCCCAGGCGAGGAAATACAGGGCTTCCTGCCTTTGCAGAAATTGCGCACGCAATTCTTCGGTGATGCCATCCGCAAACAGAAATGCGTTTTCCTGCGCTGATAAACAAGACTTCAGACCATGCGTTTCCAGATAGGCGCGATAGTGTACAACATCACCACCAGCAGCTACTGCAGTCACCGCCCACAAGGCCAGCATGCGCTGCATCAATTCTTCAGGCGTGCGCAGTTCCACTTCTTCATCAGACTCAATCACATGCAATTGCACATTGATGCGGATACCACGTTTATGCAATTCCAGTTCGGAAGCTTCTTTGCGTTGCTCTGGGCTCATTATTTCTTCAATATTGTTAATCAATTCACTCGCTGATAACGAGCAGACGGATTATCCCAGATTTTGCATTGTTAAGGAGTTACAGAACAGCGCAACTCCATGCCTCTACAGGCATTAGAATGTCTGATTGTTACCTGTTATTGCAAAGCTTATATGCCTGAAACCAAACTCTTCCCCGCACTGGAGACCACCAACTATCAACTGCGTCGCATAGTCGCCACTGATATGCCTGCAATTTTCCGTGGTTTATCCGACCCGCGTGTCACTGAATATTATGGCATCAGCTACGACACCCTGGCATCAAGCCAGGAACAGATGGACTGGTATGAACAAGTCTGGCTGGACGGCTCAGGCCTGTGGTGGGGCATTTGCAGCAAAGAGAAACCTGAACAATTGATAGGCACTTGCGGCCTGCATGAATGGGAACAGGAACACCATTGCGCCGAAACCGGCTTCTGGCTTTCACCCGATCACTGGGGCAAGGCTGTGATTTCTGAATGCATGAACGTCATCATCACCCATTGCTTTAAACACCTCGGCCTGCACCGCTTGCAAGCCATGGTTGAGCCAGAGAATATCGCCAGTTGGCGTTTGATAGAAAAACTGGGGTTCCGGCTTGAGGGTGTCTTGCGTGAATGCGAATACAAGCATGGGCGCTATGTTGATCTTAAATGCTACTCCTTGCTGGACAGGGAGTTTGGTTCGAAACAGGATAGCCGCTGATTTGCAAGGACGACAGGCCAGGCTTTGTATGGGGAGTACGCAGATGGCCTGCCGATTGCAAAAACTAAGAGATAAAAATCACGTAAAGCGGTGAGCTTGCCAACGCTGCGGGGTTTGACTTTGGGGTTGCTTTTGACTTTGGGGTTGCTTTTGACTTTGGGGTTGCTTTTGACTTTGGGGTTGCTTTTGACTTTGGGGTTGCTTTTGACTTTGGGGTTGCTTTTGACTTTGGGGTTGCTTTTGACTTTCCGCAGTTCCCATGTGTAGACGCCGTTTGTGCTGTACAGAAAATGGATCAAGAAGGACCGCTGTTTGAGCGAAGCGAGTTTCGGGCCTTCCCATTTTTTGTACTGCACAAACGGGAACCCCTTTAGGGGCGGCTACGCCTGGGTCGCCTTTCTTTGAGTACTTTCTTTGGCGACCAAAGAAAGTACTTCGGCCGCCGGGCCGAGACCCGGCTTGTATCCACAGAGGGCAATCGTTTTACACACGCTACAAGTATGCAACGAACGCCACTAGGCTCCAGCCTACGCTGGAGCGACGACATGTAGATTACCGCTTATCGACATACCGCGTGAGTAATCAATCTCACTTCCCACTACCCCTCAATTTCCCCACTATCCCTGCCGGAAAAAAATAAATCGACACCACAAACAATAACCCCAACCACAACATCCACCTATCCGGATGCAAGGCATTCGCCAGCAAAGGCACATCAGCCAAAGACGACGACGCCACGCCCATCAAGCTCTTCAAATAATTCTGCGCCAGTATGAACAAGGTTGCACCGACTACCGCTCCATACATGGTCCCCATACCACCTATCACAACGATTAATAAAATATCTGTCATGACTTCAAAACTCAGCATGGTCTTGGGCCCGACATAACGCAGCCACAAAGCCATCAGGGCACCCGCCATTGCCGCAATCAGGGCCGCAATGCAATTCGCCAGAATGCGGTAATACACCGTGCGGTAACCCAGTGCCTCGGCACGAAAATCATTTTCGCGTATGGCCTGCAAGACCCGGCCAAAAGGCGAATTGACGACGCGCAGCAAGAACAGGAATAACAGGGCGCAGCCTATGAAAACGATGTAATAGGTAATTACCTTGCCATCGACAACACGGCCAAATATCTCGCTCTCAAACAAGCGAAAAGCAGGCGACAACAACGCAGGCACACTGAAAGTCTTGCCGTCTTCACCGCCGGTAAAATCTGACAATTGCGATGCCAGCACAGCAAAGGATGAGGCCACCGCCAGCGTGATCATGGCATAGAAAATTGCCCGTACACGCAAGGCAAACAAGCCGACGATCAGGGCTAGCACCAGTGTCACCAATAATGCTGCCAGCAAGCCTACAGCGGCTAGTCCCCAGGATGGCGTGCCACTGGCCAAAGCCAGACCTATGCCATAAGCACCTATGCCAAAAAACATGGTGTGAGCAAAAGAGACTATGCCGGTATAACCGAGCAACAAGTCATACGAAGCAACCAGCACAATATAGACACAGATGGTGGCTGCAGTATTCAAAGGCCGTGCACCGCTGGTGATGAAGGGGGCAAAAGCCAGCCCGAAAAATATCGCCACCAGGATAAGTCCTAGCCAGCGGTTACGCGGAAAATCATCCGACAGGATTTGTTTCATTGCATTCATGTCTTAACGCCTTACCATGGTATATAAGCCAGTCGGGCGCCACAGCAGCACGGCGATCATCAGCAGGATATTCGACACCAGTGCCAGCTTGGGCACCAGGAATCCGGCGTAATTGGCGACCAGTGCCATCAGCAAGGCACCGATAAAACAGCCACCGACTGAACCCAGGCCACCAATGATGATGACGATGAACACCATGACCATGATGTCGCCGCCCATGGCTGCAGTCAGGCTCTCTTTGTATAAGCCCCACATGACACCACCGAGGCCAGCCAGTGCCGAACCGGCAGCAAACACCAGCACGAACAGTCTGCGTATGCGGTAACCAAGTGCTTCCACCATCTCGCCATTTTCTACACCGGCACGTATCAGCAAACCCAGCTTGCTGCGGTTCAGTACCAGGAACATGGCAACGAATACCAGCAAGCCAACCACGACGGCGATCAGGCGGTATTTTTCTATGGCAGCATCACCAAGCAGGATGGAGCCGCGCAAGCTGGTAGGCAAGGGCAGCGGGATTTGCTCTGCACCCCAGATGACATTGATCATCTGTTCAGCAACGATCATGCCACCCATGGTGATGAGGATCTGTTTCAGATGCTGGCCATACACGGGCATGATAATGACGCGCTCGAAAGCCCAGCCCAGCAAGCCGGTTGCCAGCATCGCCAGCAGGATAGCCAGGCCCAGTGCGCTCAAATTCATGAGCAGTGAATCAGCTTCCGTCCAGCCATGCATGGGCAATAGCACCAGAGTGGCGACGAAGGCACCGACGGACACAAAAGCGCCATGGCCAAAATTCAATACATCCATCAAACCAAAGATCAGGGTCAGGCCACTGGCCATGATAAAGATCATCATGCCCATGGCCAGGCCTGCGACGGTCAGGGTGATCCAGGTCGGAAAGCTGCCAACCAGCGGCAGCATCAGCAAGGCCAGGGCTGGCACGAGTACCAGCGGCCAGATATCGCGTGGCGCTGTCGGCAGGCTGGCGATTTCTGGCTTGGCGTTATTATCCAGAACAGTATCTGTCATTATTCTTCCTCTTGCTTTATTGATGCGCAGCCAGTGACAAGCCCAGCAAATGCTGTTGCAAGTCATTGTCATCAGCCAGGGCCTGCATGCCGCCGGTATGCACGACACGGCCATCATCCATGACGGCTACCGTGTCCCCCAGCTTGCGCACGAAATTGAAATTCTGCTCGACCAGCAAGATGGTAGTGTCGCTGGCTTTCAATTCATTGAAGGCAGCCATGAGACTGAGGATGATGGCAGGTGCCAGGCCCTTGGTCGGTTCATCCACCAGTATCAGTTTGCGCGGTTCAACGATGGCGCGGGCAATCGCAACCATTTGCTTTTGTCCGCCGGACAGATTACCTGCCGGGTAATTCCAGAATTTTTTCAAGGCAGGGAAAAAGCCGCATATCCATTCGACGCGATTATTATCGAGCGGGCCATTGCGCGCGGCCAGCAGCAGGTTTTCCTTGACTGTCAGGTCAGAAAATATCGCCATGCTTTCTGGCACGTAGGCGATACCTAACTGGGCGATGTCCGGCGTTGCCATGGCAGTGATATCGCGGCCATCAAAATGTATCTTGCCCTGACTGGCTTTCCACAGGCCCATGATGGTACGCAGGGTCGTGGTCTTGCCTGCACCATTGCGGCCCAGCAAAACCGAGAGGCCACCACGTGGCACCTGCATATCCACACCTTGCAGGATATGGTATTCGCCGATATGGGTATGCACACCGGCCAGTGTCAGTATGGCTTCAGACATGTTGCTCTTCCCTGGTTTCCGGGGCAACGCCCAGATAGGCCTCTTGCACGATGGCAGATGCCATGACGCTGACTGGTTCACCGTCTGCTACCAGCGCACCGTTATGCAAGACGATGATGCGGTCAGCCAGTGAACGCACGACATCCATCTTGTGCTCAACCAGCAAAATGGTTTTCTTGCGCTCTGCCTTGACCTGATAGATCAGGTCCAGCACTACCGGCACTTCATCGACACTCATGCCTGCGGTGGGTTCATCGAACATCATGATTTCTGGTTCCAGTGCCAGCAAGATTGCGACTTCAAGTTTGCGTTTGTCTCCATGTGACAGTGCAGCGACTTTGTCGGACTTGCGGTCAGCCAGGGCAACCTTGTGCAGGTAATGCTCTGCCCGCTTCAACAGACTGGCATGCGCAGACCATAGAGAAAAAATGCTCAAACCCAGACCTGCCCTGCTTTGTACAGCCAGACGCACATTTTCCATGACAGACAAATTAGGAAAAAGATTGGTCAGTTGAAAAGCCCGGCCTATGCCCCTGCGTGTGCGCTCAGCCGCCCCTTTGCTGGTGATATCCACGCCAAACAAATGCACGCTGCCTGAGCTGGCAGGCAGTTGACCCGACATCAGGTTGAAGTAAGTGGTTTTACCCGCACCGTTAGGGCCGACGATGACAGTCAGGGTGCCGGGATAAAAGTCTGCCGTGACCTGGTTGACGGCCACATGGCCGCCAAACCGTATGCTGAGGTCACGTGTAGATAGCGAGGGCGTACCACTCATCTGTACTCCTGCCATCATCAGCGCTTGTTCTTGACCGGGACTGGCAACTCGCTGGCAGGAATTTCCCTGACCAGTTCCAGCAAATCCCATTCATTCTTCTGGTCTTTTTTGATCTTGAAATGGTACATGGCTTGCATGGCCTGGTGATCTTCCTTGCGGAAATTCATCTTGCCTTTAGGCGTATCAAATTCCATACCTTCCATGGCCGTGATGAGTTTTTCAGTATCCGTGGACTTGGCTTTGCTGATGGCTGTATAGACTGCGCTTGCAGCAGCGAAGCCACCCGCAGTAAAGAAATCAGGCGGTGCCTTGTAGCGCTTATTATGCTCGGCCACAAACCAGTCATTTATCTTGTTTTTTGGAAAATCGTAGTAGTAATAAATTGCACCCTGGGTACCTGCATAGGTTTTCCAGTTTTTCATGATGGGCAGGATATTGCCACCGGGTGCCAGGGTAATGCCAAAGCGTTCTGGCTTCATGTCCGCCAGCTTGTTCATGGGGCTGGCGCCAGCCCAGATGATTTGCAATACACGCGGTTCCGGCTTGTCTTTGAGCACATCAAAAATACGCTGTGCTGCTGCGGTAAAGTCGGTAGTATTTTGCGCTGCATATTCTTCATGAACTACCTTGGCCTTGGCACCAACCGTGCTCAGTGCATCCTTGGCAGCCTTGACACCCTCACGGCCAAAAGCATAATCCTGCGCCAGGAAGGCAATACTGCCGCCAGCTTTGATGGTGCTGGCACCAGCCAGGCCATCCTGGGTGGAATTGCGGCTGGTGCGGAAGATATAACGGTTCCATTTTTCACCGGTAATCGCATCTGCCACTGCGGGCTCAACGATGAGTATTTTTTTGTATTCTTCTGCCACGGGTAGCATGGCAATCGCCGAGCCGGAAGAAGTGGTACCAACGGCTATGTCAGCCTTATCATCGCCAAAAGCCTCTGCCAGCATGGTGCGGCCTATGTCTGGTTTTCCCTGGTCGTCTTTGACGATGACCTTGATCTTGCGACCATTGATTTCCATCTTGCCGCCAGTCAGGTATTCCAGGCCCATCATGAAGCCGGTTTCAGTTTCCTTGGCATAGGCTTCGAGTGCGCCGGTCTTTCCAGCGATGAGGGCGATTTTCAAATCCTGTGCCAGGCTGCTGGCTGAGGCGAACACACTGCTCAGTGCCAGGCTCAGGCAGACGAGTTTAAAGCGGTTTTTCTGTTGCATTTTGTCTCCTGCTAATTTTACGTTGTGGAACTGCATGCAATTTGTCAGCGGCATTTCACATGCTCTTTTTTGACTGTGCGCATAAGCATACTGCAATTCGCTTAATCTACTGTGGCTAAAAATTTCCTGATGGCTTTTTGTGCCTGTGCTTCCATCAGCATCGGCGCATGGCCCACACCATTGACTTCTGCATATTGCATGTCGGGTGCCAGGTCTTGCATATAAGCGAGCTGCTCAGGCTCGACCAGATCGGACAGATCACCGCGTATCAGTAACGTAGGCCGGTTTCTGGCAAGACGGCGGAAAGCGAAATTGGCGACCCAGGATTTACTTTTTAACTGACCAGTTTGCAAGGGGCGAGCAATGTTCGGATCATATTGCAGCACCAGCTTGCCATCGACATTTTGAGCAAAAGCCCGCCTGGCCCACTTGCTCCATTCTTCCATGCTGTTGTCAGGAAAAGCAGACACATTCACCTGGCGTATGTATTGCGTAGCCTCTTCCCAGTCTTGCACTTCCACAGTCTTGCCAGCAAAACCGGCGATCCGACCTAATCCTTTGGAAGACAGAGCTGGCCCAACATCATTAAGGACAGCAGCCGCAATCAAATTCAATTTGCGCGCTGCCACCGTCATCGTGATGAGGCCACCCATAGAAGTGCCTATGAATACCGCCCGGCCTATGCCCAGGTCACGGGACAGCTTGATGACATCATTGGCATACGTGACAGTATTGTAGTGCTCGGGGTCGGCGTCATGCTGGGAACGCCCGCGCCCCCGGACATCGACCGCAATCACGCGCCTGCCCTGTTCTGCTATCCACGGTGCCAGCTCTTCAAAATCGCCAGAATTACGGGTCAGGCCGTGGATGCAGATAACTGCACATTTGGCCTGCCCGCCATGCGAGGCATAATCCCGCGCATACAGTTGCAGGCCATCGCTACTGGTAAAGCTGATGTCGGCGAAATCAGTCACTCAATATTCTCCTGCTGTCACCGTATCAGAAGCGGTATTCGACCGTGGCCGATACTGTGCGTGGATTACCGTAGAAGGCGGTCGTGCTGCCTTCGAGGCCCAGGGTTGGGAAAAGGTAACCGGCTACCTTGTACTTGGTATTGCTGAGATTCTTGCCATGCAGGCCAGCACGCAGACGCTTGTCGGTGCTGGTCCAGACCAGGCTGGCATCCCATAGCGAATACGCATCCTGATCCAGCAGGGCATTTGGTGTCTCAAACTGGTTGGTCGCACCACGATAGGAATAACTGGAGATCAGCGACAGCGTACCGTTCTTGCCTATCATGTTGAGCGGCCAGTCATAGCTGGCTGTCAGGTTGGCAGATTGCTTCGGGGTATTCTGGAATACCTTTTGGCTGGCGACATCGACACCGGCGACAATGAATTGCGTGTACTTGGCATCGATATAGCTGAACATGCCAGACAGGCGGAAGGCGTCGGTAATGCGCGCAGTTGCTTCCAGCTCAAAGCCCCTGATGCGGGCCTTGCCTGCATTGGTGGTGACGCCGGCGAAGTTGTCATCCTTGCCGTCACCATCGGTATCCACTGCGACTGAGCCAGGTATCTGCACGTTCTTGTAGTTACTGAAGAACAGGGCAGCATTAGTCATGATGCGGCCCTTGTCGAATTGCGACTTCAAGCCCAGTTCCACGGTTTCGATTTCTTCTGGCTCATAACCACTTTTTGCTTTAGTAAGGCTGATCTTGGTGCCAACCACATTCAAACGTGGATCAAAACCACCCCCCTTGAAACCTTGTGACCAGGATGCATAGACATTGTTATCGGCATTGGCTTTCCAGTTCAGTGACAGGCGCGGTGTGAACTTCGTGTCAGTACGGTCCAGATCGCTCTTCGTCAGATTGGTGTCTGTGCGGAACAGCACTGCACCGGGGTTGCCCATTTCAGGTGAACCCTTGGTGCCGAGATATAGCTGGCGCAAGACTGCGGCCTGACGTGTATCCGAGGTATAACGGCCACCGGCAGATACGCTGATCGTGTCTGACAAATTCATGCTGCCATCGGCAAATACAGCCCAGGCCTTGGTATCAACATCGCCCATGGTATACACAGACAGTGGCAATGCACCATTGAGCAGGGTATCGAATTTGTTATAGGCATTGGCATCAATGTAATACACGCCAGCCACACCCTGTATGGTCTTGCCGCTGTAGCTGAGTTGCAGTTCCTGGCTGAACTGGCGGTTCTTGTACAGTGCGGGAGCTTCCAGATCGACCGTCGGTAAAGAATCAAAATCGATAGGCGCATAGGAAGTATCGCGGCGGCTGGCAGTAATCGATTTCAGTGTCAGCTCATTATTGATCTGCCATTCCACCAGCGCAGAAGCGCCGGTTTGCTTGACTTGCTGGAGATGGCCGAGTGCCGAGGTCAGATTGGCACGAGTATCAAAGACATTGTCGAGTATCGGTGCCTTGCTAAGATTGCCCACGGTCAGGCGATAACCATTCTTGGGGCTGGAATCATCCTGGCTGGTATCGGCAGAGAGGCGGATGAACAGGCTGGAAGTTGGCGTGAATTCTGCACTGAGGCGGGCAGCGGCAACGTCCTTGTCATAATTCTCAGCACCCGTCAGCAGGTTCTTGCCATAGCCATTACGCTTGAACTTTGCCAGGCTGGCCCCTACCCGCAGGGTATCGGATACAGGTGTACTGGCCGTCAATACCGCATCGGTCTGACCATAAGTACCTACCGTGGCTTTCAGGCGCACATCGGTTTCTGGCTGCAGTTTGCGTGTCACATATTTGACGGCACCACCTATGGTATTGCGGCCATACAAGGTGCCCTGCGGGCCACGCAAGACTTCTATGCGTTCTACATCATAGATATCAGCCACGGCACCTTGCGGGCGGGCGATATACACATCATCGAGATAAATGCCGACGCCAGCTTCAAAGCCAGCCAGCGGGTCTTGCTGACCAACACCACGGATAAAGGCGGTCAGCGTCGAATTGGTGGCGCGCGATGCCTTCATCGTGGTATTCGGTAAGCTTTGCACCAGGCCGACGATGTCGGGGATCGCTGTCTTGGAGAGCTGATCGGCAGAGAAAGCAGTGACAGAAACTGGCACGTCTTGCAGGGATTCTTCGCGGCGACGGGCGGTAACGACTACCGTGGTTGGCTCGGCATTGGCTGTTTCAGTCGTTGCTGGCGGTGTCGTAGTCTGAGCCTGGCTGATGCCACTGCCTGTGACTGTTCCTGATGCGACCAACAATGCTGCAGCGGACCGACGTAAGAATTTCTGCCTTCTCTTGCTCTGATTCATTTCTGTCTCCTGTATTTTTTATGTGCGCCGTATACATTGTTGTATGTCGCATGGCAGGCAGTGTGCACGGAAAGAAAAAACCCAGAAAGCGCATGTACGCCCACCGTTTGTGCATAAATGCACATCAGAGTGAAGGTAGAGCAATTAAAACTGCCCAGTTGTTGTGCAAAACCCGCATTTCTTGGTTTCCTGCAAAGCAGAAATGGAGAATGAGCTGTTGCAGTATGTGCTTTGCCGCACAATTGGTGCACAATTAGGGCATGAATAGCATGCCTGAATGGACTGACCTGCGTTACTTTCTGGAGCTTGCCCGCGCTGGCACGCTGTCTGGTGCATCCCGTCGTCTGAGCGTGGAACATACGACAGTAGCACGCCGCATAGACCGGCTGGAAAGCCAGCTAGGCTCCACCCTGTTTGACCGCAGCCGTGAAGGCTATGAACTGACCGAGATGGGACATGCCCTGCTCCCCCATGCCGAAGCCATGGAGAGCGCCGCCTTGACAGCGACTGATCAACTGGGTGCTGCCAGTGTCTCGGCCCACGGTGTCGTGCGCCTGGGAGTGCCAGAAATGTTTGGCACGCTGGTGATTGCTCCCTTGCTGGTACATTTGCTGAAAGACCATCCCGAATTGAGTGTGGATTTATTGGTACAACCGCGTTTTGCCAACCTGGCGACGCGTGAGGCCGACCTCGGTGTCATGCTTGACCCACCCAATACCGGCCGCTATGTGTTCACCCGTCTCGCAACTTTCCGCCTGAACCTGTATGCCTCGCCCGATTATCTGGCACGCCACCCGCCCATACGCAGCGAAGCAGATCTGGCTGAGCATGAATTTGTCGATTACGTACAAGACCGCCTGGCCAGCAATGAACTCAACTTCCTCGACAAACTGGGCTTTACCCCCAAAAGGCGCTTATGCTGCACAGGCATGATGGCGCAATGTGAGGCAGCAGCGGCTGGCATGGGCCTGATCATGGCACCGCCTTATGCCATCCCTTCCAGCGGTACCCTGGTGCCGGTTTTGCAAGACAGCTTCTTTACCGAGCGCTCTTACTGGCTGGCCGCGCCCAGCGACCTGTATCGCTTGCAGAGGGTGCGGGTGGTCTGGAACCTGCTGCGCGAATATGCAGAACAACATCCATCTCTGTTTATGCATGCAGAAAGTAGCAAGTCCTGATATCGTACACTGCGTTACAAACTGGAAATCGACTAAAATCAGGTAACCTGTACCTGCATCAGCGTTTCCTGGCACGCAAGCCCCTCATATAACCGACAGCCAAGATTGGATAAGCAATTGCCCACTGCCGCTCTGGATACCAGCCAGTTACAAAACTGGCTAGCCGCCGTCGCCCGCAAAGACGCTCAGGCATTTAAATTTCTATATGACGCCACTTCAGCGAAACTGTTTGGCTTCGCGCTGCGTATATTAGTTAAGCGTGAGTTGGCAGAAGAAGTTTTACAAGAGAGTTTTGTCAACATCTGGAATAACGCGGGCAGTTATCAGGCAGGTCTGGCAGCACCAATGACCTGGATGACAACTATCGTACGCAATCGCGCTTTCGACCTTTTGCGTCGTGTTGATCACGATGTGGAAATCGATGCTGATAATTTTGATATGGGAATCATGCAAGCCATGGAAAGCACTGAACCGACACCAGCACAGACGCTGGAATTGACACAGGATGCCAAAGCATTGGCGTCTTGCATGTCACGTCTGGAAGGTTTGCACAGGCAGGCAATGGCGATGGCATTTTTCCATGATCTGTCACACAGCGAAGTGGCAGAACACATGAAACTGCCGATAGGCACGGTAAAAACCTGGATCAGGCGCGGACTCGATAAATTGCGCACCTGCCTTACACGTCTGGAGGCATGATGAATTTGCACCAGATAAAAAATAATCCAGGCCTGCAAGAAAAACTGGCCTCTGAATATGTGCTGGGCACCCTGCGCGGTGGTGCACGTCGCCGCTTTGAGGCCTGGCTCAAACAAGATGCAGCCTTGCGCCAGGTCGTCGGCCAATGGGAAGCACACCTCGTGCCCATGGCAGAATTTACCCCTCCCGTGGCAGCACCGGCAACCGTCTGGCCAGCACTGGAAAAACGCCTGAACCTAAGCACCACCAAAGACCCATGGGCCTACTGGCGCAATTGGGGCAAACTGCGCGAAGACCTGGCGTTCTGGCGCGGCCTGGGCATGTTCTCAACCACAGCCGCCGTGGTGCTGGTATCTGTCTTGCTGAGCAAACAGGCGGATCAACAGCAGGCAACACCGCAAACCAATTACGTCGCCACTTTGTCAGATGACAAGGCACAGGCTATCGCAGTGATTACCGGCGACAGCAAACGCGGCCAGTTACAGATACGCATGGTGACAGCGCAAAACATCGCTGCTGACAAGAGCCTGGAATTATGGGCAGTGGGTAAAGATGGCAAGGTCAAATCCCTGGGCCTGGTGGCAGACAAAGGCATCATCACCCTGCCCATGCCTAAAGACATGACCGCAGACAGCGTACCTTTGCTGGCAGTAACGCTGGAACCAAAAGGTGGATCGGGTAATCCTGAGAAACCATCTGGGCCGATTATATTCAAAGGTAACTGGGTGCAGATTTAAATAACACCACAACTGATTGGCTTAATTAGCATGAAAAAAACGGGACTGAAAAGTCCCGTTTTATTATTTGCAGAAAGTCAAAGTCAATCGAAAATTTACGTCCTGGCTGGCAACAATGTCCCGACCACTTCACCAAAGCCTATCCGTGCACAACCGTCTTTCTGTGCCCAGCCGCGCATGATGATGGCATCGCCATCTTCCATAAAAATGCGCTGCTCACCGTTACTGAAGGTCAATGCCTTCTTGCCACCTTCAGTGAGTTCCAGCAAGGAACCGGCTTCTTCAGCCAATGGACCGGATTGCGTGCCCGAGCCCAGCAGATCACCAGGATTGAGATTGCAACCATTGACAGTATGATGTGTAATCAACTGCGCTATCGTCCAGTATGAATGGCGGAAATTCGACAAGGATAAACGTTCGGCAGGCACACCTGCTGCACGCATTTTTTCCGTTTGCAGCAAGACTTCAAGCTGTACATCAAAGGCACCGCTGTCACGTAAATCCGGTGCGTCCAGATAAGCCATGGGTTGCGGGTCTTCTGCATCGCGGGTCCAGGCATGGCGGTAGGGTGCCAGCGCTTCCAGCGACACTACCCAGGGGGAAATGGTAGAAGCAAAATTCTTGGCAAGGAATGGGCCTAGCGGCTGGTATTCCCAGGCCTGCACATCACGGGCTGACCAGTCATTCAACAGGCACAGGCCAAAGATATGCGATTCTGCCTTGTCCATATTGATGACATCGCCAAGCGCATTGCCGGGGCCAACGAAGATGCCGATTTCCATTTCATAATCCATGCGTTTGGCAGGGCCAAACACCGGTGTTTCAGAAGTCGGCGGTTTGGTCTGGCCTACCGGGCGGCGGAATTGCTGACCTGACACACCGATAGATGAGGCGCGGCCATGGTAACCAATCGGCACCCATTTGTAATTCGGCAGCAAAGGATTATCAGGGCGGAACAATTTGCCAACCGCCGTGGCATGATGGACGGATGTGTAAAAGTCAGTGTAGTCACCAATCTGCGCAGGCAAGGCAAACTCTGCTGCGCTTTGTGCCAGCAGGCAGGCTTGCAATGCACCTTGCAGACTCGCACCTTCACGCAAGACGCGTGACAGGGCCAGGCGCAATGCCGACCATACGGGCGCGCCCAAACCCATCAGGGCATTGAGATTGCTGGCATTGACGGCATTGGTGAAATGGCCACCCTGCAATTCGGTATAACCGGCAAAAGCATGGGCGGCATGGGCGGCTGCCAGATCAAGTATCTGGTCACCAATCGCAATACCGATACGAAATGTCTGGTTGCTGCCCTGGCGACGAAACACGCCGTACGGCAAATTCTGCAGCGGAAAATCCGTGTCAGCCTGATTCGCGGATGCTACCCAGCTGCGTAAGCCTACATCATGGGTTTCGTTAAGTTGTACCGTCATTTATTTTTGCTCCGGATTAAAATTTTTCTTGATACCTTGCCAGCACTGATAATAGTCAGCCTGCAATTGCGGCGCTTCCATGGCGGCGCGGGTAGGTTTGATGATATTACGCGTTTCTATCATGAATGCCATCGTATCATCGACTTTATGTGGCTTGCTGGTATCTGCTGCCGATGCCTTGTCAAAGGTCGGTGCATCGGGGCCATGACCACTCATGCAATTATGCAGGCTGGCACCACCGGGGCGGAAGCCGGTAGATTTGGCATCATACTGACCATGGATAAGTCCCATGAATTCACTGGCGATATTGCGGTGGAACCAGGGTGGGCGGAAAGTGTTTTCAGCCGCCAGCCAGCGTGGCGGGAAAATCACGAAATCTATCGTATCCACACCCGGCGTATCGCTGGCAGCCTGCAAGACCAGGAAAATAGATGGATCAGGATGATCGTAGCTGATAGAGCCTATGGTATTGAAGTGGCGCAAATCATACTTGTAAGGCGCAAAATTGCCATGCCAGGCGACCACATCCAATGGTGAATGACCTATTTTTGCCGACCACAGATTACCGCTGAACTTGGCCAGCAATTCAAAATCACCTTCTTTATCCTCATACCAGGCAACTGGCGTCTGGAAATCTCGTGGATTGGCCAGGCCATTGGAACCAATAACACCAAGGTCAGGCAACTTCAATATGGAACCAAAGTTTTCGCAGACATAGCCACGTGCTTCGCCATCAGGCAGGTGCACCTGGAAGCGCACGCCACGCGGTATCACGGCGATTTCTTGCGGTTCTATATCGAGCAAACCCATTTCGGTACGGATATGTAGGCGGCCTTGCTGGGGGATGATGAGCAACTCAGCATCGGCGTCATAAAAGAAACGTGACGTCATGTCACGGTTGGCTGTGTAGATATGAATGGCACAACCTGTCTGCGCGTCGGCAGAGCCATTGCCTGCCATGGTCATCCAGCCATCGACAAAATCAGTTGCCTCAGTCGGCACGGGCATGGGGTCCCAGCGCAACTGATTTGGCGTTGTTGGTGTCGCGCCGAAATCATTTGTCATGCGGCCATTGCTGGCTTGCTGGAAAGGCTGGTGCATGGCAGCCGGGCGTATGCGGTATACCCAGGAGCGGCGGTTCACATGGCGCGGGGCGGTAAAGGCAGTGCCTGAGATTTGCTCGGCATACAGGCCATAGGCGCATTTCTGCGGGGAATTCTGGCTCTTGGGCAAGGCATCTGGCAATGCCTCGGTAGCGAATTCATTCGCAAAACCGGTCTGGTACTGCAGTTGAACTTCTCTTGCGTCATGCTTGCTCATAGCTGATCCTGCCATCCTTGATTGAACAGACTTGAACTTTAATGCAAAGCGCCTTGTTTTACGATATAAATACAAGAATGTACTACATTCATAAAATCAATAATGCTCGACAATAATATTGGACACTGATGCTGGAACCCAAAGACATAGACCTGAACTTGCTGGTGATCTTCCAGGAAGTGTATCAAGACCGCCAGATATCCTCTGTCGCCCGCAAGCTGGGCTTGTCGCAGCCAGCGGTCAGCAATGCCCTGGCACGGTTGCGGCGCAGCTTTGATGATGAATTATTTGTTCGTACGGCAACAGGCATGCAACCGACGGCGCTGGCAGAACAACTGGCCGAGCCTGTGGCACTGGCACTGACCCACATCACCCAGGCACTGAACCGGCAAGAGAGTTTTGACCCTGCCAGCAGCAAGCGCCATTTCACAATTGCCATGACCGATGTCGGTGAAGTGTATTTCATGCCTATTCTGGCGGATCATCTGCATAGCCTGGCACCACAATTACAGTTATCTACCGTACGTGCCAGTGATATTGATTTGAAAACAGAAATGGAATCGGGCCGCGTTGATCTGGCGATTGGTGCTTTTGATCATTTGTCCGATGCCTGGTATCAGCGCCGTTTGTTCAGGCAAAACTATGTTTGCATGTTCCGGCAAAGCCATCCGCTGGCGGCAGACAGGCTGGAGATGAGGGATTTTCTGGCGGCACGACACTTGATCGTTGCATCAAGGGAAAATCCTTATGCTAAAGTCAACCAAAGTCTGGAAAAAGCCGGTATCAGCGCCGCCAGTCATCTGCGCGTGCCGCATTTCGTTGCCGTTCCGTATATAGTCAGTTGCAATGACTTATTGGTAACCGTGCCACAGAAACTGGCGGAGCGCGCAGCCGCGCCATTTGGCTTGCGCTATGTCAAGTCTCCCTTGCGCTTACCTGCCCTGCAGACCAATATGTTCTGGCACAGGCGCTACAATCAGGATGCAGGCAATCAGTGGATGCGCAGCCTTATATCTGATCAATTTCTTGAGTGAAGCTGTGCGACAAGGGCAATGCTGAAAATCCTTCATGTAAACTCTGAAAGCTTTTCTGCCATGCAATGTAGCTTATCCCCTACACTTGTAAAAATAATTAATCAGCTGGAGTAAACCATGCCCGTCATTACCTGTGTAGAAGACCTGCGCCTGCTCGCCAAAAAGCGCGTCCCAAAAGCTTTTTATGATTATGCAGACAGCGGTTCTTACACAGAATCGACTTACAAGGCCAATACCAGCGATCTGGCAGCCATCAGGCTGAGGCAGCGGGTTGCCATCAATGTAGAACACCGCACTACCCGCACTACCATGATAGGCCAGGAAGTCGCCATGCCGGTAGCGATAGCACCGACGGGGCTGACAGGCATGCAATGGGCTAATGGTGAAATGCTGGGGGCGATTGCGGCAGAAAAATTCGGCATCCCCTTTACCTTATCAACCATGAGCATCTGCTCAATAGAAGATGTCGCCAGTGTGACCACCAAGCCGTTCTGGTTCCAGCTGTATGTCATGCGTGACCGCGGCTTCGTCAAAGAACTCATACAAAGAGCAAAGAACGCCAAATGCTCGGCCCTGGTACTCACGCTGGATTTGCAGATTTTGGGACAGCGCCATAAAGACTTGAAAAACGGCATGTCGGTACCACCCAAGCTTACCCTGGCAAACGTCATCGACCTCGCCACCAAACCAGCCTGGGCCCTGCGTGCGCTGACTGGCCGCAAGACTTTTGGCAACCTTGTAGGCCACGTCAAAGGTGGCGATGGCATAGTCACGCTGAGCCAATGGACAGCCAGCCAGTTCGACCCCACGCTGAGCTGGGATGACGTCGCCTGGATCAAGAAAGAATGGGGCGGCAAGCTGATACTCAAAGGCATACTCGATGTCGAAGATGCCAAACTGGCAGTCGCTGCCGGTGCTGATGCCATCGTCGTCAGCAACCACGGTGGCCGCCAGCTTGATGGCGCGATGTCATCGATACAGGCATTGCCAGCGATCGTCGATGCGGTGGGCCATCAGACCGAAGTCTGGTTTGACGGTGGCATACGCACAGGACAAGACATACTCAAGGCCACTGCCCTGGGTGCCAAGGGCAGCATGATAGGTCGTGCCTTTTTGTATAGTCTGGGTGCGATGGGTGAGGCAGGTGTCACGACCATGCTGGAAATCCTGCAAAAAGAACTGGATGTCAGCATGGCTTTGACGGGGACAAAGGATATTCGTGAAGTCAACGCATCGAACATCATACGTGCTTAAATCATACGTGCTTAAGTCATACGGACTTAATGGCAACACCCGGTATAAAACAATACGCGTTGCGCTTTAGTTTTTATACCGGGGAAATATCACCTCAAAAATCGTTCCCTGCCCCTGGCTGCCAGTCAGCACCTTGATCTCTGCCTTATGGTCTGTTGCAATATCCCTGACGATGGCCAGCCCCAGGCCGCTGCCATTTGACTGATCGCTGATACGATAAAAACGGTTGAAGATCAACTCTTGATCTGAAGGCGCAATGCCAGGGCCAGAATCTTCGACTTTCAGCAATACCTGGTCTTGCAGGCTCAGACAACTGACAGTAATAGTTCCCTGTGCCGGGGTATAACGAACCGCATTGTCGATCAGGTTATCAATCAGATCGCGCAACAAAAAGCGGTTTCCCATGATATCGCCAGGGGACAAATCAAAACCCAGATCAATATTTTTCTTGTCGGCTTCTTCTATGAAATGCTGTATCGCTTCTTCCACCAGTTTTTCGAGCGCCACCTTCTCCAGGTAAGCTTCAACAAACTGGCTGGGCTCTGCCCTGGCCAGTGACAGGAACTGGTTGGTCTGTCGTATCACGCGCTCACTCGATGACAGCATCAATTCAATTGATCGACTGGTTTCTTCATCGGCTACATAGCGCTGCTGCAGCCACTCTATCTGCATTTTCAGGCCAGCCAGTGGTGTTCTCAACTGATGCGCCACGTTCGCAACAAAATCACGCTGCGCAGCAGCGCCTACCTGCACTTTGCTCAGCAAGTCATTGAGTGCCATGACCAATGGCTGCAATTCCAGTGCGTTATGTTCTACGTCAATCAGGGACAAATCATCATAACTGCGCGAATCCAGATCAGCGCGCATTTTCTTCAAAGGTAATAAGCCTTTTGACACTGCGAACCAGACGATGAGGATGGACATGACTGCCAGCAAGCCCTCCATCAGCAGCAGGGTAGTAAAAATCTCGGAACGGATATTATTCCTGCGTCTCAGGGTCTCACCTACACCGATAAAAACCGGTTTGCCATCGACCATGGCTTTAAGAGAAATAACGCGTATCCCGCCACCGCGCATCATGCCATCGTAGGCCAGGGGCTCATTCAATTGCTCGGATGTGCGCAAGGAAGGGAAATCGCTATCACCAGCAATAGTTTTTCCTGCGACATTCCTGACGATGAAATAGATGGGGTCAAAATGGCCGACACGCAGAACCTGCTCTGCTTGCGGTGGCAAATCAATGGCGACATCGGCACTGGCCAGTTTCAACCTTGGCACCAATGCCCAGGCCGTATCTGTCAAGCCCTCATCGAAAGCGGCATTGGCAGGCCCCCAGGCGAGGCGATAAATCAGGATGGCGCCAAGGATGTTGGTGATCAACAAAGGCGCGATCAGCCATTTCAGTAATCGCAGGCGTATGCTGGCATTCATCAACTGGCTTTCTCCAGCATATAGCCAAAGCCTCTGATTGTCCTGATGGTGACACCGGCATCCAGGATTTTGCTGCGTATGCGTGAGACATACACTTCGACCGCATTCAGCGTGATGTCCTCACCCCACGGCAGGATGGCATCTATGATTTGCTGCTTGGATACCACGCGGGCGACCTGCAGCATCAGGTATTCGAGAACAGCCCATTCGCGTACCGACAATTCAATTGTCTGGCCATTCACGCGGGCGCGCTTGGCAGTCTGGTCCAGCGTCAGTCCCGCCAGTTGCATGGCGGTAGCTTCTGGTGAACTGCGCCTGACCAGCGCCTTGATACGCGCCACCAGTTCTGGCGTGGCGAAGGGCTTGACCAAATAATCATCGGCACCCAGTTCCAGCCCGTGTACACGGTCCTGGATGGAATCTCTTGCTGTCAGCAACAGCACTGGCAAATTGGCATTCTGACTACGTAAGCGTCTGACAACCTCAAAACCATCAATGCCAGGAATACCGATATCAAGCACCATGATGGAAATCTCTGACCGCTGCAATGCCGCCAGCGCATCGAGGCCATTATGGACGACATCAATCACCATACCGTGAGCTTTGAGATTTTTGGAGATGCCATCCGCAATCACGGTGTCATCTTCAACCAACAAGACATGCATAAAATATCCGAATGAGCATATGAACAACCTGGATATTCTACCTCTTTGACCTCTGTTCCAAGCCTGCTCCCGCTTATTTTTCATTGTCAGCTTATTGTCAGCCTTCTGTCATGTTGACGACAGAATGCCTTGCTATCCTGCCTCAAAATTTGTAATTGACTATTTGCTGCGGCAAACACCTGGCTGCCTTAGTTTGCTTTGCTGTCAGGTGAATTCCCTTGAGGTGGAAATGAATAAGAACAATACCAGTCTGCATACGCTAAGCGTACTGCTCGCCCCCGTCTGTCTGAGCATGCTGCTGTCTGGCTGCAACAAGGCAGAGGCACCAGCATCCAAAAAAGAGGCGGCGGACGAAGCCAAGTTACCCCTGATCCGGGAAGCAGCAGGGATACGCCTGCCTGAGGCATCGCCATTACGAAAATCAATAGCGGTCGCTGCCGTGACTGAACAGACGATAGAACGCGCCATCATCATTCCCGGCACGATAGAGCTGGATGCGGCAACATCCATCAAGGTAGTTCCCCCGGTAGCCGGGCGCATACTGCAATTGAACAAACGTCTGGGCGACAAAGTCAGCGTGGGTGATGTACTGTTTTCTATAGACTCTGCCGATATTGCCACGGCCTACAGTGATGCCAGCAAGGCACAAAGTGCGCTTTTATTGTCTAAACGCAATCTGCAGCGCCAGAAAGACCTGGTAGACGCAGAAATTGCTGCACGCAAAGATTATGAACAGGCAGAAGCAGATTATTCCCAGGCCAGCTCGGAAGTAGGCAGGACCAAAGCCCGGTTGGCACAGCTAGGCGTCAGCCAGGATGGCGCTACCGGTCACCATTACCAGTTGCGTTCTCCTATAGCCGGACGGGTCATTGAATTAAGCGCCGCGCAAGGTGGTTTCTGGAATGATACCAATGCGCCCCTGATGACCGTGGCTGACTTGTCCACTGTCTGGATGACCGCTAGCGTCACCGAGAAAGACCTGCCACTGGTGTTTGCCGGACAAGCAGCCAAAATCACCCTGAATGCCTATGACAATGAAGTCTTTGAAGGCAAGATACGCTATGTCGGTGATGTCATTGATGCAGATACCCGCAGCGTCAAGCTCAGGATTGCAATTGACAACAAGGCTGGGCGTTTCAAACCTGGCATGTATGCCAAGGTCAATTTGAGTGGACAGGCCCATCAGGCACCTGCCATTCCCGCGTCAGCCGTAGTGCAGAATGGTTTTAATACACGTGTGTTTGTAGAAAAAACACCCTGGGTATTTGAACCGCGCATCGTCAAGACCGGTGCCCAAGTGGGCGACAAACTGGAAATCCTGTCCGGCCTGAAAGCAGGCGAGCGCATCGTCATCAAAGAGGGAGTGCTCCTCAATGATTGAAAATATTGTCAAAGTCAGCTTCGCCAGACGCGGCATTGTCTGGCTCGTCTTTATCCTGGTCGCCATGTATGGCATCTACTGCTGGAATCAGTTGCCGCTGGAAGCTTATCCCGATATCGCCGACACCACTTCACAGGTAGTGACACAGGTCAGCGGCCTGGCGGCCGAAGAAGTTGAAAAGCAGATCACGATACCGCTGGAACGCGAAATCATGGGTACGCCCGGCATGCATGTGATGCGTTCCAAAAGCACTTTCGGCCTGTCCCTGATTACCGTCGTGTTCCAGGATGGTACGGAAGATTACTGGTCACGCCAGCGTTTGCAGGAGCGCATCAGCGCCGTTACCCTGCCCTATGGTGCGCAGCCTGGTCTTGATCCGCTGACATCGCCCATAGGCGAGATATATCGCTACACGCTGGAATCCAAGAGCCGTGACCTGCGTGAACTGTCCGAACTGCAGTTCTGGAAGGTAATCCCGCGCCTGAAGCAGGTGGCGGGTGTGGCCGACGTCACCAATTTTGGTGGTATCACTACCCAGTTCCTGCTGGAATTTGAACCAGAAAAACTCAGCAAATATAACCTGAGCCTGGCGCAAATCACGCAAGCCATCAATGCCAATAATGCCAGTGCTGGCGGCAGCATACTGACACGCGGGCAGCAAGGTTTTGTCGTGCGCGGCATAGGCCTGATCAGTGGCCTCGATGATCTGGGCAATATCATGATCACGCAAAAAAACGGCGTGCCGGTCTTGTTGAAAGACCTGGGTGAGGTGAAGCTCGGCAATCAGGAACGCAGTGGCATACTCGGCAAGAATGAAAATCCGGACACGGTAGAGGGCATCACTTTGCTGCTCAAGGGCCAAAATCCATCCAAGGTACTGGAAGGCGTGCACGCCGCAGTCAAAGACTTGAACGAAAATGTCTTGCCCAAGGATGTCAAGGTCGTGCCTTACCTGGACCGCACCATGCTGGTGAAGGCCACCCTGCACACGGTAGGCAGGACCCTGCTCGAAGGCATGATATTGGTGACACTGGTGCTGCTGCTTTTCCTCGGTAGCCCGCGTGCTGCACTGATTGTTGCAGTGACGATACCCATGTCTTTGCTGACGGCATTCATCTTCATGCATCACTTCAAGATACCGGCCAATTTGCTGTCGCTGGGTTCCATCGATTTCGGTATCGTGGTAGATGGTGCGATTGTGGTCATGGAACAGATACTGCGCAAGTTTGAAGAAGATGGCGGCAAACCCCTGACAGCAAAAGATGTCATGACGGCTGCCCTGCAAGTCAGCAAACCCATCTTTTTCGGTATGGTCGTGATTATCACTGCCTACCTGCCGCTGTTCATGTTCCAGCGCATAGAGTACAAATTATTTTCGCCTATGGCATTTGCGATCGGCTTTGCCCTGCTCGGTGCACTGGTGGTTTCACTGGTATTGATACCCGGGCTGGCCTATGTAGCCTATAAAAAGCCGCGCAAGGTATTCCACAACCCGGTGCTGGAAAAATTTTCCTCCATCTATAAACCCGTCCTGGAAAAAGTTGTCAACTCACCGCGCTTGACGATTGCAGCCTTTGTGTTTGCCTTTGCCGCTGTCGTGGGACTGGGTGCCAGTATAGGCCGCGATTTCTTGCCCACTCTGGATGAGGGTTCGATCTGGCTGCAGGTCACTTTGCCACCAGGTATCTCGCTGGAAAAAGCTGGCAGCATGTCTGATGAACTCAGAAAAGCCACGATGGAGTTCAAGGAAGTGTCCGCCATCGTCACGCAACTGGGGCGCAACGATGAAGGCACGGACCCATGGACGCCTTCCCACATCGAGGTCAGCGTCACCCTGCACCCGTATGACACCTGGAAATCTGGCTGGAGCAAACAAGAACTCATAGAAAAAATGGCACAGCGTTTTGAGAAGCTGCCTGGTACCCATGTCGGCTTCACACAACCCATGATAGATGGCGTACTGGACAAGCTTGCCGGTGCCCACAGTGATCTGGTCGCCAAAGTGTATGGCAATGATTTCAAGGAATCCCGCCGTATTGCCAAAGAAGTAGAAAACACGCTGAAAGCCGTACCTGGTGCAGAAAATGTCATTATCGAACAGGAACCACCTTTGCCGCAGATACGCATAGAAGTCGATCGCGCCGCGTCTGCCAGGTATGGCGTCAACGTTGCCGATATCACCGACCTGATAGGCACGGGCATAGGTGGCAAACCCATAGCCCAGTTGTTTATTGATGAACGTCACTATGACATCGGTATACGCTTCAACAAAGCATCGCGCAGTACACCGGATGCGCTGGGCAATCTGATGCTGACATCCTCCAGCGGTGCCAGGATACCGCTGGCGCAGGTAGCCAGCATACGTCTGGATGATGGTGAAAGCACCATCACGCGGGAAATGGGCAAGCGTCACCTGACTGTCGGTCTGGGGCTGAAAGGGCGTGATCTGGCTTCTTTCCTCGATGACGCCAAGGAACAGGTGGAAGCCAAAGTCAACTACGATCATTCCAAATTCCAGATTACCTGGGGTGGCCAGTTTGAAAATCAGCAACGTGCCCAGGCCAGACTGGCGGTGATTTTGCCTGTTGTAGTGGCCTTGATGTTCATTCTGCTGTTTGGACAATTCAGGAACCTGCGTCAACCGGCATTGATATTGATGGCCGTGCCACTCGGTGCTATCGGTGGTTTGTGCGCCCTGCATTTGCGCGGCATGACGCTGAATGTATCCAGCGCGGTGGGTTTTATCGCCCTGTTTGGGGTGGCCGTGATGGATGGGATTTTGATGGTGTCGAACCTGAATCGTCTGCGTGCCGAAGGTAAATTGTCATTGCGGGACGTGGTATTGCATGGCGCCCGCGAACGCTTCCGTCCGGTCTTGATGACGGCCAGCGTTGCTGCCCTGGGATTGCTGCCCGCTGCCATCGCCCACGGTCTGGGCAGTGACGTGCAGCGTCCGCTGGCCACGGTTGTGGTGGGTGGTTTGATCACGGCAACCGGCCTGACCCTGGTATGGCTGCCAGGTCTCTATTACCTGATAGAAAAATATATAGAAAACAAAAACAGTAAAGCTGCCGCGCACCATGAAGCCAGCGTAGCAGATGCAGTGTAAGGAATCATCATGCAAAAAATTAAGAAACAAAAATCTCATGGACTGCCGCTGATGTGCGGCCTGCTGCCATTGTTGTTGCAGTTGCCGGTTCATGCACAGGTCAATGTGCAGACAAATACAGTCAGCATGCAGCAATACCTGGCTGCAGTAGAAAACAATAGCCTCGATCTGCAAGCGCAGCAAGAACTCGTCACCAGTGCCAGGGCCGGCATCTCCATCGCCAGTGTGCGACCAGACCCACAATTGACGGCAGGTATTGACTCCAGAGAAATGTATGGCCCAAACAAGCCCAATACTGCGACCACGTCGATAGCAGGTATCGCCATTACTGTGGAAACTGCCAACAAGAGAGGTGCAAGAATACAGGCAGCGGAGAGCAATGTACGCCTGACCGAAGCCGGTGTCTCAGCCTACCGGCGGCAGCTATTGAGCGATGCCTCAAACGCTTTTACAGAAACCTGCCGCTCTGCCATGTCGCTGGCACGTCGGGATAGCAGCCTGAATGCCATGCGCGATATTGTGAAGATGAATGAAACACGTTTCAAAACCGGCGACATAGGCAAGCAGGAACTAGTGCAATCAAAAGTCGAAGCTGATCGCTTTGCCATGGATGTCACCAGCGCCCGCGCTGATACCATTAATGCTGAAGCGGAATTATCGAATTTCCTCGGAAAAAGCTATCAAGAGATTTTTGCAGACAGGAAAATCGATTGCAGCGGCAGCCAGGATGAGATGACGGCAGATCTGACCACCCTGACACGGCAAGCCCTGGAAAAACGGGAAGACATACAAGTGGCGCGTTCAGCCAGTGAAAATGCCAAGGACAATATAGAACTGGCAAGAGCCAATCGCTGGATCGATCCTGTGGTCAACCTTGGTATCAAGAACACGCCAAGGGTCAACGCGATACAGAATGCCAGCGGTACAGTCACGAATTCTCCGGCTGAACGTTCGAGTCCGCTGAGCCTGACGGTCACGATTCCTATTCCTTTTTCACGCATGCAAAGTGGCGAATTAAGCCAGGCGCAATCAGCGCTGACACAGGCGCAACTGCAATTGCGCTCAACCTTGATGAAGGCAGAAACCGAGGTCAGGGGTAGCTATCTGCAATATCAGGCTGCTTTGCAAAATATCAAAAACTATAAGGAACACGTACTTGAGGATTCTGACCGTTTGCTACAGAGCGTGCGTACCAGCTATCGCAAAGGGGCAGCGTCGATGCTGGAACTCTTGAATGCCCAACGCAATGCCGATGAAATTTATCAGGCCTATCTACAGGCAGAAGCTACTTTGGCGATGGCCAGAATCAAGCTGCAACAAAGCACTGCTTATCAGATGAAATAAGGGAAAAATAAGCTTGTCACATTACAGGCAAGCGTAGCATAAAAGCATGGGCAAGCCCATGCTTTTATGCTTCATTTTTGGAGACAGTCCCATGTTTACGCATGGGCCAGATTTATTGCTTGATATTGCTTGATATTACTTAAGCAACCTGACGTTGCAATTGGTTTTGCACCTGAGCCTGCTGTTCTACCAGTTGCAGATTCTCGGCATCAATCAGGATGCGACGTGGTTTGTGTGCTTCTGGAATTTCACGTACCAGTTCAATGCTCAACAAACCATTATCGAGACGCGCAGTGACAACTTTGACATGGTCAGCCAGGCGGAAACGGTGTTCAAAATCACGTGAGGCAATGCCACGGTGCAGGAAGTTGCGTGCACCTTCTGCCTTTTGACGGCGGCCTACGATTTTCAGGGTATCGCGCTCGGTTTCGATGTCGAGTTCGCTTCGGTCAAAGCCGGCAACTGCCATGGTGATTGCATATTTATCTTCTGCAATCAACTCAATATTGTAGGGGGGATAGCTGGGTGCATTTTCTGTACGTTGTGCGTCATCAAACAATTGTGCGAGACGGTCAAAACCGATAGCGGAACGGTACAGAGGAGCGAAGTCAAAATTACGCATGATAATATCCTTATAAATTGAAGCGATATAAATTAAATGTTTAGAAACTTTTTTTAAAACTACTGCTTTGAAGCTACTACTTTGACACTACTGCTTTTACTTCTTCAGCAAACCTCGCTTTTGAGCATCTGCTGAGTAGAAAATGGTACTGGTACAAAGAGTTTCAAGAGCCTTTTATAAAAAATTTTTCTTCTAGGACTTACGCAAAATTGTCCCAGCAAGGCGTAGCGACGAAGACAGTACTTTAAGTACGGCTAGGAGCTGCAACGCAGCTGGGGCGGTTTTGCGGAAGTCCCATCTTCAATAAAATTGACAATAAATCGACTGTCATCATCAACAAGATTGACAACAGTCCACCAGGAACCAAACAGGAAACAGGCATGGCCAAGCTCTACTTCAGATACTCAGCAATGAACGCCGGGAAATCCACCGCACTTTTGCAGGTGGCACACAACTATGAAGAGCAGGGACAAAAAGTCCTTCTCTATACCGCTGCCATAGACAACCGTTATGGTGCAGGTAAAGTCACTTCACGCTTGGGGCCACAAAGGCAGGCTGAAGTTTTCGATACGAATTTCGATTTTTTGGCAGAGACACCGAAGGTCAGTTGCGTGCTTGTTGATGAAGCGCAATTTCTGTCTGCTGACCAAGTACGCCAGCTACATCAATTGGCACAGGTGCGCGGTGTGCCAGTGATTTGCTATGGCTTACGCAGTGATTTTTTGGGTGAGCCATTTACCGGCTCGGCATATTTGCTGGCGCTCGCGGACGATATAGAAGAATTAAAAAACATCTGCGCTTGCGGCAAGAAGGCCACGATGAATATCCGCGTTGATGAAAATGGCAGACGCATGAAATCTGGCGAACAAATTGATATTGGTGGAAATGAGCGTTATCAACATGTATGTGGCCGCTGCTTTTACGCTGGCTAACAATAATACGCAGCCTTCTAAAACAAAAGAGCAGGCCCTCGAGCCTGCTCTTTTTACGTATTCCAAACAAGTTTTACAATACCTTCAAAAACTCCGCCAGATCAATAATCTCCTGCGGCGTAAATCCTATATTAAAACGCTTGTCATAGAATTTCACGACATCTGTAATCTCCACCATGCCACCATTATGGAAGTAAGGGGAGCGTGCTTCTATGGCACGCAGGCTGGGTACCTTGAAGCGGCCTATGTCTTTCCATTTTCCTGTGTTCATGGCGCTGCCGGGGTCCGTTGTTTGTAGCAACTCACCAGTCAGTTTATTCCTCAGTGTATATAAGGGCATATCAGGTGTGCGCAGACTGGCATCTGATACACCGGTATTGAACAGGCGCGGTACAGAATGCGTACCCACATTACCTACGCTATGGCAACTGGCGCAGGTTGTACGCTGCAAACCAACACGCAATTCATCATTGAAGCCGGCGACGCGTGTGATAGTGAAAGGCTTGTTATTGAATATCTGCTCGCCTCTGGCTATCGATGCCCTGGCAATATTGATTGCCGATGGTGGCTGTGGTGGTTGCGGTGGCCTTCCTTGCACTGGCGGGTTTGGTGGCGCCGGCCTGTCCAGCCCGCGCCATGCGGCAAACATGTTCATGACATTGCGGTCGAATGGTGCTCCCGTTATATAGTCACCGCCATCAAGGTCATTGATACCAAAATAAAAATTATTCTTTGCCAGTTCAACAGGGCCACCTTTGGCGCCAAGGTCTGTCAGATTACCTGCTGTCAGACTGCTGATCTGTGCTGTGAATAAAGTTTTTTCAAAATCAACGATGCTGCGCTGCTCTGCTGCAGTCAAGCCCTGCGCTGCCTGCGCATGACCAGTGACTGCGCTATTTGACTGGTGCAGCAAATCGAAATCAGTGGTGGAAAAACATTGTATCGGACGGGTATTGCGTATACACAGATTGGACCTGGCATCGCTGAAAGTTTCACGGCCATCCCACATGACGGTACTCAGAAATTTGAGATTCGTGGTGGGCATAGGACGACGGAATAGCGATACTTCTTTGGCGCTGGCGTACCCATAGGGATCATCTACTTTATCCAGTATAAATTCAGCATCAGCGGGTATTGGCAAACCCACTCTGATGAGGCCCTTGGACAGCAACATGTTATAAGCCTGACGCTTTTGATCTAGCGTGGTCACTTTGGCAGTCGGCGAGTTTGCTCCATCGACGAGGGCGAATACCGGGTCATTGCCATTGCTGGCAGTAAATCTCAGTTGCAGGTCGTCAGGACGTATGCTCCAGCCCTGGCTTTCCTGATGGCAGCTGGCACAACTGCGGCCATTGCCAAAGGCTTTAAAGAAAGGATTGTTTCTATCTATGCTGCCAGTCGTGGATACTGTCAGAGCAGCTCCCTCGCCATTGGCAATAGGCACGAGTGAAGGCGGATCTGCAGGGGCAGGCGCAAGGAGTGCAGTTGTGCTTACAGGCGGTGCTGCTTGCACACTAGTAGCATTGCTTGCTGACCCTGCCGTACTGGCATCGCCACCGCAGGCAGCCAGGCTTGCCAGCATAAGCATGGCACTACCTATCTGTACTCTTGCCCGCACGCCAGCCATGACATGCAAATTCGATATTCTTTGTGATTTCATTTCTAGCCCCCTTGAAGTTTCGATTTTTCTACTCAAGAAGCCCGGCATTCTCTGCGCTAAGTTCTGAGACTGGAGACAGGATGATTTCTGAATGTGAAGAAAAAATGAAGAAAGCAGTTTTTTTGAAATTCCATCTGTATTTTTTTATAAAAATATTTTTTTGTTGCGTATCGTCTTTACTTCATGATTCCTCCATAATTGGCTGGCACCATGGCAAATCAATACTTTAAAACTCATTTCATAAATAGGATGAGTGCGAACAAGACGATTTGGGATGCAGTGCAAGGCGTGACGCGCAGCTAAGGCGTCCGCCTTAGCAAGCGGCACAACGCAGCAATGCGCCCAAATCGTCAGTTCCCGGAGGGGTTGCCTCATAACGTGCGCTGGACTGCGTTGAACTCGTTGTCAATAGGCAAAGCTATTGACTGCCTCGTCCGCCTTGCCAGCCCACGTTATGAGGCAAACGCATCTCATCCTATTTATGAAATGAGTTCTATACAATCCGGGAGCCCTGAAGTATGCGTCTGACCATCGCCCGCAAGCTTGCTTTGGCCATTACGGCAATTGTGATTATCAGCATAGGCACGCTCGCTTGGGTCACCAGTCAAAACCTCAAAAGTGGTTTCATCGCCTATCTAAGTGATCTGGAACGGCAAGACCTGGTCAGGCTTAGTAATTTGCTGGCGGAAGATTATCGTCAAAATGGCAATTTTGACCGTTTTCAGACCAACCGCCGTCCCATGCGCGACTTGCTTGATCAGATACGCAGCCAGCCACGTCCACAAAATGAAGATGCTCCGCCGCCGCCACCCAGAAGGCCGCGTGAAGACGGGACTGAAGACCAACATGACAGGCGCCCGCCGCCTCCACCACCAAGAGGCCAGGACAGGCCACCACGCGATGCACCACCAGAACAAAGGCCGCCGATAGATCCGATGGGCTTTGGGCAAAGACTGTCGCTGATAGACAAGAATGGTATAGCCCTGATAGGCCCCGGCGATGCGCCCGGTGGCAGCATCGTGCCCATCATGCTAGGCAATCAAAAAGTAGGCATGCTCAGGCTGGCCCCTCTGCGGCAAATCTCGAACGCGAGCGCGATGGATTTTGTCAGCGTGCAAATACGTCATACCTTATGGCTGGCATTGACACTGATACTGGTATCGCTGGCATTTTCCCTGTGGCTGGCCAGGCATTTATTGCGCCCTTTAAAATCCCTGCATCAGGTCACGGCAAAAATTTCCAAGGGGCAGCTTGATGCCAGGGCAGAAATGATCAGCCAGGACGAGCTAGGTGATCTCGCCCGTGACATCAACAGCATGGCGCAAAACCTGGAGAGAAACGAGGCACAAAGAAGCAAGATGCTGGCTGATATCTCGCATGAATTGCGCACGCCGCTGACTGTCATACAGGGTGAGGTAGAAGCCCTGATGGACGGAGTGCGCCACATCACACCCGCAGCGCTGGAGTCCCTGCATGCAGAAGTGCGCCACATCAACAAGCTCGTCGATGATTTACGCCAACTGACGCTGGCCGATGCCGGTGAGCTGCATTATCAGTTCCAGCCCATGGACTTGCGCCCGATGCTGGCAGACCTGTTGCAACGCTTTGGCCTACGCATGCAGCAGGCTGGCCTGCACCTTGACAGCCAGTTGGGCGACATGCCAGCATGGATCAATGCCGATGGCGGACGCCTGACCCAGGTACTCAGTAATTTGCTGGAAAACAGCATACGCTATACCGATAACGGCGGGGTGATCCTGTGCACCTTGACACGTAATGGCGCCTTGCTTGAACTCAGTATCGAAGACAGTGCGCCTGGTGTGCCGGATGCCAGCCATGCGCTGTTATTTGACCGCCTGTACCGGGCCGACAGTGCACGCAACCGCGCCGGCGGTGGCAGCGGCCTGGGGCTGGCGATCTGCAAGGTCATCGTTGAAGCACATGGTGGACGTATCAGTGCATCTGCCTCACAATTGGGTGGCGTGAAAATTCTCATGCAATTGCCTTTTATCAAGACACCATAAATCATCACATGGACAATAGCGCCCACATCTTCATTGTTGAAGATGACTTGAAAATCGCGGCCCTGCTGAAGGACTACCTGCTCGCGGCGGGCTACCAGGTAAGCCATGAAGCAAATGGCAGGCTGGCACTGGAACAACTGCGCCTGTCCGCACCCGACCTGATCTTGCTGGACCTGATGTTGCCAGAACTGGATGGCATCAGTATCTGCAAGGAAGTACGCAAATTCAGCGAAGTGCCTATCATCATGCTGACTGCGAGAGTGGAAGAGGTAGATCGCTTGCTGGGACTGGAAACCGGGGCTGACGACTATGTCTGCAAACCCTTCAGCCCACGTGAGGTTGTCGCACGTGTGAAGGTGCATTTGCGCCGCAGCATGGCTGGTCTGACTGGTCTGACTGGTCTGATTAGGCAGCCAGCTTCTGAACAATCACGTTTTGCTATCGATAAAGAGCAACTGCGCATACTGATTGATGCCCAACCTCTGAATCTGACGCCGGTAGAATATCGCTTGCTGTCTGAATTCATCAGCCATCCTGAACGGGTGTTCTCACGCCAGCAATTGCTTGATTTTGCGCATGAAGACCAGCGCGATATCAATGACAGGACGGTGGATACGCACATCAAGAACATACGCAAAAAGATACAGGGAAAACTGCCGGGCAATGAATGCCTGCATTCTGTATATGGCGTAGGCTATCGTTTTGAACTGCCATTATCAATTTAAAATTTGCAGGGAAAAAGATGTCCTGTATGCTTGACTTAGAGTCCACTCTAAGTTCTAAGATCATACCGTGACCAGACAATTCATTTCCATAGGCGAGCTGGCTGCCCTGACGGGCTTGTCTGCATATACCCTGCGTTTCTATGAAAAGGCCGGGGTCTTGCAGGCAGCCAAACGGGCAGACAACGGCCACAGACGCTACAACAGCCAGGACGTCCTGTGGCTGGAGTTTGTGCTGCGCCTGAAGCAAACCGGCATGCCACTGGCGGACATACGTGAGTATGCGCAGCTCAGGGCAGCAGGAGAAATGAGTCTGCAACAGCGGTTGACTATGCTTGAGCTCCATCGTCAGCGCCTGGCCACCACCATGTCTGAGCTTGCAGCCAATGCCAGCGCCCTGGATGACAAAATCCGGATTTATCAAACAATGATAGTTGATAAGGCTGGCCGGAAAAAGAAAGTCTGATCATGCATCAAAACAGCAATGTATCCATCAATGAACGTTATCAGCGCGGTTGGGAAAAGCTCAGGGAAATTGATGGCGAAGCAGGAGAAAAAGTCATCGCCGCGCTGGCAGATATTGCGCCCGACTTTGCACGTTACCTGATTGAATTCCCTTTCGGGGATATTTACTCACGCCCGCAACTGGACTTGAAGTCACGCGAAATCGCCGTGGTTGCAGCACTGACGGCGCTTGGGAATGCCACACCCCAGCTCAAGGTGCATATACAGGCTGCCCTGAATGTGGGTTGCACGCGCGAAGAAGTGACAGAAGTGATTATGCAAATGGCGGTATATGCCGGCTTTCCTGCGGCGCTGAATGGCTTGTTTGCGGCGAAAGAAGTATTTGCTGCGCTGGATGCTGAAGCTTAAATCGGCAGACAGTAACTTTGCTTGACGGTATCCATGATCACGGTGGTGCGGAATTTGAGGATGTTCTCATTGACAAACAATACGGCACGGGTAAAACGTTCATAAGCTGCCATGTCCGTGGTTTGCACGATGAGCATGAAGTCAAAATCACCCGCGAGGTAGAAGCACTGCTGTACTTCGATCAGGGCCTGCATGTCTTGCTTGAAGCTGTCTATGACATTGCCCAGGCCTTTTTTGAAAGCAACCTCAACCATCACAGTCAGGGGATAGCCAACCGCCTGGGGGCTGACTATCGCCACCTCTGCCCTGATGACGCCTTCATCCCTGAGCTTGCGTATGCGCCGCTGCACGGCAGTGGCAGACAAGCCTATGTCTGCCCCTATCAGCTCGGCTGAATGGCGGCTGTTCTTTTGCAGGTAGCGCAAAATGGCAAGATCAAAACCATCCAGTATCATCGCAATAGGGGTTCATGATGGGGAAGCCTATTATGAACCCATTGGAAATCAATTGCTTACTCTGAAGCAATTAGAAACAAAGTGGCAATTAATTTGCCTTGAAGAAATAATAGGTGGCTTTATAAGGTGTGCGTGTTTCTGCCCCAATCTGGAAATCCGAGCATCCAGTCAAAGGTGCCTTGCCGCCAACGGTGACCACGCGCTGTATGCTGGTGACCTTGGAAAAAGTACCGTTAGGCGAGCTGGATTTTGTTTTCAGCAACAGCCAGGGAATGGCATTGGTATCGACGCTGTCGCTCTTGGCGACTACTTCAGCGACTACTTTGCTGCCATCCGCGGCTTCCCAGGTCGGGCCTTCATAATGCTTGCCCAGTTTGGGGCTGGTAGGGTCATGGCTGGCATATAGCTCAGCCTCTGGTGAGCGGAATACCCATTCAAACTTTTTAGGGCCTGATTTATTGGCACGGCAATCATAAATCTGCACGCCGGTAGCAGCCATCTGGAAGGCCAGTACTTCACCTGCAGGTGCTTTGAGATTGGCTGGCACGCTAACGACCTGGGCAGCAGGTGCAACTGGGTCAGCTGTATGTTTAACAGGCGCAGTCGAGCAGGCTGACAGGATGGCAGCAGTAGCAATACTGCCCGCGATAGCGTTTTTTTTCATTTCTTATACCTTTCAATTAGAGCCGCCAAATTTTAGCAATGGTGTTTCAAAACAAATAAAACACTTACTGAATTTTACATCCTTTGTCAGGAGAACAAGCCCCCTACTTAAGTATGAACAAAGTATGAGTAAAATATCAGCAACATCGGCGAAAATCGCCTGCAGCCTGGATTTTTTCGGTCAGCAGGCCACGGGCCTTCGTGGGACAATGCGGGATTCGCCTGCAGATGAGCAGGCATCAAGGATGATGGATCAGGCCAGATGAGCAACAAGAACAAGAAAGATGCAAGAAACCGCGCTGGCAGCTCATTACTGCATGCGCGCAACCGCCATCAGGGACGCTATGATTTTGCGGCCCTGAGCAAGGCTGAGCCAGCGCTTGCATCTCTGCTTGTCAGCACCCCGGCTGGCGAAACCAGCATCAATTTTGCCGACCCGCTGGCAGTCAAACTGCTCAACAAGGCTCTTTTGCACAGCAGCTATGGCGTGCGTGGCTGGGATATCCCCTCTGAGAATCTTTGCCCTCCAGTGCCGGGCCGGGCAGACTACCTGCATTATCTGGCTGATTTACTGGCTGACTGCAATCAGGGCCGTGTGCCCAAAGGCAGGCAGATACTGGCCCTTGATCTTGGTACTGGCGCCAGTTGCATATACCCCCTGCTCGGTGCCAGCGAATATGGCTGGTCATTCTGCGCCAGCGACATCAATCCCGCCTCGCTGGCTAATGCACGGGCCATCTTGGAACACAATCCCGGCCTGGGCCAGCAGATACAGTTACGTCAACAGGCCAATGCGGCATCCCTGTTCCATGGCATTGTTGGTGATGATGAATGGTTTGATGTCAGCCTGTGCAACCCGCCTTTTCACGCTTCTGCTGAAGAAGCAAGAGCTGGCAGCCAGCGCAAGTGGGAGAACCTGAAGCAAACTAGCCAGGCAGAGCAGGCGCTACCCGTATTGAACTTTGGTGGGCAGGCTGCAGAACTCTGGTGCGAAGGCGGAGAACTGGCGTTTATCAAGAAAATGATCACTGAAAGTGCGGCCATACCCACAAAAATCTTATGGTTTTCTACCCTGGTATCAAAGTCGGCCAATTTACCCGCAATCCATGCGGCATTGAAGCAGGTCAAGGTGCTTAATGAAAAAACCATTATCATGAGCCAGGGCAATAAAGAGAGCCGTCTGGTTGCCTGGACTTTCCTGAATGCAAGCCAACAGGCTGCCTGGGCCAAATTACGTTGGTCAAATAGCAAGAGATAAAGCCTGCGCCTGGGTATTTGCCTCCCTTACAGAATATAATCTTAGCTGTAGCGGCTAGCCCTGGCTTACAATCTCGTTCGTCTGCCGGTTTGCAGCCCGCAGAATCAACAAGAAATATGCAATATGTATCTGTAGAGTCAGAGCACTAAGGGTATTGAGAGAGTACTGAATATAGCGTCGCGTGATTTACTTTTGAGCAAAATGTATCAAGGATAACAATGAAACGTGTAGATGATTTCCGCCTGAAGCTGGGCAAAGATGAGCTGGTTCCTATCATGATCGGTGGCATGGGCGTCGATATTTCCACTGCTGAACTGGCTCTGGTTGCTGCACGTCTGGGCGGTATAGGCCATATCTCTGATGCCATGGTGCAGGATGTCTCTGACCGTCGTTTTGACACCAGCTTTGTCAAGGAAAAGACCAAATTCTACAAATACAATATCAACAATTCCGACAAGACTGACATCAAGTTCAACCTGGATCAACTGGCAGAAGCAACCCGTATGCACGTGGGCAAGACCATGGAAGCCAAGCAAGGCACGGGCATGATCTTTGTCAATTGCATGGAAAAGCTGACTATGAATGGCCCACGCGAAACACTGAAGGTGCGCCTGGAGTCTTCACTTGATGCTGGTATTGATGGCATCACCATGAGTGCCGGCCTGCATCTGGGTTCTTTTGGCCTCATCGCTGATCACCCGCGCTTCCGCGATGCAAAACTGGGCATCATCGTTTCTTCAGTACGTGCGCTGCAACTATTCCTGCGCAAGAATTCCCGCCTGAACCGTTTGCCCGACTATGTCATTGTCGAAGGCCCGCTGGCTGGCGGCCACCTCGGTTTTGGCATGGACTGGGCTGAATATGACCTGCAAACCATCATTACTGAAATCGTCCAGTACCTGAAAGCAGAAAACCTGGATATCCCGCTGATAGCCGCTGGTGGCATTTTCACAGGCAGCGATGCCGTATCCTTTTTGGAAAACGGCGCTGCCGGGGTGCAAGTGGCTACGCGCTTTACGGTCACCAATGAGTGCGGCTTGCCTGCCAGCGTCAAGCAGGAATACTTCAAGGCCAGCGAAGGCGATATCGAAGTCAATAATATCTCGCCTACAGGTTACCCTATGCGCATGCTGAAGAACACGCCTGCCATAGGCGATGGCATACGCCCTGGTTGTGAATCCTATGGCTACCTGCTCGATGGCAATGGCAACTGCGCTTACATCACTTCGTATAACCGTGAAGTGGCAGCCCATCCCGATGCAAAGAAAGTCTCGGTCATGGACAAGACTTGCCTGTGCACCCATATGCGCAACTTTAATTGCTGGACTTGCGGCCAGATGACTTACCGCCTGAAAGACACGACCCGCAAGCTGCCGGATGGCACTTATGAATTGCTGAGTGCAGAACATGTGTTCCGCGATTATCAATTCAGTGTTGATCACCAGATTGCCTTACCTGTGTAAATCACTGCTCTGAATACAAAAACGCCGCTTTAGCCCTTGGGCAAAGCGGCGTTTTCATATGTGCAGGCAATCAGAGTTCAGATGGCTTCTTGCTGGCGATGGTTTTCCAGTTGGTTTTTGCAAGATCGATATTGCCTGCAATGTCTTTTGCCCAGATCGCACGGATCTTGGTATCGAGATTGAAGTAGAGTTTGTTATCGACGATGTCATACACGTCCGGGTCAGCAACAAATTTCTTGCCTATGGAAGCACCATAAGCGCAGTAGCCACCAAAAGCTGGCAGGTATTTTTCTGGGTTGGCCAGGAAAGTCTTTTTGTTTTCTTCGCTGGTGAACAGGTACTCAACCCCATCTACAGTTGCCACATGATGACCAGTACCATGCGCTGGTTTTTCACTGGTAAAGAAAGTCGTGAGATCGTAACCCCGTGCGCCTATGACGCTATTGGTGACCGTATCAGCAGCGCTGATGCCCGGCACTGCTGCCATGGACAATGCGGCTACTGCGGAAAAGAAGATGAATTTGATTTTGCTGACCAGGCTGCTGGAAGTGCGTGATATGGATGTGAGTGATATGGATGTGAGTGACACAGCGTGCTCCTTTATATGGTTGAAAGCGGATTTGAGATTCGCCTTGCTCATGCACAGCGAATGACAGGCACTTTAATTCAGGTCACTAAAGTAAAGAATAGCCATAATATTGAATTCATTATTCCCAAAAATGGAATTATGAGCATCGAATTTGATTTGGCACTCTCTGCGTGCAAACTCATGCTATGCAGAAATATTTGCTTACATTTTGGTGCATGCACCTGCCCGTACTGGTATCACAAGCAATTTCTTTCCCTGATTAGTTGCGAGCAAGATCAAAATCACTGGTATCAGCCTTGGCATGAAAAATGCTGCAATGCACATGCTTGTGTGTCATTGACGATGTTTTTGAAAAGGCCAGCCTGATGAAAATACGCGTGCTCTCCAGCTTCCCGCTTTCTGTCTCACTTTTTCTCTCATTTTTCTTCTCATTTTTTTTCTCCATCAGCCTTTTCCTGTATGGGGGCAACAGCTATGCACAAGAAACTGCGCCAGCGAGTTCTGCAGCAAGTGCCACAACAGCACCTGTAGTGGCTACGGCCACGCCACCAGCCATGACCAAGCCGGGCATGATCGCCGCCGACAAGATCAGCGCTGGCGACACCGCCTGGATGCTGACCTCGACTGCACTGGTATTGCTGATGACAATACCCGGCCTGGCCCTGTTCTACACTGGCATGGTGCGCAAGAAAAATGCCCTGGGCACGATGGCGCATAGTCTGGCAACCACCTGCATCGTCACGGTCTTGTGGGTGGTGCTGGGTTATAGCCTGGTATTCACCGCAGGTTCGCCTTATCTGGGCAGCATGGACAGGTTCATGCTGCACGGCGTGAGCTTCTTGAAAGAAGCCGGGCAGCTCAGCGTGCATCAACTGGCACCGACGATACCGGAAAGCGTATACCTGATGTTCCAGATGACATTCGCCATCATTACCCCTGCCCTGATCACCGGTGCCTTTGCTGAACGCATGAAATTTTCTGCGTTGCTGCTGTTCATCACCTTGTGGTCTTTGCTGGTGTATGTACCGGTCGCGCACTGGGTGTGGGAACCGGCAGGCTGGCTGGCGGCGCGTGGTGTGCTGGATTTTGCCGGTGGTACTGTTGTACATATCAATGCCGGTGTATCTGGCCTGGTGGCTGCTTTGATCGTCGGGCCACGCCTGGGTTTTGGCAAGGAACCCATGCCGCCGCATAATTTATTACTTACTGCGATAGGCGCATCACTGTTATGGGTGGGCTGGTTTGGTTTCAATGCCGGTTCTGCCGGTGCGGCAGATGGCCGCGCCGGGCTGGCGATGCTGGTGACACAGGTGGCGACTGCGATGTCGGCACTGGCCTGGATGCTCGTGGAATGGCTGCGCCGTGGCAAACCATCGGTGCTGGGCATAGTCTCTGGCGCTGTCGCTGGCCTGGTCGCGATCACACCGGCATCCGGCTTTGTTGATCTGACAGGTGCACTGGTCATAGGTGCAGTCGCTGGCGTCGCATGTTACTGGGGAGCGACTTCACTCAAATCCTTGGGTGGCTACGATGATTCACTGGATGTATTTGGCGTGCATGCCATCGGTGGCATAGTCGGGGCCTTGCTGACTGGCGTATTTGCAATGAAGAGCATAGGCGGTGCTGACGGCAGCTTGGCAACGCAGGCCTTTGGTGTCATCGTCACTGTGATTTATTCGGGCGCTGTGACTGCCGTCATTTTATGGCTGATCAAAGTGAGCATTGGCTTGCGCCTGACCAATGAGCAGGAAAGAGAAGGACTTGATCTTGAACTTCACGGGGAGCATATCTTATGAGTACCAGCAGCCTGATACAGAATGCCATGTCGGACAATCTTGCCTTCTCCCTCATGGCAAGACTGCACGTGATTTTACGGCGACAAAATGGCCGCGTGACTGACATAGAGTACATGCGCGTCAACCCTGGCTATTGCCGCAGCATACTGGACATGGCGCTGGCATTACCGAATCAGGATTTGCACGATATCTGTCAAAAGCTCGATGAGATTTATTTTGGCGAAGATGGCTTGTTCGTCACGCCACCGCCCCCCACTCCTTTGCTCAACAGACTGGCAGTCAGAAAGCAGTCCAGCAACAAGCTGGACGAGAGCAGCATGCCGGATATGACCAGGATACCCGCGCCTGTGCTTGATCATAATGCCATGGTCGATCAAACCTATATAGGTCGCTTGCGTTAGATTTTTATCCGGTGAGGCCAAGACTCATATTACCATTTGGAGAAATGGTCTTCTGTCACACCCACCAGTTTTTCTATCTGCCGCCTGGGTGCATCCAGACTTGCCCTGACCCAGCCGCTGAAAACACCTATGGGTTGCAGATAACGGCTGCTGGCGATGACGAGGTTTTTATTTTCTGCGCGAAAACCTTCGGGATGAAAATGCAGGTCCAGCAAACCATCATCAGTATAAATATGCCAGTCAGCCATGGCCTGGCCGGGATCAAAGTCGAACTGTGCAGCGCCCAGTGAAATGAGTTGGCCATCCAGCCACAAGGCATTTTCGTGACTGGAAAAATACCCGGCCTGCAAGTTGAAACCTATGTCCAGCGCATGTGCTGATGCCCAGCGCCAGCCAGTTTCACGCGCCAGGAATCCATTGCTATGATCATAGCTGCCTACACCTTTCTGCAAATTGAAACTGCGGCTACCCACACGTACTTCGCCACTCAATGGCATGCCCGCAGATTTGACGGTTGCATGCACAGTACCGCCCAACACTTCACCAACTGCCAGCAAGGAAGGCGCAGCCGGTTTGGCATCCAGCATGGCATTGATGCTGAATGAACCGCAGTGCAATTGCAATTCATAGCACCCGCTGGCTGGCAGATGCTGAAAGCGTATGCGCTTGCCAAAAAACCTAAATGCGGAACTGGCCTGTTCTGCCGGATGCGCATTCAGTGTTGCTGTCAGACCTGGCAGACCATCCTGGGAATAACTGGCAATAAGCTTGCCTGCCAGCCTGTCGAACACATAGGCAAAGGCGGTGTTGGTCCAGCCCACATCAACAATCGCGATACCGCAAAATATTTCTTCTGTCGCCAGCGCCACATAATGCCAGTGCTTGTGGTGCAAGGTTTGCCACAGCTTGCCGCGCCTGTGTGGTGCGGCCAGACTGGTCCAGTCTATGATGGTTGGTGCACCGGCATATTTGCCAAATCGCACCTGACCATCAGGATGCAGGACTTGAGCGGGTGCAGGCGGCAGGAAGTTCGCTGGCATGGTGTCTCCATTTTATATTTTTGTACGCCAGCGATTCTGCAGCAAAGCAGTTAGAGGGTCTATTTCAAATTGCTTTCATATCCTGCACTGCCGGGATAGCCATGAGTTTCAACAAGGCATAGCCCCACAACAGCAAGCCCGCACCCAGGCAGCCATAAGGATCAGCCGCCCCTTGGGGAAATAAAAACGGATAGGTAACGGCAAACACACTCATCACCAGCCCAAACCAGAAGTGACCTGGCACTTTGAACACGCTGGCCAAAGGCAGGAAGTGCAGGCCAATGATCAGCATGGCGAATGGTGTGACCCACCCGGCCAGGCCCATATTCGCCAGCACATTTCCGCCGACCAGGATGATGGCCCACTGAGCTGCATTAATGACATGGAACAGACGCCCTGCCCTTTGCGCAGCCGGGCTATTGTCGTCAGCATAAGCCTTGTATTGCCGGTGACGCTGGACTGCCAACCCGGCCAGCGTCAACCCTGCAATGGCGATGATCAGATAGACCAGTCCTTTGCCTTGCATGGCACGCTGGTTCCATAACACCATCCAGGCAGCGCCAAAGACAGCAAAGAACATTGCGCCTTTGGCACGGGCAGCGTGGGAAGAAAATGTGGCAGCGTTGATTGCAGACATGATGAGTACTCCTTGTTGAATTGCTGCCAGTATGCCGAAACAGAGTGTGTAATATCAGAGCAAAGTGTCAGGACTTGGCGGTGACAAATGTCATGGTTTTTTCGGATGCAAAAATGTAATTGGCATAGTGAGTCTCACTTGCATGCATAATATCGCTTTTGTAATTGTCGGCAAATTTGCCTGCAATGCGGTTCGCTCAGGCGGCCAAGGACAGGAGATTCTTCAGTGCACTTACTCATTATCGTCATTGCCTTGTTGGCCCTGGCTTATTTTCTGAATCAGGCCATGCAAAAGAACAATCATGCGCAGGACGGAAAGTCCTTGCCTGCGGCTGGCCGTGATGCGGCACATCAAAGCCATCTCGACCGTACTGCCAGTGCACAGGCAGTGGCTTTTATCTCGGAAGGTAAATTGTTTTACCGCGCAGCCCATGGTGAAACCAGGCAATTGCACAGCCCCTATGTGCAAGAGATGCTGGACAAGATGGAAAAACACAGGGAAAGACATGCATGGAAGCAAAACACCAGTTTTGGGGTTTCTGCCTCAGGTGCCTGGCGTCAGTTTGATGGCGAAGGCGCGCAGATCAATGCGACCTCTATGCAATTTGATGAGCAGGGCCGCATCCTGTATTTTTTGCAGGATGCCGGCATGGGTGGCCTGTTTTCGTATGATCTGGAAACTGGCACCGAAAAGCGCATCTTGCACAGGCAAAACCTGGCACTGACAGACATGCATCTGGACCAGGGCAGTGGCAAACTGCTGGCCTCATCGATGAACAAAACCGGCATCGCCAACTTGGTCATGTGCAATCGCGAAGGTGATGAATACCGGGAGTTGACTGGTGGCGATACCCTTGACACCAGCCCCTGCTGGATACCGGATGCAGGAAAGCAGATCCTGTATCAATCCACCGGCATCGCCCGCAATCAAAGTGGCGTCACGCTCGCTTATGGCAATGCCAGCATACAGATGCTGGATGTAAAAAACGGCGCTGTTACGCCGGTGCTGGATGATCCTCAATATGATTTCCTGCACCCACGTGTCTGCCCGCAAGGTAATCTGCACTTCATCCGCCGTCCTTATGAAGTACCCCAATATGACACCAGCAATGCGCTGCTCGATGCCTTGTTTTTTCCTTTTCGTTTATTGCGTGCAGTGTTTCATTACCTGAATTTTTTCTCCATGATGTATAGCCGCAAGCCTTTGACCAGCGCATCCGGCCCGGCCTTGAATGCAGATTTAAAAGAAATCATCCTCAAGGGCAAACGCATCGATGCTGAAAAAGCCTTGAAAAAAGAGGCCATGGTCAATGGCGTGCCTTCATTAGTACCGGCTTCGTGGCAGTTAGTCAGCCGCAACCGCCAGGGCAATGAAACTGTGCTGGCAACCAATGTAGCCGCTTACGATATACGTGCTGACGGCAGCATTGTTTATTCAAATGGACGCGGCGTATTCTTGCTGGGTAGCGGCAGGCAATCAGGCCTGATATTGAAAAGTGAGCTGATTGCAGATGTTATTTCTCAATAAAACCAGGAAAAAACCTCATATGTTGTCATACAACTTTATGCAGGCTTTTTAAGTTAGAATCAGTCTATAACAATCAATTACTCATCAGAACAATACCCGGTTCATGGAAACTCAAGACTACGCCAACGCTCTGCCTACCAAAAGACGGCATAAGAGCCTGTCTCAGGGGCTGGTAGAAAGTATCAGCAATAACATCAAGAATGGCATTCTGAAGCCGGGTGAAAAGCTGCCCACTGAGTCTGCCATCATGACTTTGTATGATGTCAGCCGCACCGTTGTGCGTGAAGCCATTTCGCATCTGCAGGCTGCCGGGCTGGTGCAAACCCGGCATGGCATAGGCACTTTCATCCTTGAACCCAGCCAGGCTGCCAGCACCGGCATGTTGCGCGAAGCCATCGTCACTGTCAGGGATGTGCTGGACATACTGGAACTCAGGATCAGCCTGGAAACCGAGGCTGCCTGGCTGGCCGCTTCGCGCCGTACAGAAGAGCAGGCGGTAGCGCTGGGCAAGGCGCTGGAAGAAATCCTGGCCAACAAGACCGAAGAAAATGCCTCGGTCAATGCCGATGTGCGCTTTCACCTGCTGATTGCACAATCTACAGGCAACCGTTATTTTGTTGACATCCTTAGCAACCTTGGCACCACCATCATCCCGCGCGCCAGATTGAAATCTGCGATGCTGACACTGGAAAGCAGTACCGGGAATACCAATCAAAATAGCAACAGTGGCAGTAGCTACCTCGAAAGGGTCAACCGCGAGCATGAGGATATTTACCTCGCCATACAGCGCAAAGACCCGGAAGCCGCCCGCGCTGCCATGCGTACCCACCTAAGCAATAGCCGGGAAAGATTGCGACAGGCGCAACAGCGTATAGAAGCTCCTGCAAGCTGATCTCCGCTTAATCCAGGTTTAAATTCAGATTTTTTAAAAGTGTGCTTGTCTTCTCTTATTTTAAGTTGTACGATGACGTATGACTTAAAGAAATAAATAAGCTTACGCACTTACTTTTTAAAACCCGACCAAACCTGGTCATGACGAATCCAGGTTTCCATTTCCGGAGCTACCATGCATCCTCAAGAACTGAAACAAATCCTGTCCTCTGGCCTGCTGTCTTTTCCTCTGACTGACTTTGACGCAGCTGGCGACTTCAATGCCAAGACTTATGCAGAACGTCTTGAATGGTTGGCCCCGTATGGTGCCAGCGCCTTGTTTGCTGCCGGTGGCACGGGTGAATTTTTCTCACTGACCGGTGGTGAATATTCCGACATCATCAAGACTGCCGTCGATACCTGCCGTGGCAAAGTGCCTATCCTGGCCGGTGCCGGTGGCCCTACCCGCCAGGCCATTGCCTATGCACAGGAAGCAGAACGCCTGGGCGCACACGGCATCTTGCTGCTGCCACATTACCTGACCGAAGCCAGCCAGGACGGACTGATCCGTCACGTAGAAGAAGTCTGCGCTTCTGTTAAATTTGGTGTGGTTGTGTATAACCGTGGTAATTCCCGCCTGACTGCTGATTCTCTGGAAAAACTGGCAGCACGCTGCCCTAACCTGATCGGCTTCAAGGACGGCATAGGCGATATCGAATTGATGGTATCGATCTGGCGCCGTATGGGTGACCGTTTCAGCTATCTCGGTGGCCTGCCTACTGCAGAAGTTTATGCAGCTGCTTACAAGGCACTGGGCACACCGGTTTATTCTTCTGCCGTATTCAACTTCGTACCAAAACTGGCGATGGATTTTTACCACGCCATCGCAGCAGATGACCATGCCACATCGAATCGCCTGCTTGACCAGTTCTTCCTGCCTTACCTCGAAATCCGTAACCGCAAAGCCGGCTATGCAGTGAGTATCGTCAAAGCTGGTGCGCGTCTGGTTGGCCATAGCGCAGGCCCGGTACGTGCACCACTGACCGACCTGACAGAGGAAGAAGATGCCATGCTGCACAAATTGATTTTGGCGCAAGGTCCACAATAAATTCAGAAGCAAAGGGAGTACAGAATGCAAATCACCGGGCAAATGCTGATCGGTAAAAAAGCGGTTTTTGGTTTGGCAGGTAATGTCAAAGCCATAGACCCATCCACCAATCAGGAAATCGAACCTGTTTTTGGCTTCGCTACAAAAGATGAAGTTGAGCAGGCTTGCCTGCTGGCTGAACAGGCGTTTGACAGCTACCGCACGACCAGCCTGGAACTGCGGGCACGCTTCCTGGAAGCGATCGCCACAGGCATCATGGATCTGGGCCCTGCACTGATAGAACGTGCAGCACAGGAAACCGGCTTGCCTGTCGCCCGCCTCGAAGGTGAACGTGGCCGCACCGTCAATCAATTGCGCCTGTTTGCCAAAGTAGTACGTGATGGACACTGGCTGGACGCAACCATAGATAGCGCCTTGCCAGAACGCGCACCACCACGCCCGGATTTGCGCTTGCAAAAAATCGCCCTGGGCCCGGTTGCTGTATTTGGTGCCAGTAATTTCCCGCTGGCGTTTTCAGTAGCGGGTGGCGACACAGCATCTGCTCTGGCTGCTGGCTGCCCTGTCGTCGTCAAGGCGCACAATGCTCATTTAGGCACAGCAGAACTGGTAGGCCGCGTCATACAAAGAGCAGTGGCAGATTGCGCCTTGCATGAAGGCGTGTTCTCCATGCTGGTAGGCGCTGGCAGCCAGGTCGGCCAGCAACTGGTTGATCATCCATCCATCAAGGCAGTGGGCTTCACTGGCTCCCGCTCCGGTGGTCTGGCACTGGTAAAAACTGCCAGCCAGCGCAAAGAACCTATCCCGGTGTATGCAGAGATGAGCAGTATCAATCCTGTATTTTTGCTGGATCATGCACTGACAGCACAAACCACGACACTGGCGAAAAACTTTGTCGATTCACTGGCCTTGGGTGCTGGCCAGTTCTGCACCAACCCTGGTTTGGTAATCGCCATAGAAAGTGCAACAGCACGTCAGTTCTTGCAGGATGCAGCCAATGCACTGGAAGATAAACATGCAGCGACCATGCTGACACCAGGCATACACCAGGCCTATGTCAAAGGCACTACGCATCTGGCTGACATCGCGCAATTGCAATTGGTGGCCAAAGGCCAGCAGGCAGAATCCCCATGCGCAGCACAGGCAATGTTGTCTGTATGTTCAGGCAGCACCTTCCTGAGCACGCCAGCCTTGCAGGAAGAAATTTTTGGACCTTCTTCCATCGCCATTCTGTGCAAGGATTTTGATGAAGTAGTCGCCGTCGCCTCTTCGCTGGAAGGGCAATTGACAGCAACCGTACATGCAGTCGCTGACGATCATGCCCAGGCAAGGAAGCTATTGCCAGTGCTGGAAAGAAAAGCCGGACGCATCCTGTTCAATGGTTTCCCTACTGGTGTAGAAGTCGCGCATGCGATGGTACACGGCGGCCCTTTCCCGGCTACCTCGGATAGCCGCAGCACTTCAGTTGGTGCATCAGCGATCGAGCGCTTCTTGCGCCCGGTTTGTTATCAAGGCTTCCCGGCAGATTTGTTGCCGACGGCACTGCAGGATAGCAATCCTCTGCAACTTGCACGTATGATGGATGGGAAACTGACACTCGCTTAAAGAAAGATGAAGATGTGGAATGGCCCGGGCATGCCCGGGCTGTTTTGTAAATGTTTTGCAAAATGAGCTCATGTACACAGTACTCAAAAAGAAGTGCAGACATGGCAATAAAAATCATCATCAGGAGACGCTCGCATGAGCCAGCAAGCTATAGGAAAATACCGGTGGACTATTTGTGCCCTGCTATTTTTTGCCACCACCGTTAATTACCTGGATCGCCAGGTACTCAGTCTGTTAGCACCCGATTTATCAAAAGAATTTGGCTGGACCAATACTGACTATGCCAATATCACGGCGGTATTCCAGTTTGTATATGCCATCTCCATGCTGTTCGCCGGTCGTTTTATCGACAAGATAGGTACCAAGAAAGCTTATCTGATCGCCATTGCAGTCTGGTCGGTTGGTGCGGTCATGCATGCTTATTCCATCATGCTGGGCGAAGGCATGGTCAGTGCGCTGACCGCACTCGGCATTGCCGCGATTCCAGTGTCTGTTGCAGGTTTCATGATTTCACGTGCAGTGCTGGCAATAGGTGAAGCCGGTAACTTTCCTGCAGCGATCAAGGCCACCGCAGAATATTTTCCCAAACATGAACGCTCCTTCGCCACTGGTATTTTTAATTCTGGTGCCAACATCGGCGCGATCCTGGCACCTTTGACTGTGCCGCTTATCGCTGCTCAGTGGGGTTGGCAGTCTGCCTTTATCATCATAGGCGCGATAGGTTTTGTCTGGATGATTTTCTGGCAGATGTTCTATGACAAACCAGAACAGCAAAAATATCTTTCGGCAGCAGAACTCGCTTACATCAACAGTGGTGACACACAAACAGCAGAGACAGCAAGTACCACCAGCGATGCAGGTAAAAAAGTATCCTGGTTCAAACTGCTGTCTTACAAACAAACCTGGGCTTTTGTCATAGGCAAGTTCATGACCGACGGCGTGTGGTGGTTCTTCCTGTTCTGGCTGCCCAAGTATCTGGAAGCGCAGTACAAGATGCAAAAGACCGAGATCGTCTTGCCACTGGCAGTCTTGTACAGCATGACCATGATAGGCAGTATAGGCGGAGGTTATTTCCCCAGCTATTTCATGCGCCGTGGTGACAGTGCCTACAATGGCCGCATGAAAGCCATGCTGGTAATTGCCCTGTTCCCCCTGGTGGTCTTGCTGGCACAGCCATTTGGTTACCTCGGCTTCTGGGTGCCGGTATTGCTGATCGGTATAGGCACTTCTGCCCACCAGGCCTGGTCTGCGAATATCTTCACCACCGTATCTGATATGTTCCCGAAAAAATCGGTGGCATCCATCGTCGGCATAGGCGGCATGGCCGGTGGTCTTGGTGGTGTACTGGTCTCCAAAACGGGCGGCTGGCTGTTTGATTATTATGGTCAGCTGGGTCATATACAGACTGGCTACACCATCATGTTTACTTTCTGCGCAGTTGCCTATCTGTTGGCATGGGGCATGATGAAGGCGCTGGTGCCTACCCATAAAGAAATCACAGATCTGTAAGATGACTGAATTTTCACACATAGAATCGATACCAGCCGTGAACTGCATCGTCGGTGAAAGCCCTCTGTGGCATGCGGAGCAGGCGGCCTGGTATTGGGTTGATATACCGGCGAAAACCATTTGGAAACTCGATGCCAGAAATGGCCGCCTGACGTCCTGGCTGACCACGGAAATGGTGGCCTGCATCGCCTTGAAACAGGACGGCGATTTTATTGCGGGTATGGAGAGCGGTATTTTCAGCCTGCATCTGGGTGAAAACTCACATGCCCGGCAAACCCATCTGGCAGCGCCAGCAGAGCTGATGGGGAGCGGGACAGGCATGCGTTTCAATGACGGCCGCTGTGACCGCCAGGGACGTTTCTGGAGTGGCACCATGTTCATGGACATGGCTGCGGCGAAAGCGATAGGTAATCTCTACCGCTATTCAACAGCGCAAGGACTGTCGGCCCCTGTCGTCAGTAATCTGCTGACCCAGAATGGCCTGGCATGGTCACCTGACGGCAAGACCATGTATTTGTCGGATTCCCATCCTGCCAGCCAGACTATCTGGGCATTTGACTATGATGTGGAAGATGGCATGCCACATAACAAACGCGTCTTTGCCGACATGAAACCCATGGCTGGCCGCCCTGACGGTGCCGCCATGGATGTTGATGGTTGCTACTGGATATGCGGCAATGATGGCGCCTGCCTGCTGCGCTTCACGCCTGCAGGCAAGCTCGACCGTACTATCGCCCTGCCGATGAACAAACCCGCCATGTGCACCTTTGGCGGGCCGGACATGAGTACCTTACTGGTCAGCTCCATAGGTGCTGGCAAGGCGGAACATGATCAATGGGCAGGCAGCCTGGTGCTGGTCAGGCCGGGTGTGGCAGGTGTGCCAGAAACAAGATTCGCAAACTGATTTATTTAATACCTGAAAGCGCAGCGGTACTTGAGCGCATAAGAGATAACATCTCTTATGCGCATTTTTTTATGCTGAGAGCTGGCTATTGTGCAGTTTGTCACCTATCTGCACATTCTTCAATTCCAGGCCCTTGACGTTGTACAGATACAATGGGCTGGCAGCATTCACTGGCGTACCAAACTGGCAATCGCTGATGGTCACATTAGTGACCGGGAAGATCATGGGATTCTTGTCGTCACCGTTATAGTCTGAGGCGACAGGGCCAAGGATGACGATGGCCTGGAAGCACGAGAACTTGCCGTTTTTGGTCGTGACATTACCCACTTTGACATTCGAGATATGCACATTGGTCACCACCGGTGGCCTGGTCCTGACATTGTCACTGACAGGTGCGTAATCGCAATCAAAGGTGATGACGGCACCGGCAGCGGTGGCGACTGTCTTGGATTGTATCGGTGAGCCAGGCAGCGACGTGTAGAAAGACGGGCTGGTCTGCACACCATTCGGAATCGTAATATTGCGTACAAAGAAATTCTTGAGGTAACCGCCACGGTTCATATTGGTCTTCAGGCGTATCGCTGTGTTCAGTGGATTGGTGGCCCAGTTGATATTTTCGAACAAGAGATTTTGCGCATACACATTCTGTATGCCGCCCGCCATTTCACTACCCAGTGTCACCGCGCCATGACCGCTTTGCATGGTGCAATTCTGGATGACAATATTTTGTGAAGGCCCATACTGGGTATCCAGATTCTTGCCTGCCTTGATGGCGATGCAGTCATCACCAGAATCAAAGGTACAGGATTCAACCAGTACATGATCACAGGCCTCGGGGTCAAAGCCATCGCTGTTCGGGCCATGGCTTTTCGCCAGGACATTGCGTATCACGACATTGCGGCAATGCACAGGATGGTGTTGCCAGAACGGCGTATGATTCACCTGATAGCCCTGCATCAAGACATTCGTGCAACTAATAAACTGTATCATCGGCGGACGCAAATTATGGCCCATGCCAAAGATACGTTTGCCCACGGGCACACCCGCTTCAGACAGGGATGGCAGATAATTCGCATCGGCACGCCATTTATCGTTATCGCCCTGTATGCGCAGCCTCTGTTTTTCATCGAGTTGCGGTGCGATTTTTTCCAGGCTGGTCGCATTCAAATCATTTGCGGTATTTTCTGAGCGCTTGCCCAGCTTGTAATTCGGCGTGGTATTTTGTCCCACAGAATTGATGGTTTTTTGCTTGCCCTTCCAGGTCCACCAGCAATCACCATTATCATCAAAGGGAACACCACCCTGGCCGTCGAGTATGCTGCTCCAGTCATCACCCGTCAGAGCAATATTATCCTGACCATAGGCGTATACCATGGGTGAGAAATTCAGGCAGTCATTACTCTGCCAGCGCGATATGACCAGCTTGCCATTTGGCCCGCAGTCAAAGCTGCCGTATTTAGCATAGTCTTCAGGATTATTACTGAAATAGATATGCGCACCCTTTTGTAGATGCACATTCACATTCGACAGCAAGACGATGGGGCCAGCGCAATACCAGTTACCGGCAGGGATGATCACACGGCCACCACCTGCTTCATGACAGGTCTTGATCGCCTGAGCGATCGCAGGATAAATATCTTTGGCATTCGCGACTGGTGTAGATAAATTATCCTGCTCTTCAAAAGAGATCCAGGATTTGACTTTTTTTAATTCACAAGTGACAGCACCAAAATCAGTGATGCGGTAATCAGCAGCGCGAAATTTAAGGGGCTTGGCAAGACGATCGACAATGTCCTGGGCCTTTTGCCAGGGGTCTTCTATCATGCTCGCGGCGAGGGCACGGCTTGCTGGCAAGCTGCTGCCGGCAGCCAGGGACATCGTCTTGATAAAGTTGCGGCGCGCTTCCTGACTTGCCACTGTATTTTTTTCGTGTTTCATCTTGTCTCTCTTATGCTGTTACCGGTTTACTCTTCAGTATTATTAAATTCAGCCAGGAATATGCGCACAGGTGAAAAAGGCCCGTCATATCCCATCTGCTTTACAGGATCAATTTTTGCTGCCAGTAAATTCGCCCAGTAATCATCACTGGTAAATTGCGCAGGACGGTAAGGCAAGGTGCCCTTCTTGTTCCAGTCTGACCAGGGCTGCTTTTTATTGATATGTGCACCGATGACAGAATTCATGACGACCATCTTGCCCACCGTTTCCAGCGTTTGCCGCCTGATCGTACCTGTCGGTGAATTGAATACATCGACCTCGCCTATCTGGCAGTCATAGCCTACAACAAGTACAGGCGCATACGGTGTGCAACGCTCGTTATGGAACCACTGGCGCGCCAGGCTGAATTTGCCTGCAAGGGCATTGCTGCTGCCGTCGTGGGTGAAGCGGCAATGGTCAAACACAAAACCGTAGCGCGACTTCACATTGGTGTTGGGGGCACCAACATAGGAAGAATTGCGGTCACCCAGGGATTTGATTTCAGTTTCAAGAAAGTAGGCCGTGGCATCACCAAAAATAAAATCGACATCGCCTTCTATGTAGGAGCGCTGGAAAAACTGCCTGGCAGTCTGGCCATCCTTGCCTGACTTCATGTACAGGGTGTCCTGGAAGCCCAGCATGCGTACACCATCAAAATGCGTCTTATCTGCACCATCCAGCATGACGGCCAGCGCCTGGTGATGCACCATCTGGCTGCGTGCATAAATGCCATTTTCATCAGGACAATTACCCGGCTGACAATCTGCGCGGGCATTACCCTGGTCTTTGTTGTAGGCATTTTCTATCGTCAGGTTTTTTGCCTGAAAGCCGGGACTCTTGACCCACAATACGGCAGTGCCAAAAGTACCCAGTGCTGGCCGGTCTTTGATGCTGTTGTACATGGCGGCGATGTTGCTGTGCACACTCGCAAACTGTGCAGAAAATTGCGAGCTGTAAGTGCTGCCTGTCGTTGCCGCATCAAGATTGGCACTGATGCGCGTCGTAGCGGCATCACTGCCATACAAGGTGATGGGAATAGCCGTATCAGGCACATACACCAGTTCACGGTAAGTACCAGGTTTGATGTAGATGTGAATACGCTGCTTGCCTGCTTTCGATTTTTCTATATCGCCAACAGCCTGATTAACTGCAGCCTGCACTTGCCTGAATACCCTGATGCCATCTGGTGTGGCGTTGGCATCAACGACATAGTCCGGCACCAGTTGCGGGTCGCCGGCAATCGGGGCAGACAGCGGGTCCCATGGTGCAAGCTGCTCCTTACCCGGCAAACCTGCATATTTCAAAACTTCGCTATAGGAAAAATTCTTGGCCGCCTGCGCATCAAGTTGCGGACGCTTGCTATTATCAGTTGCACTACCTGGTTCTGGATATGCAGCAAATGCCTTTTCGCACTGTCCAGGATTGGCAGCCACTGCATTGAAAACTACTTTATCACGACCTTCCAGTTGCACGTGTTCAAACTGGCTGCTGCTCTTGTCTGCTACGCTGACATCCTTCATTTTAAGTGCAATGACATGTTCTGCGTCATAGCCTTGCAGGATGATCTTGCCTGGTGTTAAAGACTGTACATGTTCAAGACTGATATTACGGTATTGTGGCACCAGATTACCTGTGGCAGTTTTACCGTAATGGGTATCAAAGTCTATCGGTGCCTTGACGTTGCGTATACAGACATTGCGATAGTTAATGTTTTGTACCAAACCACCACGCGAGACATCGCTCTTGATACGCAAGCCTGAAGTCGTTCCATCCATGCTGAGATTTTCGACCAGCACATTGCTGACACCACCATTGGTTTCACTGCCTATGGACATGCCATGGCCGGAATAAAAATGGTTATTGCGGATGGTGATATTTTCTGTCGGGCCGTTGTTACCCGCCTTGATGGCGACATTGTCGTCACCGGTACGGATATAGCTATTGGCAATCGTGATATTGCGCGAAGAGATAGGGTCTATGCCATCGGTATTTCTGGCATTGGCGGGCGTATCGATGCGCACACCCCAGGCGGTAAAGCCATCAACCTGGTTCAGGGTGACATGAAAATTTGGTGAATTGCGCAAGGTAATATTGTGCAGGGTAAAATCATTCGACTGCGTGACTTCTATGAGTCTGGGCACATTCTGGCGATTGTTTTCTTTCTGTGCACGCCGGGCGATCTGCCACCAGCTTTCTTCCTTGCCGGTAATACGTTCGCCACCCTGGCCATTGATGACACCCTCACCATAAATACCGCTGCCTTTGGCGCGTTCAATCGTAATAAAAGGTTTGCAACCTTTGCCCTTGTCGTCATTGATGCCGCAGGTGCCTGTGCCACGGTCATAATCGAGCGGGTGCGTCGATGCATATAAGGTCACACCTGCATCAAGCAAAAGTGAAACACCACTGCGCAATTGCAAAGCACCAGACAGAAAGGCGGCCTTGCCATTACGGCTGCTCAGGCGCACTGCCTGGCCAGGGCGGCAGGCGTCTATTGCGGCTTGCAAACTGTGTGTATCTGGTGCGCGGCCAGATACAGCATTTTGCTTGCCACTCTCCAGTTGCGCTGCCAGCACGCTGCAGATTGCCGGTGTCTGTGGTTCTTTTACCAGGCGGCTATCTTGCGCAAACACTGAGCTGGCAAACAAACAGCCTGATGAGGCCAGTGCAGCAACAACAGCTAATGCAGAAGATTTTTTTCGCTTGCTCATCATCTGTTCCCTGCATTCACATGTGCTTGCAAATTCGGCGCTATCAGCAGTAATTCCTTGAGCACCATGGCAGAAAAATGCGCTGCACCTTTGCTGCCCAGGTGGGTACGGTCAAAGGCAGATTTCGCTGCACCGGCTCTTTCCGTCTTTGCCAGGTCACCCGTGTCTGCTGGCAATGCGGCAGGAGGTGGTGCCATTGCCAGCGTATCGGCTTCAGCCTCGCCCATCGCCTGCACTGAGCTATAACTGATGGCATTCAAATCTATCATGGGTACATGTTTGTCGTCTGCCACTTTCATGCTGGCATCTGCCCAGGGCCGCAAATCATTTTGCAATTGCGTACCCTTGAAGCTGCGCCTGGTCAACGGCGTCACCAGCACGGCTTGCGCACCGGCAGTTTGCACATCATTGACATAAGCTGCCATATTGACAGGGAATTCTGTCGCCAGATCGGTAGACCGACCGGGCTTGCCGGGCTGGTCATTGTGACCGAACTGTATCAATACCAAAGTCTGGCTGAACTGTGTATTGCTTGCCATGAGCTTTTGTACTACTTCCCATGAACCTTCGGCACGGTAACTGCCAGAGCTGCGGCCACCTTTTGCCAGATTAAGACAAGTCACCTCAGGCTTGAAGCGTGCGCACAAGGCATCACCATAGCCACTTTTGGGTGCCATGGTGGAGTCACCCACGAGTATGATGCGTGTGGGCTGCGTGGGCTTCGTGGACAACGCAGGACCTGGCGATTCTGCCAGCCGTGTCTGGCTGCAAGCGCACAGCATCAATGCGCTTATCGCAGTCATGGCGAAAGTGCGGAGTATAAGTTTCATGGGATTTTCTGGATTCTTAAAAAAACAGGGTCTGCGAACAAACCCTGTCTCTGTCAAATGACTACATCACTACGTTAATGCTTAAAAGTTATAAGTCAGACGCGCATTGAATGCACGGCCTATAGGGCTGGCTGCACTGCTCAGATAGCCGTAGGTATAACCACTATGATTGGTGACAGGTGGTTTGGCATCCAGCAAGTTGGTGATACCGGCTGACAAAGTCAGGTTCTTGAAACCACGGTAGCTTGCTGTCAAATTCCAGACCTGGTATGGCTCGATGTCCCTGAAGTATTCTGCCGCAATCAAATTCTGGTCATGGTAGCCAGTGTTATAGTTTTGCGTCAGTTGAGAACTCCAGTTACCATAATTCCATGCCATCGTCAGCGTATGTTTCCAGCGGAAAGTAATGATAGGCAAGCTGCTGGTCGTACCATTGCTGGCGACACCAAAGCGACCCACGTTGGAGACATAAGCGCTGTCTTTTTCCAGTTGGTTATCGAACTGCGTCAGATAAGTACCATTCAACTCAAACTTGAAATTACCCAAGGATGTTTTAGGAATGGAATAAGCCAGGGCAACGTCGATACCAGAAGCTTTCTGGCCACCCAGGTTCATCGTGATATTTTTGATGTAAGCCAGTGAGCCATCAGCATTACGCACAAACAGATCAGCGTACTTGGTTGGGTTCAGGAAATAGACTTGCTCAGGCAAATTAGCCAGCATGTCCTTCATTTCTATATGCCAGTAATCAGCTGACACCGTCAGGTTTTGCAAAGGCTCAGCAGCGATACCAAGAGTAAAGCCCTTGGATGTTTCTGGCTTCAGATCAGCGTTACTACCGGTTTGGCGCGGCAGAGCGACATTACATACTGCTGATGCGACCAGACCAGGCAAGGCTTTGCCGGTACCGGCTACACCAGGAGTGCCGCCCGGGCATTGCACGGGATCATCCCATTTTGCAGCTGTCGTGGTATTTGCACCTGCTACTCGATAGCCATAGCGGTCAAACAGTGTCGGTGCACGGAAACCGGTATTGGCAGAACCACGGAACATCAAAGACTTCATCGGCTGATAACGGAAGCTGGCCTTGGGATTGATGGTATTACCAAAATCGCTGAAATGATCGTCACGCACGGCAACGTTGAAATTCAATTCCTTGGTGACAGGGATTTCCATCTCGGCATAAAGCGCTGCGACATTTCGTGCACCCTGGCCATGCGATGGACCAGAAGCCGCGTAAGTTACGACTGAGGTGATATCAGTCTTGGTATCTTCTGTTGTATCTCTGTGCACATCGGCACCCAAAGCCAGTGTCAATGGTCCGCCAGCGAGTGTAGTCAACTCAGTGGAGGCAGTCAGGTCTATGCCTGTGAAGGTACTGATGGAATGGCGATTCAATGCGCCATCTACCGAGATACTTGCGAGGTAAGCCTTACCTGCAGCATCCTGCAAACCAAAAGGATTCAGCGTGCCGTTGGCTATGCCTGTCAGCAGGCCAGGGCCATTCACATAACCTGTTTCGTAGTAGTTATCACGCTGGCTGTGACCATAGACAAAACCAGCCTTGTAGTCCCAGTTTCCAAAACGGCCTTCATCATTGACGCTGACGCGTTGGTTGACTTGTACGTCCTTGGTCGTGGCTTCTGCCAGGTCGGCGACGCTCCATGTGACTGTCAGTGGCTCACTTTTGAGACCTGCTACAGCAGGTACGCCGCCAGAGTTACCTGGATACCATTTGCTGGTCGATGGTATCAGGGCTGCGACACCATTTGCTGTCAGGCTGGTGGTTGGATTTTTTGTACCGAGGATGTATTCCTGGCCGCGCATGTAGTCGATAGTCAGGGTATGATCATCACTGAATTTCTTCGTGCCCTTGGCATAGAAGGTGACCTGCTCGTTACCATACAATGCTGTGCCGTAGTAAGCCGCATTCAGGATACAGGTATTCTTGGCACCCTGTATGCTGTATGGACCCTGGCAACCTGCTGCATAGTAAGGATTGGCAGCGGTTTTATTGGTTGCCGTCGTGAAGTTCGCTGGCATGGCATAACCACCGCTACCCAAAGTAGGCGCACGGCCTATGCTGGTCAGTATATCTGTGGTGCTCAGTTCGGCACGGTCAGAAGCCAGCAAGCGGGTGCGGCGATGCGCATCTACTGTACCGTACAAATTCCAGCCATCTTTTTGCAGATCACCGACACCAACGGTGGCGCTCAGGCGCTGCTCATCACCACCACCAGATTTCTGTGGTTTGACATATTGTGCAGAAACAGAATTACCAACCACTGTGCGCTTGGTAATGAAGTTGACCACGCCGCCGATCGCGTCAGAACCATAAATGGACGATGCACCATCACGCAGGATTTCTACCCTGGCGATTGCGCTCATAGGGATCACATCAAGATTGGCATAACCATCGGCAATCGCTTCATTGGCCAGACGGCGGCCATTCAGCAAGACCAGGGTACGGTTAACACCGAGGCCGCGCAGATTGATGTTAGTACCGGAACCAGCATTTGATGGCGCCAGAGAACTGGATTCCGGCAGGGACATCATCAAATCTGCCAGTGTGGTCATGCCACGTTTTTCCAGCTCTTCACCGGTCACCATGGTGACTGGCAATGATGCTTCTGATGCCAGGCGTTTGATGGATGAACCTGTCACTTCCACCCTTTGCACTTCTTGCGCCTGAGCCTGATTGACCATAGTCAGCACTGCCAGCGCTATCGATGACAATACAAACATGGGCCTTTGGAATTTCTTATCGTGTTTCATTTTGCAGTCTCCTCCAGTTTTCATAGAATTCTCGCGTCCATACCTCTTCGGGTATGGAGCACTAGTTGGAGCACCTCGCGTACTCTGTGCCGCTGCGACGAAGATGGGCGCAAAAGCCCCACCGGGGTCACAGCCGGTCAAAAATAATAAAATCCGATTACCACAAATAAAGTCGCAAATGTTTTCTTTGCTTGATGACTTATCTGCTCTTTTGCTTTTGCATCGCTTTGTGTTGCCAATGCACAGCTTATGTATTGTTATGCATTCAGCCGCGTGAGAAAGTCCTGGTTACCCTTTCAAGATGCGCCCGCATCGCCTTGCGCGCAGCTGCCGGATCATGCGAAGCAATTGCCTCCAGAATATTTCTATGATCAGTCAACGTTTCCTGGCGCAAGTCTTCTGTCTGGAAATGCTCCTTCAATTTATGCCATAAACGGCCACGCTGGTTCCACAGATATTCAACCGTGCCCACCAGCGCACTATTGCCGGTTGCCCTGGCGATGGCCAGATGAAAATTCCTGTCTGCGTTTTCATTACTGGAATAATTGGCATGATGTTTTTCCATTTCCAGTACTGCTTTCAAGATTTCATCTATTGCCGAATCTGTTGCTACTCTTGCCGCAATTGCTGCCACTTCTGCTTCTATCAGGCGACGCGCCGACAACACTTCAAACGGCCCCGGCCCGGCTTCAGGCACATTCGCCTGGGCTTCAGGCACCTCACTGACATAGACGCCAGAGCCACCTCTTACTTCAATCACACCACCGAGTTCCAGCGCTATCAGTGCTTCACGTAAAGATGCGCGGCTCACACTCAATTTGGTTGCCAGATCGCGCTCAGAAGGCAAACGCTCACCGGCAGCTATATTTTCTTCAGCGATCAGGGCCTGGATCCTGTCTGCTACCACGCGGTACAACCTGGGCTCATGCGTCAGCCCTTCGTTCTGTGAACTATTTTTTTTCATCATGGTGTTTGCTACCCGTAGAAAAGCTTAATAAAAGCAATTCGGTCAGACCATTCTAATGTGGTCAGACCAAATTTGCAATGTGGACTAGCCAGATTTTTTATTTGGTGGCATACTCGCCACAAATGATACGAGAGGGATTATAGCGGACTCTGCATTTCCTCCTGTAGAAAAAGAAAAATCTGACGGTATAAATAGAAGGTTTTCATAGGGGAAGCCGGTCTCTTGGCAGTAATGATGCAAATTACCAACGCGGCCAGAACTATATTTGCAAAGTTTCATGCCAATTGCTTTCTGGTATGACCACTTTGATGAAAACCAGGTTTTTCAATAAAAATAATTGTGCACAGCTCATCTCTTTGTGCATTGATAGCCACAAGTGGCAAAGAAGGGGGAATACAAAATGACGGTATCCAGCATCAGCCGGCCACTCAGCTCGCCGCTATATATACGCATGCATGACAAGGACAATGTGGCGATTGTTGCCAATGATGGTGGTTTGCCAGCGGCGACGGTTTTCCCCTGTGGCCTGAGCTTGCTGGAGCATGTTCCCCAAGGGCATAAACTGGCCTTGCAGGATATTGCTGAGGGTGCCGCCATTAACCGCTATAACGTCACCATAGGTTATGCGGTGCGCGCCATCCCACAGGGCAGCTGGGTAGAAGAGTCATTGATACGCATGCCCCCCGCCAGAGAACTGGTAGATTTGCCCATCGCTACCGTGCATGCTCCCAACACTGAACCACTGGAAGGCTATACCTTCATGGGTTACAGGAACGCAGATGGCAGTGTAGGTACGCGCAATATACTAGCCATCACGACGACAGTGCAATGTGTATCCGGTGTGGTTGAGCATGCAGTAAAGCGCATCAAGGAAGAACTCTTGCCGAAGTACCCCAACGTTGATGATGTCGTCGGCCTGGAGCATACTTATGGCTGCGGCGTCGCGATTGACGCACCAAATGCCAATATTCCCATACGCACGGTGCGCAATATCAGCCTGAACCCTAACTTTGGTGGGCAAGCCATGGTAGTCAGCCTGGGCTGTGAAAAACTGCAACCAACACGTTTATTCCCCAAGGGCAGTATTCCCATCAAGAAGGGAGATGAAGGCAGCGGCGAACCTGCACTTGTATGTCTGCAGGATCAGGTGCACGTAGGCTTCAACTCCATGATCGCATCGATCATGAACACCGCAGAAAAACAATTGGCCGAGCTGGACAAGCGCCGCCGCGAACCCTGCCCTGCGTCAGAGCTGGTAGTCGGTGTGCAATGTGGCGGCAGCGATGCCTTCTCAGGCGTGACAGCCAACCCGGCTGTCGGCTTTGCGACAGATTTGCTGGTGCGTGCCGGTGCGACGGTCATGTTTTCTGAAGTGACAGAAGTACGTGACGGCATAGACCAGTTAACCTCACGCGCCGCCAACCCGGAAGTGGCCGCCGCCATGATCAGGGAAATGGCCTGGTATGACGATTACCTGAAACGTGGCGGCGTCGATCGCAGCGCGAATACCACGCCAGGCAATAAAAAAGGTGGACTGTCAAATATCGTTGAAAAAGCCATGGGTTCCATTGTCAAATCTGGCAGCTCCACCATTTCTGGCGTTTTGTCACCGGGCGACAAGCTCACACAAAAAGGCTTGATCTATGCTGCTACGCCAGCCAGCGATTTTGTCTGCGGCACCTTGCAACTGGCAGCGGGCATGAATTTGCATGTATTCACCACCGGGCGTGGCACACCATATGGTCTTGCCGCAGTCCCCGTCATCAAGGTCGCGACCAGGAATGATCTGGCCAGACGTTGGAATGACCTCATGGATATCAATGCCGGTAAAATCGCCAGCGGCGAAGCCACGATAGCTGATGTGGGCTGGGAATTGTTCCAGATGCTGCTGGATGTCGCCAGTGGCAAGGAAACTTGGGCCGAGCATTGGAAATTGCATAATGCGTTGGTGTTGTTCAACCCGGCACCGATTACCTGATCAATAGTCTCAGCAGGAAATCTAAGCAAAAACGCGTTTCAAGAATTCAATAGAAGAGAAAGAATCCCATGAACACCAATATTACTGAAAAACCTTTCAATCGCATTTTGCTGACCGGTGCAGCCGGTGGCCTAGGCAAAGTTCTGCGTGAACGTATCAAGGCTTGGGCCAATATCGTGCGCCTCAGCGACATCGCCGATCTTGGCCCAGCGGGTGAAGGCGAAGAAGTCGTCCAATGTGACCTGGCCAACAAAGCTGCGGTGCTGGCATTGATGGAGGGCGTGGATGTGGTACTGCATTTTGGCGGTATTTCTACTGAAGCCAATTTTGAAGCCATCATGCATGCGAACATACAGGGCACCTACAATATCTATGAAGCGGTGCACAAGCACAATGTCAAGCGCGTGGTATTTGCCAGCTCTAACCATGCAGTCGGTTTTTATCGTACTACGGATTATATCGATGCTGACATGCCTACCCGTCCTGACGGCATGTATGGCATCAGCAAATGTTTTGGTGAATCCTTATCCCGTTTTTACTATGACAGATTTGGTATAGAAACAGTCTGCATACGCATAGGTTCATCCTTCCCTGTGCCAACGACACGCCGTATGCTGGTGACTTATTTCAGTTACGATGATCTGGTTGAAATGCTGCGCTGCTCTATCTTTGCACAGCGCGTGGGTCACACTATTGCCTTTGGTGTATCTGAAAATCCGGGCAAGTGGTGGGACAACAAAAAGGCTGCACATCTGGGTTACAAGGCAAAAGACAGTTCTACGGTTTTTTCTCATCTGTATCCAGACAGCAGTGAGTATCCGGCCAAAGACGATATCACTACTATTTATCAGGGCGGTGGCTTTTTGCTGACGACGCCGCAATACAAAGATTAAACCAGGAAATAAGAAGCTGTTGCAAAATCAAAAGGGCAGACAAAGTTTATTTGTCTGCCCTTTTTCATTCACCAGCCGTCAGGTCAAGGAACTGGTCAAGAATATGGAAGTGGTCATCAAAGAATAATTCCTCCATGCCTTCCAGTTTGTCTATGCTGACCCAGGCTGCCTGGGCTGCATCATCGGCTGCGCGAATATCGGGCAAGTGATCAGTCTGCAAATCAAAATAATGCGCATGAGTGATAGTGCGGCCACGCAGGCTGCGGCCTGGATGGTCGAACACTTTGACATCGACCAAAGCATGCTCAAGCGTGGATGCCAGTACCGCCAGATTGGTTTCTTCAAACAATTCGCGTATCGCGCCCTGGAACAGTCTTTCATTCTGATCGAGAAAGCCACCAGGCAGTGCCCACAAGCCCTTGCCCGGAAAACCTCCCCGCTGCACCAGTAAGACATGACCAGCCGCCTTGACCACGGCGTCCAGAGTCACGAATGTCGGTGCATAGGGAGCTGCCTTCCATGCCTCCTGATAAGCCAGCAATTGCGCATGCTCTTTCACCAGCACCGCGTAGTGCGGCAAGATGCTCCAGGCCTTCAGGTACTGGCGCACACTCTGTGGCAGGTAATGGGCAATCACATCAAGTGACACACGCATGTCTTCTGCCTCAAACAATACCTTGCGTATGACAGTGGCATCTATCGCCAGTAATTGTTCAGCAGCGACCAGTTGCCATTGCGGGAAACGGTTCAGGTAATAGCTGGAAGCATCCTTGAAGTGACCTATCAAGGCAATGCGTTTTGCATAGGGGAAGTGCCTTTCCACCTTGCCACGCACCGCTGTCGCCCAGCGCGCATCATCATAATAATCACGCACGGCAATATACGACACCCGGTCACGCTCAGCAGGCGTCAGCGTCGCATTGATCATATCTGCCCGCTCTTGCCAGGTGAAAGGGTTTTTGGTACTGCGCGCATGGAAGGATGAACCCAGTACCACGACCACTTCTTCTGCCGTTTCCAGCGCCAGTTGCAAGAGTGTGGCATGGCCGTTATGAAATGGTTGAAAGCGTCCTATCAATACTGCAACGTCGATTTGCATGGCTGACTTCATAAAATAAAACTTTGATTAATCTTAATTGCTGTACTTTGCCGCAATCGGCATCTGGCGTCCACTACCAAAAGCACGACCACGCACGCGGATGATGGGCGGTGCCTGGCGGCGCTTGTATTCATTGCGCGCCACCATGCCCATGATACGGCTCAGGCTCTTCTGGCCAGCTTCAGTCTTTTGCAATTTCTCCACAAAGGCCTGCGCCTTGACCAATTCATGGGCAGGCAGGCGCTTGCCTTCTATATGCCATTTCAGCATTTCATCAAGCTCATCATAAGGTGGCAGGCTGTCTGTATCAAGCTGATCAGGTGCCAGCTCTGCTGACGGTGGCTTGGTCAATACATCTTGCGGGATAATTTCACGCCCGGCTGCATTGTTGACATGTTGCGACAAGGCATACACTTCTGTCTTGTACAAGTCTCCTATCAAACCAAGGCCACCATTGGTGTCGCCATACAGGGTACAGTAACCCACCGATATCTCGCTCTTGTTACCTGTCGTCAGCAACAGCGCACCAAAGGCATTTGAGTATTCCATAAGTATGGTGCCGCGTATGCGGGCCTGCAAATTCTCTTGCGTCAATCCACGCAAGGGTAATGCAAATGCATCTTCAAAACCCTTGGCATACTGCTCCACCAAACTCAGTATCGGATGTGTATACAGTTTGACTTGCAGGTTATCGCATAATTTGACGGAGTCAGATACTGAGCCTGCGCTTGAATACGCCGATGGCATGGTGATAGCGATGACGTTTTCTGCCCCCAGCGCCTGTACTGCCAGGGCAATCGTCAATGCTGAATCAATACCGCCAGAAGAACCGACTACCACTTGCTTGAAGCCACAACGGCGCGCATAGTCTTGCAGACCCAAAACGATCTGGCGACGGGTAAATTCTGGCACAGTCAAGCCCGCACTATCCGGTTTGACTAATGCAGTACCATCGATCGCAGAAAACTGCTTGTCTGCAAATCCCAGCAACTGAAAATCTTCTTCAAAACGTGCTGCCTCAAAAGTCACGCCATGATCAGCTGTGACCGCAAAAGAAGCGCCATCAAACACCAGTTGATCTTGCCCACCAACCTGGTTCACATACAGCAGGGGCAATTGATGATGCGCAGCGGCCTTGGCAAACATCGTATGTCGTTGCTGGCGTTTGCCTATATCTGAAGGGCTGGCATTGATACTGATGATCAAATCGACCTTGGCTACTGTCAGTGCGTTGAAGGGATTAACCTGGTAATCATGCTCTTCATCATTCCAGCCATCTTCACAGACCATGAAACCCAGTTTATGACCAGCGACATCCAGCGTGCTGGCAACTTCCCGCCCCGGTTCAAAATGGCGGCGCTCATCAAAGATGCCATAAGTCGGCAGCAATTGTTTATAGTATTCAGCAACAATCTCACCATTGCGTATCGCCAGCAAAGCATTATGCAAAGCTTTGCCCTGCCCTTTGTTTGGACGCACGGTGCCGATAACGCTGACGAGATCAGGGCAATCTTTGGAAGCCTGCATGATGCTGGCCAATGCCTGTTCAGCCTTCGATAAAAAAGCGCTGTCTTCGAGCAAATCGCCGGGGTAATAGCCGCATACACAGAGTTCACTGAACACCGCGACATCGGCATTTGCCGCCGCAGCTTTTTGCATATGCTGGATGATCGCGGCAGTATTGCCAGCAAAATCACCCACCATATAATTTAATTGTGCAACTGCCAGTTTCAACATGATGAAAAAGTCCTGAATTTAAATTATAGGGTGATGAAAAACCTGACGCAGGTAAGCGAGGAAGGTTTCATCAGTACACAAGGTCTTGCCGGCAGAATCAGATAATTTTGCGACTGGCTGGCCATTGCAGGACATGAGCTTCATGACGATATTCAAGGCTTTGATGCCTGTGTCATTCGTCAGGTTCGTGCCTATGCCAAAACCCGTCATGGTGCGGTCAGCAAAATGGCGATACAGACTGAAAGCAGTTTCCAGATTCAGACCATCAGAAAACACCAGGCGTTTGGTGTGCGCATCTATACGCAACTTGGTATAGTGGGCAAGGGCCTTTTCACCCCAGACCACAGGATCACCAGAGTCGTGACGCAGGCCATCAAACAGTTTGGCAAAGTACAGGTCAAAGTCAGACAAGAAGGCATCCATGCCGACCACATCTGTCAAGGCAGTGCCCAGGTCGCCACGGTATTCCTGTACCCAGTCTTCCAGCGCCGCTTTCTGGAAATCACGCAGACGCACGCCAAAGGACTGGTAAGACTGCAGGTATTCATGCGCCATCGTACCTATCGGCACCAGCTTGTGTTTCTTGGCCAGATAGACATTCGATGTACCCTTGAAGAATTGCGGTACTTCACGCGCCAGCGTGGCCACGACTTCATCATGCCATTCACCAGAGAAGCGCCTGCGCAAACCAAAATCAAAGAATTCAAAAGTGTGAGCTCTTGGCGCTTCTTTTCCAAATTCACGAATTTGTTCTATCTTGGCCGCCAACCTGTTTCTCCCCTCAACCAGAGACTGCTCTGTTTGCAAGCGGCGGAAATATAATTCATTGACGATATGCAGTACAAAGATTTCAAAACCCATGACATGCACTTGCGGGCCGGTTGCCACGATTTGCAAATTGTCGCCATCGGTACTGACCTTGATGAATTTACGCTGGAAATGAAAAACCGTTAAAAAGTCAGTGAAATCACTTTTGATGAAGCGCAAGGAACGCAGATAATCGAGTTCATCTTCAGTAAAGTTCAATGCGCACAAGTGATCAAGTTCACGTTCAACATCTTCCTTCAATTCAGCCAGTGGATAAGCCGTGGAATTGCGGCAAACGAAAGCATATTCAGTCTGGGCATTTGGATGGCTATGCAGCAAGGCTTGCCACATGGTGAATTTGTATAAATCAGTTTCCAGCAAACTTTGAACTACGGGTTTCATATTTTTCTTTTCTAGTGTCACTTAAAAGCTGTTGCAAGATGAAGCATGACCGGCAAGTAGGATACGCCATACGCAACATTGTTTGACGTACTCACAAGCAAAATCAACTCTCGTTTTTTTGACAAAGAGGCGGTGCGCACGGCGCACCCTACGCGTTTATCTTCTTAGCCTTTATGCATTCGCCAACAACTCAGGCAATACATCTGCCATCTTCGCAATCTGCAAACCTTTGGCTCCCATGTCGCGCACAAAGCCTTCAAACTGTGCATCAAAACCTGTGACTGCACTCATGCAATCAGTCACCAATACCAGCTTGTGCAAATCAGCTGCGTCGAAATTTTCTACCAGATGTTCTGTGGTCGCCTTCACACAATGGCTGCCTGCTTCGCCAGTAATATACACGCGGTCAGCCTTACTGAGTTCGGTAATCAATTGCTGGTTCAGTTGCGTATCCGGGTCAGTGGCATCTGGTACTTCTGCCTTCACTGCTGAATAATGCTCAGTCCACGGATTGGAACCCTTGTTGATCTTGTTGACCACGCCCAGTTGTTTTTCTTCCCAGGCATTATAGGCTGCACGCACATCGGCATGCACATTCTGCCCCCAAGAGCCAATTTCGCAATGCACTGGCCATATCATCAGTTGATAACGGCCTTCGGCTTCCAGTGCATCCAGGTAAGCCAGCGCACGAGGTAAAGCCTCTGGCTGGCGTGGCTGATATTCGCCAGCGCGTACCGCGCTTGCAGAAATGCTTGTGAAAGGTGACACTGCCGCGCCCTGCCCTGTCCTCCAGAAAGTGGGGTGGGCAATGTCATAGCGATGATGAGCGTCCAGAGTGATGCTGATACCGCTGATGCCATCCGCACCTTTATTGATGAGCTCGGCCACACGCAACATATCGGCATGGGCGCCAGGCACAGGCAGGGCTGGCGATAATGGTTCAGCGCTATGCGCATCCCTTGCCAGATAAGCTGGCGGTAAATCACAGAAATCATTTTGCGGATCAATGATGAGGACTTGCAAATTGCGTTTCATGATGTTTCCTTTTCTTGTGAGGCTGATTCTATTGTAGGTCACTTAGTTATTTTTTGCAACTAAGTCGCCGTATTTTCTTTTTGCTCGCCTTATCAATGCTAAAAATAGCGTCCAGAGTGAAAAATAAGTTTTTATTTTCAATAACTTAGCATAAATCTTAGGTTTCACACTTCGCATGTTCCTTGCCCCTGGCGATTACAATTACTTGCAAAGTCGAAGGATTTGAATCAAAAAATACAATAAATTGCACGTTCAATGCATTTACTTTCTGATGTCACTTAATCCTAATTGAGCATTTACTCCGTCTTGGAAATGCGTGAAAACAACAATTGGATAAATCTTAGTTAAATTATGAAACTATCTTAGTTGATTTTTACAACTAACTTGATTTATAGTGAGTTTAATCCTGCAAGACAGGTAACTCATAAAAAGAAAAATAAAATGCAAATAACTCAATCTCAAAAAAACTTCAGCAAATTCCTCAGCTACGTACTGCGCCACCAGCCAGATTCCATAGGCATTACACTGGATGCACAGGGCTGGACAGAAATAACTACATTAATGAGCCAGGCCGCGAAGCATGGCAAGCGTTTCAAGCTGGAAGACTTGTATGAAGCGGTGCGCACTTCTGACAAACAGCGCTTTGCCCTCAGTGAAGATGGTTTGCGCATACGTGCAAACCAGGGGCATTCAGTAGCGGTGGATCTGGCATTGCCTGTGACAGTGCCGCCAGACGTTTTATATCATGGTACGGCCAGCCGTTTTATCGCTTCCATCATGAAAGACGGGTTGCGCCCGGGCTCGCGTCATCATGTGCACCTGTCGGCAAATACGACAACGGCGCGCACGGTAGGCGCGCGGCACGGTACGCCGGTTATCTTGCAGGTCATGGCAAAACAGATGCAGGAAGACGGCTTTCAGTTTTTTGTATCGGCAAATGGTGTATGGTTATGCGACAGCGTGCCACCAACATATTTGATCAGGATGAATTGAATGATGACAACCAAGCGACCACATCAGAATACTTATTGGGTAAGGCCCGGACAATTACTGGCAGGTGAATATCCGGGCGCACTGGATGCAAACACGGCAGAGCAAAGGCTGGGGCAATATCTCGATTGCGGCGTTGATTATTTTATCGACCTGACAGAAGAAGATGAACTGGACCCTTACGCACCGCTGTTGATAAAGCTGGCGAAAGAACGCGGCATGCAGGCCCAGCACCGCCGCTTTGCCATACCAGACCGACATACACCATCGTCGCGAGGGCAGATGCAGGAAATTCTGCAAACACTGCACGAAGCACTGGTAAAGCAGCATACCGTGTATGTGCATTGCTTTGGCGGCATAGGCCGGACTGGCACGGTCATCGGCTGCTATCTGGCAGAGCAACATCAGAACAGTAAGGCAGGTTTGCAGGAACTGGCGCAATTATGGCAGCAGATGGAAAAGAAAAACTTTTGGCCAGAGACACCACAAACCACAGAACAGCATGCCTGGGTACTGGCCTGGCCTGTGGATAGCAATTCAGACCGTACAGGAAAGACATGAATACACGAGAAGAATTATTAAAGCAGATAGACGAGGGCAAGCAGTTCAACTATCTGCATTTCTGGGGTCATAAACAGCGCGGTTTGCAAGCGGATAAAGCCTGCTTCAGTCAATGGTTTGTTGCGCCGTTCAAGATCGATGGCATCACTTACCCTACGGCTGAACATTATATGATGGCTGGCAAGGCCAGGCTGTTCGGTGACGAGGTCGTGTTCAAAGAAATACTGGCTACCAGCGACCCGGATATGGTGAAACGCCTGGGCAGGAAGGTGAAAAATTATGATGAAGCAACATGGGTACAACACCGCTTCCAGATAGTAGTCGAAGGCAATTATGCGAAATTTTCACAAAACCCAAAACTGAAGCAGTATCTGTTAAGTACCGCAGACAAGATCATCGTCGAAGCCAGCCCGCTGGATAGAATCTGGGGTACGGGTCTGGCACAAGATCATGCTGACAGTAATAAGCCGCAACTTTGGCAAGGCTTGAATTTGCTGGGTTTTGCCTTGATGGAAGTCAGGAGCAGACTACTGTCTGAACAAAAATATTGAAAAATGAAATTTGAAGCTTATAGAAACCAAGTAAAACAATGGCCAGAGAATGGCAAGCACATCATGGCGCAATTTGACGAGGATACTATTATCGTCTATCAGGCATATTCTGATGCCATCGCCGATTTTGCAATTGAGCACCAATACTTTGGCGGTGCATACAGCTATACACGCATGAGTTGGATCAAGCCCAATTTTTTATGGATGATGTTCCGCTCTGGCTGGGCGCAAAAACCTGGTCAGGAACGCGTATTGGCAATACGCATCAAGCGCAGCTTTTTTGATGAAATTTTATCGCAGGCTATTCCATCCTCTTTTGCCGCCTCAGAATTTGCCACACAAGAAGTATGGAAGCAGGCGATAGAAACCTCAGACGTGCGTTTGCAGTGGGACCCTGATCACGACCCTGCGGGCAACTGCCTGCCACGGCGCGCGCTGCAATTAGGTTTGCGCGGAGAAATGCTGGCACGCTATGGGAAAAAAGAAATACTGGAAATCATCGATGTCACGCCGTTTGTGTTGCAGCAGCTCCCGCATGTTGATCAGCAGGAGCAATTATTGATGCCAGTTGAATCCATTTATCGTTCCTGCGTTTGACATGCACACCAAGCATGCGAATCACGCAAAAATCTCGTTTGAATATCAGCCTCGCATCCGTTTAAATATCCATAGACGACAGCCCTGAACTTACCATCCGGAAGCCCGGCTTCGTCGCAATATGGACGGAGGCAATATGGATGTCTTTACTGAACATCAAAGGGAATTCTCACTACCGGTATCAATGCCTGGCAGCAGTTATGTGCTGGCGCCGATGAGCTATGTTTTGCCTGATGGTCAGCGACCTGTCAGTTATACCTTTGAGCCACCGGCCGGCATCCCTTGGGAAAACGCCACTTACGATTTGCGTGAGGTGGCGATACATGATGCGCGGCAGGCCGAACAGGAACCGCAGCTTGAACGTGAGGGTTTTGAATTATGGGATGCGCCCACTTCCGTCAAAAACTTCATGGACCATGAAGAAGTCAGATCTGACTATTATCAGGAAGCGCGTGAACTCGCGCTGGCAGTTACTGGCGGTAAACAAGCCTATGTCTTTGACCACCTCGTCAGGCGACGCGAAACCAGGCAAGTCACGCTGTCATTTGGCAAGCGGGCAGAGAATGGTCTGGCGGCCGCCAATGGGCGCATACATAATGACTACACTGAACAATCTGGGCAAAAGCGCCTTGGCCTGGTGATCCGGGATCTGGAAGTGATGGCGCAGATACGGCGCTATTGCATCATCAACATCTGGCGACCTACCCACAACACCGTGCTTGATACGCCGCTGGCAATTTGTGATGCACGCACTGTCCGGCAATCGCATCTGTTGGCTTGCGATGTCAAGTACCCTAACCGCACTGGTGAAATTTATCTGTCCAGATTTTCACCAAGACATCGTTGGTCTTACTTCGCTGAAATGCAGCCGCATGAAGCACTGATCTTCAAGCAATATGACAGCCAGTTCAGCGGCGTCTCACGCTTTACACCGCATGCTGCATTTGATCACCCACATGCTCCTGATGATGCACCACCAAGAGAAAGCATAGAGCTGCGCTGCCTGGTGGTATTTTGAAAAGGAGATCATGATGGATACGCCCATTACGACCATGCCTGTCATTGACTTCTGGTTTGAGTTTGGCAGCAATTACAGTTACCTCAGCGTCATGCGCATAGAGCAGGATGCGGCCAGGGCGGGTGTCAGGGTGCGCTGGCAACCGTTCCTGCTTGGCCCCATATTCCAGGCTCTGGGATGGCAGACATCGCCCTTTGTATTGCAGAAAGCCAAAGGCGATTATGTCTGGTTGGATATGGAGAGACAATGCCGCAAGTATGGCCTGCCCTGGAAAAAGCCCGGCAATTTCCCGCGCCCGGCAATCTTGCCTCTAAGGGTAGCGGTACTGGGTGCGGAGCAAAACTGGATGGCAGATTATTGTCGCCGCATCATGCAAATGAATTTTGCGCATGACCGGGATATCGATAACAAAGAAGTGGTCGCTGCTGTGCTGAACGACATGGGCTTGCCCGCAACTGAAATCATCGCGCAAGCCCTGAGCGATGAAAACAAATTGAAGTTACGCAAGCAAACCGAACTGGCCATGAGCAAGGGCATCTTTGGTGCGCCGACTTTTTTTGTCGGCGAGCAGATGTACTGGGGCAATGACAGGCTCGATGATGCGCTTGCCCATGCACGGGATTTGTTGATTTATCCCGACGCATGAGCCTGGCGATCTGGATCAGGCTGTTGCTGTTGCATCGGTTTGTACCTGAGGTTTCTGCACGGCTTGCGTCCTGATGAACATACTTAATAAGGCAGTCAGTACGCCACCCGCAATCAGGAAAAGATAAACATAGCGGAATTGCTGCAGATTTTGTACTTGTCCACCCAGTATGGTCACCGTAAAAGCCACACCGAGGGCAGAACCAAACTGGCGTACCGCCTGATTCACTGCACTACCCACACCAAAGCGCTTGGCAGGCAGGCGTGCCACAGCTGCGCCTGACAGCGATGGCAACACCAGGCCTACACCTATGCCACTGAGCAGCATGCCGGGCAGCCAGACAGTCAGATAATCGGCGGTCAGACTGGTATTCAGATAAAACCACAAGCCGCTCAGGGCATAGATCAATCCACCGGCGACCAGCAAGGGTTTGTGCCCAAAGCGTGCAACATAGCGGCCAGAAATAATTGCCACCGGCATGACCATCAAAGGGCCAGGCGTGATACCAAAACCAGCCTTGGTCAGACCGTAATGCCAGATTGCTGTCATAAATAAAAAGAAACTCAGGAACATGGCGGTAAAAGCTGCACCAAATACCAGAGTGGCGGCATTCACAAAGCGGTAATTCCTGTCCTCGAACAAACTCAAATCGACTGCCGCATGTGGCTTGCCCTTGGCCCAGAAAATAAAGACAAGAAGTATAGCTACGCCAGCGCTAATGGTGGCGAGAGTAGATGGCGCCAGCCAGCCCCAGCTGTCAGACTGGACTATGCCCAGTATCAGCAAGCCACTGCCTGCAATGAGCAAAAACACACCTGGCCAGTCAAAGCGATGGCCGGTTTCCAGGTTACGCGATTCTGACAGGCTTAGCGCCGCCCTGATCATGGCGATGATGCCTATAGGTACATTGATCAAAAATGCCCATTGCCAGTTAATGCTCTCTATGATGAGCGCACCCACACTAGGCCCGACTGCAGCGGCCAGCGCAGCAACCGCTCCCCACAGGCTGACGGCAATGGCACGTTTCTCGATAGGAAAAGCCTGCAACACCAACGCCAGCGAAGTTGGCGTCAGCAGGGCCGCACCAACAGCTTGCAAGACACGGAAGAAGATCAGCATGCCTGTACTGCCAGCCACGCCGCACAAACCGGATGCCAGGGTGAACACGCCTACACCAAGTATGAACAAGCGCTTGCGTCCCAATAAATCTGCCAGGCGACCGGCGGGTACCAGTAATGCCGCATAGACGATGGTATAGGCGTTCAGTACCCAGGACAGCTCACTAGGCCGGACATCGGGAAAGGCATGGCGCAAGGCAGGGAAAACTGCGAAGCCTATGGTGGCATCAAGCGACACCAGAAATACGGCAACGCTGGCAAGGGCAAAGGTCGGCCAGGGGCTGATATTTTTCATGATGTTTCTCCGGCTTCTACCACTCGTTCAACAATATCGGCGGCAAGTTTATTAATGATGAAGCTGACTGCTGCCGCATGTATCTCTGGCGTGCGCAAGATGCGTCTGTGTCCGGTTCCTGCACTTGGCACCAGACTGGCTTGCGGCCAGGCAGCAGCCAGGGCCTGGCTTTCGGTGTAGGGCATTTCTTTATCTTCCGGGTCATGCAGGATCAGGGCGGGGTGACGCATGCCTTGCTGCAATTGGGACAAATCCATGGCTGACAGTGGTACGCCTATGCTGCTTGCCAGCATGTCTTCCAGTTGCTGCCTGGCTGTTTCATCCAGACCACCTGCCCTGGCCGCATGCTGGAATACTCGCGTCAGCGAGGCCGGGCCGCACAGATGCACACTGGCCTTGACCTGTACGCCTTGCGCAAATGCATACAGACTGGCGGCGGAGCCTACTGAATGGGCGATCGTGGCAGTCAGCGGCCCCAGATGTTTTGCTACCGCGACGACGGCCTTGCCATAGTCGAGTACATTGGTCGTTTCGCCTTGCGATGCACCGTGCGCGGGTGCATCCAGCGCCGTCACACTAAAACCTGCCCGCAGCAAAGGGACGACAAAGCCTGCCATGTGGCTGGCCCGGCTTTCCCAGCCATGCAGCAGCAAGACTTGCGGCCCCTGTCCCCAGGTCCAGGCGCGCAATTCCAGCCCGGCATAGGGAATGCTGACGAGGCGCGCTTGCGCCAGTGCCTTTTTATCATCTTCAGTTTCTGCCTGCCTTTGCGGCCGGGTGAATGCCTGCAAGATCATGTCGATGATGGGCTTATTTGTTGCATTATTTGCTTCTTTGACTGGTGTATTCATGCTGGCCTCAAAATTAGATGACGAATATAATCCAATGGATGTTGATTATCATCTAAAATAGAGATTCATGTCAAACCTGATTAAAACCAGTATTAAAATGAAAACTCTGGTTGGCAGATTTTTTAGGAATAGAGCAAATGAGAACTACCCGCGAACAAGCTGCGCAAACCCGCGAGCGCATAGTAGAAACCGCTGCCCGCCTGTATCGTGAACATGGCATCAATGGCATAGGTGTGGCAGACCTGATGAAAGAAGCCGGGCTCACGCATGGCGGTTTTTACAAGCACTTTGAATCCAAGGAAGCCCTGATTGCCGAAGCCTGCAGTACCGCGCTCGAAAGCACACGTACAGAACTGCTGCGCAAGACAGAACTGGTCAGCGACGAAGAAGCCATCGCCAGCCTGGTGCATAGCTACCTGAGCCGGGCACATAGTGAGCATCCCGGCCATGGTTGTGCGATTGCGGCACTGGGGGCAGAAGCAGCGCGTGGCGAGGCGGCAAGCAAGGAAGTGATGGCGCAAGGGGTTGATCAGCTGTTAGCCATCATCAGCAAGCAATTGCAGCGTTCAGGTGCTAAGGATGACGCGGCTACCGCGCATGGCGTCTTGTCTTCGCTGATAGGTGGCCTGCTGTTGTCCCGCATGATGGACAAACCGGCGAATGCCAAAGCAGTATTGCGTGACACCAGTGAATTTGTGTTGAAAGCGGTACAGAAATAATAAAGAAGTAAAAAAACTGCCCGTTATTTCTAACGGGCAGATGATGCATTAAATCAATTTACCCCCCTGTAAATTCACTTCCGATTATTCGCCAGCCTGCGTACCACAGCCAGCAGGCGATCTATCTCTTCACAAGTATTGTAGAAAGCAAACGAAGGCCGTACCGTTGCTTCCAGACCAAAGCGACGCAAGATGGGTTGGGCGCAATGATGGCCGGAACGTACTGCGATTCCCTCTTCATTGAGTGCCTTGCCAACTTCTGCCGTTTCATATCCTGCCAGCACAAAAGAAGCGACACTGGCTTTTTGATGCGCGGTACCGACCAGGCGTACACCAGGTATGCTCTTCAGCCCATGCGTTGCATATTCCAGCAAGGCATGTTCATACAGGGCGATATTTTCCAGGCCTATGCGCTCGACATAATCAAGCGCGGCTCCCAGGCCGACGGCATCGGCGATATTGCCAGTACCAGCTTCAAAGCGTGCCGGTGCTGGCTGATAACGGGTGTGCTCGAAAGTCACATCTGCAATCATATTGCCACCGCCCTGCCAGGGTGGCAGTTGTTCCAGCAAGGCCTTCTTGCCATACACCACGCCTATGCCAGTCGGGCCAAATATCTTGTGACCGGAGAAGACATAAAAGTCAGCATCCAGCGCCTGCACGTTCACGCGCAGATGTGACACGGCTTGCGCCCCATCGATCAGTACGCGGGCACCGGCAGCATGGGCCAGGGCAGTAATCTCATGCACCGGGGCGATAGTACCCAGGGCATTTGACACTTGCGTTACCGCCACCAGACGGGTCTTGCTGTTCAGGAGCTTGCGGTACTCGTCAAGCAAGACCTGGCCACTGTCATCCACGGGAATGACGCGTATGACTGCACCCTTCTCAGCCGCCAGTTGTTGCCAGGGCACGATATTGGCATGATGTTCAAGCTCAGAGACGATGATCTCATCACCCGCGCCTATGAACTTCTTGCCAAAGGTTTGCGCGATCAGATTGATACCTTCAGTCGCGCCACGCACGAAGATGATTTCCTGTTCGCTGGCAGCACCAAGAAATTTGGCTACCTTCTTACGTGCAGACTCATAAGCATCGCTGGCACGTGCAGCCAGTTCATGCGCCGCTCTATGTATATTTGAATTCTCATGCTCATAGAAATAACTGATACGGTCTATCACCGACTTTGGCTTGTGCGTGGTGGCGGCATTATCAAACCACACCAGTTGCTTGCCATTGACACGCTCAGCCAGGATAGGGAAATCCCTGCGCACGGCATTGATGTCAAAGGGTGCGGCCAAGGATGGATTAGCTGCCCTTGGTGCCTGATCCCAATAGTCTTGCTCGCCTTGCTGGAAATAATACGCTGGCTGTGTAGCATTGCCACCAGATTGCGGTGCGGGCACAGACGTGGCCGACGTAGCTGGCGTTGTTGAATACAGTTCACCCAGTATGCGTTGCAATTGCTCTTGCCCCGGCACGTTGAAAGCACTCGCGCCGGATTGCTTGCCTGTGCCCGCACCTGTTCCTTGCGCCGCCAGGCTATCAAGATTATTGTCAGCAACTGGATAGCCATGCTCTTGCCCGACAAAATAATAGGGCGTGCTGGAACTGGCACCACCCGCTTGCGGGCGCGATGGTGCTAGGCTGCTACCAGCATTTTGTGGTACGCCACTGGCAGAGACAGAAGGCTGGCTTTGTACCGAGGTGCTATCGTGGACTGGCGTACGCGCCGACGGTGGTGCTTCAGGTGTATTGCCCTGGCTAAAGCCCGGCAAGAATTGCGCAGCCGCTTGCGCCGCACCTGGCACCAGCGCAAAAAATTCTGATGCCATGCGGTTCAGTGCGGCTTCATCCGGCAAACCTGAGTTTGCCGCGCCAGTATTATTTGTAGGTGTCAGGATAGTCATGGTATTTACCTATCTCTACGTCATCGAGAACAGCCACTGCATCATCTGTCAATACTGCCAGCGAGCAGTACAGGGAAATGAGGTAAGAGGCAATCGCATTGCGGTTGATGCCCATGAAGCGCACAGACAAACCAGGACTTTGTTCACCCGCCAGGCCAGGCTGAAACAAGCCAACCACACCCTGGCGTTTTTCACCAACACGCAACAGGATAATTTTTGTCTTGCCGTCTTCGATAGGCAATTTATCAGACGGTACCAATGGCACGCCGCGCCAGGTCAGGAATTGCGAACCAAACAGGCTGACTGTCGGAGGTGGCACACCACGGCGTGTGCATTCACGACCAAAAGCAGCAATCGCCAATGGGTGTGCGAGGAAGAAGCCAGGCTCTTTCCAGACCTTGGTCAGCAAGTCGTCAAGATCATCCGGTGTAGGCGCACCTGTCAGTGTGGAGATGCGTTGATCATCATGCACATTTGCCAGCAGACCATAATCAGGATTATTGATGAGTTCGCTTTCCTGCCTTTCCTTGATGGTTTCTACTGTCAGACGCAATTGCTCCTTGATCTGGTCATGCGGGCTGCTGTACAGATCAGAAATGCGCGTATGTACATCCAGCACGGTCGCTACCGCATTGAGGAAATACTCACGCGGCTGTTCGTCATAATCGACAAAGGTTTGCGGCAATTCAGATTCATCGCGCTGTGAACAAGCTACCCGCACATCCTTGGGATTTTTTACTTTGTTGAGCCGGTAGATACCTGCCTCTACCGGCAACCATTGCAGCAGATGCACCAGCCAGCGTGGCGAGATGGTGGATAACTGTGGAACGGTCTTGGTCGCATTTGCTAACTGTCTGGCGGCATTGTCGCTGAGGGCGAAATTACCTGCAGTTACTTCATTACTTACATCTGTCATTACTCTACTCCATGAAAGTCAGTGTATCGAAAAATAAACATGAACAGGCGTGCGGGGATAAGCAGCCGTGTTATGTAGTTCACGGCTGTTTATTTGAAGCTCACTTATTCAAACCAAAGAAACGGGATTTTGCTGTTCGTGCCTCAAGCTGGCCTGGCTTACATGGCTGCCTGCTGCCACATCGCTGGTGACCCAGACATTGCCGCCGACGATGGCACCACGGCCTATGGTGACGCGGCCCAGTACTGTGGCACCGGCATAGATCACCACATCATCTTCAACGATGGGATGGCGTGGCAAACCTTTTTGCAGCTTGCCATCATCATCGCTGGGGAAGCGTTTTGCCCCCAGCGTAACGGCCTGATAGATACGCACACGCTGGCCGATAACGGCAGTCTCTCCTATCACCACGCCAGTACCATGATCAATAAAAAAGCCTGCCCCTATGCTGGCACCGGGGTGGATGTCTATGCCGGTCTGTCCATGGGCAATCTCGGCAACAATACGCGCCAGCAGTGGCACACCGAGCTGGTACAGTTGATGGGCAATACGGTGATGTATCATCGCCAGTATGCCGGGGTAGCACAACAAGACTTCATCGACCGTGCGGGCTGCCGGGTCACCCTGATAGGCTGAGATGACATCGCTGTCCAGTAATGAGCGTATGCCAGGCAAAGCGCGGGAAAATTCACGTACTATCGTCAGGGCCCGGTCATCGATATGCAGACCTTCTTCTTCGTGGTAGCGCGAGGCATAGCTGAGTTCCAGCCTGACCTGACCCAGCAGAGAATGCAGGACAGTATCGAGTGTATGGCCTACATAAAAGTCTTCACTCTCTTGCCGCAATTCAGGCGGCCCCAAGCGCATGGGGAACAAGGCACCACGCAAGTCATTGAGGATTTTTGCCAGTGCATCACGCGATGGCAATTCACGCCCGCCAGGTTCGGCTGATCTTTGCTGGCGACGCCGCCAGGCATGGCGCACTACTGCCAGCTCGCTGACAACCTGCTCTATGCCGAACAGCGAGGCGCGTATCTCTTTAGTCTGTTGCAATACTTGTCCCATGATGAGCTGCCTTCTCTATTACTGATTTTTGAATTGATTCAATCCTGCACCCAGGGGAGTTTGTGGAAGCGCCAGCCCCCGTGATGCCCGCGCTGCTGCGCCTCATCCAGATCGCCTTCGAAACCCTGTTCTATATTGAAGACATTCGACAAACCGGCCTTGCTGGCGGCTTCTGCTGCCAATGCCGAGCGTTTACCACTGCGACAAAGCAGCAAGACCACGGCCTGCTTTTCCTTAAGCTTGCCTTCGAGCTCTTTGACAAAGCGCGGGTTACGTGTCAGTGCTGTACCTGTCGCCCAGGCTACATGCAGGCTGTCTGGCAAATGACCGACGAACTTGCGTTCTTCATTGCTACGTACATCAACAATCACGGCCAGGCCTTGCTGCTGCAACTCCCAGGCATCTGTCGGGGACACGCTGCCAGCAAATGGCAGGCCGGCATCTTTGGCGCGCTGGCGGGCCGCAGCCAGCACAGGTGATTCAGTTATAGTCTCGATTGTGGGGGAAGCTGTCATACACGTTCTCTGTATTCATGTTTTTCATCACAGAGATTGAATGTACAGAAAATACCTAAGACAGAAAACGAATAAAAATGAAGTTAATTATCCGAAATTCAAATATGCTGTAGCTATTGCCACAAAGCCGACATTTGCTGCATTGCGCAAATATGGTATTGCAGTCTGTTAGGCGTATGATATTAGAATCCCACTACTTTATCGCTACTATGGCTACAGCTAAATCTACCTCGTATCCCAGGCTAACGACACTGCTGACGCTGGGCGTCAGTGCGGTAGTATTGTGTACCGTCCTGTCGGCCTTGCTGCTGGTTGACCACTTCGCTAAAAACTATGCACAGAAAGAAGCAGAGCAAAGACTGCAGCAAGTTGCCTGGCAAATGCGCGATTCCCTAGACCAGGTCATGCAAAAATCAGTCAGCGATGTGCAACTGCTATCGCAACTGAATGAAGTCAAAGACGGTAAAGAGCCTGCCGATGTACGCCGTATCCTTGATCACTTGCAACACAACTTCTCTGACTATGCCTGGATAGGTTTGGCCGACCCCGACGGTAAAGTGCTGGCATCTACCAAGGGTATGCTGGAAGGGCAAGATGTCAGCAAGCGGCCCTGGTTTATTGAAGGCAAGAAGGCCTTGTATGCGGGTGATTACCACCCTGCCCTGTTGTTGCAGAAGCTGCTGCCTTACAGCATAGACCCCTGGCGCTTTGTCGATGTATCTATCCCCGTCTACAATTCTGAAGGCAAGCTGCGCGGCGTGCTGGGCGTGCACCTGAGCTGGAACTGGACGCGCAATCTGGTGCAAAACATACTGGCACCCGCTGACAAACAATATGCGGCAGAAATCATGGTGGCGAGGGAAGACGGTACCGTCTTGCTCGGTCCTCTGAAGATGGAAGAAAGCAAAATATCCCCGAACAGCCTGAAGCTGTCGCGTTCTGGCAAGAGTGGCGTGACGGAAGAAGTATGGGACGGCCCGCAGAAATATCTGACTGCCTATACCATGAGTGGACAGGCACGCAATTATCCTGCCTTGCAATGGAGCATACTGGTACGCCAGCCCAAAGATGTTGCCATGGCTGGTTTGTATAACCTGCAGCGTGAAATCCTGATTTCTGGCGCCATACTGTGCGTCGTGCTGGCACTGCTGGCATCACTGATGGCAAGACGCATGTCGTCTTCGCTCACCAAACTCAGTAGCTTCATGGAGCAGCGTACCCAAAACCGCGACTCACAGGCAGCGCAACCTGTCTTCCCGGTTGTGGTTCACGGCTTTCATGAAGCCCAGCTATTATCGACCACGATAGCGGGAATGCTGGAAAAAGAAGAGCAGTACCTGACCAAGATCGAACGCAGCAATCAAGACCTTGAAGCAACCGTGGTTGAACGCACGCGAGAAATTGAACTGAAAGCCAGCCAGCTGGAAAATGCCTTGCAAGAGCAGCGCGTTGTACAAAACCGTTTGCAAGCCATTACAGATAACCTGCCCTGCATTATCACTTTCATGGACAGGCAAGAACGCTATCTATTCGTGAATGCTTTCGTCACGACAGAATTTGGCATCAAGCCCGAGCATCTGTTGGGGCGCACTTTGCGTGAAGCTGTTGGCGATGAATTTTACAAGGCCCATGCACCTCATGTGCAGGCAGTATTGGCGGGTGAACGTGTCAGCTTTGAAGGCGAGGGTAAATTAAATAAACGTACCTACTATTATCAGTCTGTGTATGTACCAGCCTATGACGATGCCGGTCAAGTCACGGGGTTTTATGCGATGAGCTTTGATATTGCTGACCGCAAGCGGGTAGAGATGATGATGAATGAATTCGTCTCCATGGTCAGCCACGAACTGCGTACACCATTGACATCCATCAATGGTTCGCTGCGCCTGGTGGCTGCTGGTGTTGCCGGGCAAGTACCGGAGAAAGCCCAGGAACTGATCACGGTTGCCATGCGCAATGGTGACCGCCTGCTGCACTTGATCAATGATATTCTCGACCTGGAAAAAATCGCCTCCGGCAAGATGGAATTCAATTTCCAGCTCAGCCAGATTGGTCCCATGATCCAGGATGCCATCAGTGCCAACAAATCCTATGCGGATCAATATGGTGTCAGCATCAACTGGCACGAAGCGTATGCCGAGATGATGGTCAACGTTGACCGCCATCGCGTTGGCCAGGTACTTGCCAATCTCTTGTCAAACGCAATCAAGTTCTCGCACAAAGGGGGCGAAGTAGAAGTGACAGTGGAAATGAATTTGGCCAGACAAAGAGTGAAGGTGATTGTTACTGATCATGGCTGCGGCATACCGCCCAATTTCCATAGCAAGATATTCCAGAAATTCAGTCAGGTCGATGGTTCCAACACCCGAAAAAAAGGTGGCACTGGCCTGGGTTTGAATATCTGCAAAACCATCATAGAAAAAATGGAAGGAAGCATAGGCTTCACCTCCACGGTGGATGTAGGCAGCCAGTTCTTTTTTGAACTGCCGCTGGCTGGTACCACTTCATCAAGTGCCGCCAGCGTCATTGAGGCAAGCTAGGCTGAAAGGCTGTCGACTAGGTTGCAGCCAATGCCTGCTCCAGATCAGCAATCAGGTCATCAATGTGTTCTATGCCTATTGACAGACGCACGGTGTCTTCAGTGACACCGGCTTTTGCCAGCTCTTCAGGGTTCAATTGACGATGTGTAGTGCTGGCCGGATGGCAGGCTAGCGACTTGGCATCGCCTATATTCACCAGACGGGTGAATAATTGCAGGGCATCCTGGAAGCGGCCACCGGCGTCACGCCCGCCTTCGAGACCAAAAGTCAGGATTCCGGAAGGCTTGCCGCCCAGATATTTCTGCGCCAGCGCATGGTCCTTGTGTTCAGGCAGGCCGGCATAATTGACCCACTTCACCCTCGCATGCTTGTCCAGGTAATGGGCAATCTTGATGGTGTTGTCGGTAATCCTGTCCAGGCGCAAGGCCAGGGTTTCTATGCCTTGCAAGATCAGGAAGGCATTGAAGGGCGACAGCGCAGCACCAGTATTACGCAAAGGTACGACGCGGGCGCGGCCTATATACGCTGCAGGCCCCAGCGCTTCGGTATACACCACACCGTGATAAGACACGTCAGGCTCATTGAGGCGTTTGAATCTTTCTTTATGCTCAGCCCAGGGGAATTTGCCAGAATCAACGATGATGCCACCTATGGAATTGCCATGCCCGCCGAGGTATTTAGTCAGCGAATGCACGACAATATCGGCACCAAATTCTATTGGGCGCAACAGATAAGGGGAAGGCACGGTGTTATCCACAATTAATGGAACGCCATGTTGATGGGCGACTTTGGCGATGGCTTCAATATCAGTGATATTGCCTAGTGGATTGCCGATAGATTCCACAAACACAGCCTTGGTTTTGCCATCAATCAGTTTGGCAAAGGACTCAGGGTCACGGTAATCAGCGAAGCGGGTTTCTATGCCGAATTGCGGCAGGGTATGGGCAAACAGATTATAGGTACCGCCATACAGGGTAGAGGCAGAGACGATATTGTCACCTGCCTCGGCAATGGTTTGTATCGCATAGGTAATTGCAGCCTGGCCAGATGCCAGGGCCAGGCCAGCAATACCGCCTTCGAGCTCAGCCACGCGCTTTTCCAGCACATCATTGGTGGGATTCATGATGCGTGAATAAATATTGCCCTGCACTTTGAGATCAAACAGGTCCGCACCATGCTGGGTATTGTCAAAGGCATAGGCGACGGTCTGATAAATAGGCACGGCAACCGCGCGCGTAGTCGGATCAGGTGTGTAACCACCATGTACTGCTATGGTTTCCAGCTTCATCAAGATGTCCTTTTATTTTAATAATGCGTTCGGATGAGGAAATTGATCATAAAAATACTGTCTTTAAATAACAAGGAAGCATTTCGAATTTGCTTATCAAGAAAATGAAGCCAGCCCCAGCCCGGAATTTATTTTCGGCATGCAACAAGCAAATAGCGCATGCGGCCACTATTCAGAATGCTGGATAATATTACAATAAAAACATTGTCAAAAATTTCATTAAGTTTGAATTTGAAATACAAACTTACAATATAAAGCGGCAATTATTTATAGTTTGATATTTATAATAGGTCGGAAAAACACAATCAAATTTCCGTGAAACCCGCATGAGGCTGCTATATAAAATGAAAAAATATATCCCACTGGCAATGTTTATTTTCGTTGCATCTGCCTGTACAACATCACCAGCACAAAATGAACCGCGTAATGTCAGGGCTGGTGGATTTCAGGATCAGCAGAATGCTGAAGTAGGTGATATCCAGGACATGCGCAGAACGACACTGCAAAAGCAAGGCCGGACAGGTGCGACTGGTGCAGTGGTCGGCGCGGTCACCGGTGCAGCGCTGGGCAATCAGATTGGCAAAGGCAACGGCAAGAAAGTCAGCACAGTATTAGGCGGCGTCGTCGGTGGTGTGGTTGGCAATGCTGTTGCTGAACAAAACTCCATGGTTAACGTGCCAGGACTGGAAATTGTAGTGCGCCTGCGCAGTAACGGCAGCCTCATCACTGTCACCCAGGAACAACAGGGGCGCGATTCCTATTACATAGGTCAGCCAGTGCGGGTAATCTACACGCAAAATATGGCGCAAGTACTACCCTTGTAAAACAAGGGCTTCATTACGGTGACAACATTTCTCGTTGACGACAGGCCATGACAACGAATAGTTTTTTATAGCGACAGAATGAAAACTTCACACAAGTTAATCAGCCTTGCCCTTTGCGGTCTCAGTGCGGCAGCGCAAGCACAAATCTGGACTGACCTGCCAAGCATAGACCAGAAAGCCGATGTCATCACCCAGCGTGCTGACAGCCCCATATACAGCCGCATGGCAACTGACAAGAAATACCGTGAATTTGCCTACGCTGCCATCAATATCCGCGGCGAACAGCTAGGTTACAAACTGGTGCTGGAATCACGCGACGCATTGTTCACGGATAAAAAATTACGCAAAGTCTATGAAGCCAGGGCAGGCAAGTATTTTGTCTCTTACTGGGTAAAGGAATACCCAAACCGACGCACGATGCCCTTCAAACGCAATGTTGAGATCTTGCTGGTTGTCGTCGATACCGTGCCCGCGAATAAAGATAACCCCGAATTCAAGGCGGTTGCCAGCAAGCTGCCCTATGTGACTTACCAGATACGCTGGCAGCAATTCAATGGCAATCAGGTGGTTGGCATCAAAGGGGATGACACCGGTGCAGCCGTCAAATGGAATTGTAAAACCAAGGAAGGCAAAGTCATGCCGACCATGATACAAACCATGATCATCCACAAACCCAACTTCAAGAATGAAGAAGAGTGGTATCGCACTGCGTATTACATCACCGATACCGGCGAGTTAAAAGACAATGGCGCAGGCCGGAGAAACATCTGCACTGAGCGCAGTGTAGGCCCTGATGATGAAGTGTCGAAATGGGTACGCTTTTTTGGCGGTGTATAAACCAAAGATTGACTCTGGCATTCAACAGCTTTTGACTGGGTGATGCTTTCACACACAGCATCCCCCATTCCCAGCTTAGTCCTTAATTACTTCACTGGTACATCCGGCAGATTCAATGCCAGTTCAGCTATTTTGTCCTTGCGCATGAAAACTACACCGGGATGTTGCAGCGCATATTGCAAGAATTCTCCCAGGATTTTTACACGACCCGGGGTGCCGCCTATGCGGTCATGCAGGGAAAGCGACATCATGCGCCGCCTGTATCCTGACTCCATATACAACTGATCAAATTCATCACGCAACTCCTGGCCAAAGGCTTGTGCTGTCAATGGCCCCTCAGCCCCGAAGCGGGCAATGTCGTTATTGCGCAAGGTGTAAGGCACAATCGCAAAGGCCTGGTCATTGACGATGGTCGTCATCGGTTCATCAGCACTGAGATCATCGATGTGATAAGTGAAACCCAGTGACTGCAATATCCCCAGTGTGCGCGGAGTGCCACGTAACCAGAAGGCATTAAAACCGACAGGCCGCGTGCCTGTTGCTTTTTCTATCGCTGCGATATTGGCGATGTACGATGCGCGCTCTTCTGCCTCAGTCATGGTCCAGTGCGGCGTCCAGCTATGGCCATGCGCGGCCGCTTCATGGCCACGTTGCACGATTTCTCTGGCAAGCTCCGGTCTTTGCAATACCGCCTGCCCAACCATATGCGAAGTCACGGGTATCTTGAATTTGTCCCACAGATCCAGCATGCGCGGTATGCCTTCACGTGCGCCATATTCAAACCAGGTGCGGGCTGGCAAATCAGGCAGACTGGTGTCTGCCATGGCAGGAAAAGGTGAACCATTCTCGTGCTCTGATTGCGCACCAGCTTCAAACTGCATGGAAACAGAGACCACCATGCGTATGCCATCTGGCCAGAACTGCCCATCAGGCAGATTGATCTTGTTTGTCATTGTCAACTCCCTCTATTAATTTTTGATGATGCCAAGTTGCTGCAACAAAGCCAGGTTATCTTCCAGATGCCAGTTCTCTGCGATGCGGCCATCGGCGACGCGGTAAATATCGGTTGCAATGAAATCGACCTTGCGACCATCGCCTTGCTGACCATGGAAGCTGCCACTGAAGTGGCCAGTAAAATGCAGGCGGCCTACAACACGGTCACCGACCAGCAACATCTCTTCCACCTCCAGCTTAAGATCAGGTACGGCTGCGCGAAAATTTTTTGAGGCAAACAAGGCGCCCTGAGGACCTTGTGGCCGGCCCGCAGGCAAATTCCTGTCCATGAAATTATCTGCCAGCGCCGCTTGTGCAAACTGCGCGTCGCCGGTATTCCAGAAAGCATAGTAACGCCGCGCCGCCAGTGCCATACTTTGTTGCTGCACTGCCGGGATGGACTTGTCGGCAACGATGTTACGCGGCACCGGCAAGTCGTCTTGCGCATAAGCTGTGCTTACATAAATATTAATGCTTAATAATAAACCAAGACCTGCTAAAAATTTGGCATGCATGATATTTCCTTTCATTGCTAGCTCACTAAGTTGTAAAGCGAAATTCGCCTGAACACTACTGTGCTACCATTCCAATTAATTGAAAATATACTTAATAATCAAAGCATCTATTCCACTTTGGAAAAGATAAGGTATTTACGCATGATAGAACTGGCCGATATGAAGCTGTTTGTCCAGGCTGTGCTGAGTGGCAGCCTGTCTGCTGCGGGCCGTGAACTCGGCTTTTCACCAGCCGTAGGCAGCAAGCGCATGAGCAGGCTGGAAGCTGCGCTGGGCACACGCCTGCTACAACGCAGTTCACGTCACCTGAGCCTGACCGAAGAAGGGGCGATGTATTTCGAGCGCTGCCAGGCCATCTTGCTGGATGTTGCCAATGCAGAAGCTGAACTGGGACAAGGCCAGGCAGAACCGCGTGGCATGCTGCGGGTGTCTTCGCCAGTCGCTCTGGGGCGACACTACATAGGCCCGGCACTGGCGAAATTTGCAGGCCAGTATCCCGGTCTGCAGGTGCAACTGTCGCTCAGCGACCAGCTCATTGATCTGGTCGCATCCGGTTACGATTGCGCCATCAGGATAGGGGCCAATACCGACTCACGCCTGCTTGCGCGCACACTGGCAGATAACAGGCGCATCGTTTGCGCTGCCCCGGCCTATCTCGCCAGGCATGGAAAACCCATTAAACCTGCCGACTTGTTGCAGCACAGCTGCATACTCATGCAGCCATCGGCAGCCATGCACGCAGACTGGCATTTTCATTCCAGCACATCTGGCGAAGAACAAACAATCAGGGTACGCGGCAACTGGCTGACCGATAATGGCGAACAGGCCCATGACTGGGCATGTGCGGGTCTTGGTCTGGTCAGGCGTTCTTGCTGGGACATGGCAGCGGCCCTTAAAAGCGGCCAGTTGCTTGAAGTTTTACCGGAGTGGGCAGATATCAGCGCACCGATACAAGTCATGTATCCATCGCGCCACTACCTGCCGCTACGCACTCGCCTGTTCATCGACTTGCTGGTAGCAGAATTTGCCAGTGCAGGAAATCAAAACACATAGCCAGAGGTATCAATGAGAATAGCGCTCACCTTATTTTGCTGCGTGCTGGTGGCAAACAGCAATACATGCATGGCCGCAGCAGCGGATACTGCCCCCGTCATGAGCATTATCAATGAAGAAGAAGTCAAACGCGATGAACCACCGCCCCACGGCGCGATAGGTATGTCCACGGCTTACCGCATCAGTGATGCAGCACCTGCACCGCGCAGCATGGAATTCAGGAAACGCATACTGCACCCCGGCGCAGAAATAGGTTTGCACCCTATTGCCCATGACGAAGTTTATTATGTGCTTTCCGGTACAGGCAGCGTGACCTCAGATGGCAAGACTGCCACCCTGAAAGCGGGCATGGCCGCATACTTGTACAAGGGTGCAGTAGTGGGTATAAAACAAACAGGGACAGAAGCTCTGAGCATTATTGTGAGCTATCCGAATGCAGCGCACTGAATTCGCTTACTCAGCTCGGTCAATCAATTGTGTTACCAAGCTCAGTCACCTAAATCTATCACGCCAGACAAGGGCAGGCCTTGCGGCCTCACATACATTGCCAGCACCCAGGCCCTGGCTGCGTCCCCGGCAAACTGATTCAGCATGGCCGTGATAAATTCTATCGATGACTTGTCCAGTGCAGCAAAAGGATCATCCAACAAACTGATGGTCGCACCGGCAGCAAAAGCTGCCGCCAGCCAGACCTTGCGCTTGCTGCCTGTCGATAACATGAACATCTGCTTGTTGATATGCGGTGTCAAACCAAGACCTTCTATGGCTTGCGTCAATATGACTTCGTCAAAACCAGGATACGCCTTGCGGACGGTAGCGAAGTAAACAGGCACCGGCATTTGATCATAAACATCTGTACGCGGATCTACCCAGAATACCTGATTGCGGTATGCCTCAGGCTGCGCAGACAAAGATACATCTTCAATCTGCAATTTTCCGCTCTGTGCCAGCAAGTCACCTGCCAGCAATTGCAGCAAACTGGTCTTGCCCCGGCCATCACCACCGAGCACCAGCGTAATACCTGCGGGTATATCATACGACCAGTTTGTAAACAATGAATGATCGGGATATTGAAAAGTCAGATCAGTGGCTTGCAGGACAGTTTTTTTCTGGATCGTAGAGGTAGTCATTGCTTAGGTATTTATTTTTTTGGGGATGACGCATAGTATAAGCTGTCATCAGGAAAAAACACTGGCATAGCTGCGATTACCTAGCGTTTCACTCTTTGAAGAGCCAGAACTCAATTCAACTGTCTTATCTGCTGCAATTCCTGTCTGGCCGTGGTTAAAGCATGCTAGACTTTTCGCGCTGGTTTTCCATCCACTTAATACCTTTACACTCAATTGCGGTGACTATGAATACGCCACTCTCTCTATCCAAAACTAGCGCCTGCTGTTTTTGCAGCTTACTGCTCATGAGCAGCACGCTGTGCAGCAATGTGGCGCATGCCGAGCCTGAAGTGACCGCATGCAAACTCAAAGTTTTTTCCATTGACCCTGACACCAAAGGCAACAATATCCGCAGCGGCCCGGGTTCTGAACACAAGGTGATAGCCACTATCAAAGACAGTGATTCACAAATGGAAATCACAGGCTCTGCCGGAAAATGGCTGCGGGTTCGCCAGGTCAGCGGCGTGGGCGGCGAAGTATATTTCAAAGGAGAAGGCTGGGTATACGCACCCCTGACAGGCATCAATGCAAAAGCAAGTGTCAGCCTGCGTGCCAGCCCGACGGCGCAGAGCGCCATGACAGGAAAAATCCCTGCCGATGCTGGCGCATCAGTACAAAGCTGCAATGGTGAATGGCTGGAGATACAATATAAAAACACGAAAGCATGGATGCCGCCTGGCTCATATTGCGGTAATCCTGTGACGACCTGTTCATAGACCAAGCGCAAACTAAAAGCCCGCTGCTTGCATTAATCATCATGCAAGCAGCGGGCTTTTTTACATCTGCAATATCGACGATGACTGAATCATCGCTTCATCAAAATTCAAACGCACCAATGTCTATCATGCCATCCTGCTTGCGCAAGATCACCGCACCAGGTTGTGCCACTGGCAGCAAGCTGGATGTGAGATTACCCAATCCATTGCCCGCATTGATCAGGGGTGAACCAAGTGCCGGGCGATAATCATGCTGTGCAATATTCGCCAATACCGGATTATTATTGGCACCCAGATTGCTGCTCCAGCCATTCACGACTGCACCTGTCAGATGCCCCTCCCAATACTGTGCGGCATTGGGCGAGACCCAGTTATTCGTCATATTGACGGTGCCCTTACCCAGTGCCATGGCCTGCACTTTGCCTGGCGCACCGGGTGTCACTGGCAGTGCGTAGAACAGATTATTCCTGACGTCGGCAACTGCATTGGGCATACCCAGATTAAACATCAGTGTCTCTGGATAAATACCATGGGTAGCGTCCCCCCTTACCACCATCGTATTATTGTAAAAGAACAGGGTACCCTGACGGTAGTTTGCTGTCAGGCCACTGTCACCACCATAATTGACCAGGTTGGTGTTATTACTGCCTGGCGTCACATCAAAAAGATTGCCGTAGACATAGGTTGATGCATAGTTTGGTTCACCATAGATAAGCGCATTGCCACCAGTAGAATCCATCAAGTGCAGTTGCAGGCCGCAGCTTGATGCAAAAGTGTTATAGCGCACAATCAGGCCAGATGAACGGTCTTTCAAACAATCACCAAAAGCACCAGGGCGTACATCACCAAAGTAGTTGTACTGAAAAATAATATCGCGTGCTTCAGTATAGCTATTGTGTTCCGAGTAACCGTTAGTCACATTGGCAATAGGTGCATTGCCGTTGTTGTAGAAGGTATTAGCTTCGATCAGCACATCTTGCGACAACTCTACCAGAGTACCATTTTTGGAATTAATGAACAGGCCGTTACCGCAATTGTGCATGACATTATTTTTCACCACCAAATGTGCTGCGGCTTCGACAAACAGGCAAGTGCCGAAAGACGCATAGCTATCTGTTTTCTTGCCCTGTGCATCAGAAAAGGAATTGCCATACACAGAGTTGCGTATGTCGAGATTTTCGATGCCGATATAACCCACTGGCCCATTATTGTAGTTGTAGCCAGCCTGCGGCCCCACCATGACCAGGCCCAGTTTATACAGCGCACGCGTGGTACTGGCATTGTCATGATATTGCAGGGTGCGGGCAGCCTGGCCTGGCAGTGTCTCCAGTTGCGTTGCCAGCTTGCCCTGGGCGTCTGGCGCACCATCAATGATGGGGCGCGCGCCAGTCACAGGATCAGGCATGCCGATCACACGCATGAATTTATTCGGTGCCGTTGGCGTCAGATTGGTACCCGCTGAAATCAAGATCATTTCATGGTAAGGCAGATTGTTTGGCTTGGCATAAATCCTGACCGTATCACAGCCTTTCAATAAACTCCAGGGCAACTGGCCCAATGCGGTATAAGTCTTGCCCACGCCTACATCATAGTAGTTGATGGCAGCACAGCCAGACTGGTCTGCATTCATCGTCGGCGTGGTCGCCCTGGTGATAGTCGATGAACCGGAAACCGGCGGGATGCTGGTGCTGGCCGCCGTAATGACAAATACCCGTGAACGGGTATAAGTTACACCCGCCACAGTCACGCTGGCCGTAATGGTGGCGCTGCCTGAATGTGCACTGGCCGGCACTGCCAGCAAATAATTACCTAATGCATTAGCGACAGCAACTTTACTGACGGTAATCAGCGCAGGATTACTGCTGCTGACCGTAATCGCCACCGACGCATCTGTCGTGCCGGTTTCGGTAATAAATTCTATAAGTGCATACTCCATCGAACCCGCATTACGTGCATTGCTGGCCTCAAAACCCACGGCCTTGGATGAAAAACCTATGCGAGCCGGGCTGGTAGCTGCATTTGCTGTCTGTACAAACAGCGAGATGATGGTCACTGAAGTGACGGCCAGACAACAGCCAAAGGCCAATGCACTGGACAGTTTTTGAAGTAAATTTTGATGCAGTTTCATACTATTTCTCCTGACGAAGCGACATGAACATATGAAAAATGCACCCTGCCGCAATAAAATGAAGATACAAATTTCAAATCTGGCAAGCATCATCACAAGCCTGAATTTGTAAAGTAAGTGTCGGCCGTCATTTTTTTATATGACATTAAGCATATTGAGTTCTGCCCCGGTCTGTGAAAGACTGTATCTGGCAAGCGCAGTTGCCCTGAGAATGTTGTCTTGCAGATTCATTCAAGAAATGTACGAAAGAAAACATTATTCTTACCTTGTGTTTCTCCTGTAATTCCCTTGTATCTATTCACTAGACCAAGGCTTGTATCTATCGCTAATCAACGGCCAGGTGCAAACTTGCCAGGCTTTAATTCAAACCATATCAAGCAACCAAGAAAGAGACATATCATGATCAAACTGACCCGTCTGAAACTGACCCACCTGCTGCAGGCACTGGTCATCACGTCCGTCGTCGCCACGGGCAGTGCTGGCGCTGCTGATCCGGTTTCTGCGAATGAAAAAGACCCGTTGCGTGCCACGCTGCTGGAAAGCAAGGAGAAAAACAAGGGTGTTACCGTGCATGCCAGTGGCACCAATGTCGCCATGGTCGTTACTGCGCTGGATGAGAAATACGTCATAGGACGCAACCAGCAAGCCAGCCGCATCGTCATCCGCCTCGACCGTATCGATGGCGTCTCCGCAGCATTTTGATTCCTTTTGCCGGGATCAGGCATCGTTAATCCACACTTCATCGACACAGAATCCACACTTAAGCATCAGGGAGAAAACGATGTCTGACTTGGCATTTTGGATAATATGTCTCGCTGTCCTGGGCCTGGCCTATGGCTGGCGATACAAGTCAAATACGCGACAAGAGCCGCGCAGGCATGCAGAACAAATCATGCTACACATACGCATAGACAGAGACAGCGTGCACGCAGGCGACGACACAGTGTCGCATGCAGAAAATATTGCCGTTCCCGCCAACACCAGCCTGGCTGCCTTGCTCGAACAAATCCGCATGGCGAGATTTCTGCCCTCTATCAGCGGTGGCAAGGCGACCTGGGTCATAGAATCCTCAGGAAGCCAGATCAAGGCGATAGGTGTGCTGGCCCAGCAGTGGCAGGAACCCCGCGTCATGATAGATGCGTCGGTAGGGGTTGCGCAGCACTTTGCAGGGCAGCAACCAAACCTGTTCTTTCGCTACTGCTGCCAGAGCGATCCTGATACTGTGTACACGCAATTGCAGGTTTCACCTGCCAATGAAAACACACTTACCCAGACTCTTGACTTCATTGGCTTGAGCAGTCTGGCAAGGTACACGAATTATCTGCGTAGTTTACTGAACCCGGATTCAGGCAGATGTTAAGGCAGCTCAAAAAATATCCACCCTGGGTCATCCTCATGGGCATCGTCTCTTTCCTGTTCGGTTGCGGCAATGAATCCGCCTATTACAAAAAGAAGGGCAAATGGCATTACGACGGTGTGGTCATTGACAGCCAGCATGAGCCCATCAACTTCACGCCCATAGACGACTATTTTGCCAAAGATGCGAGCTATTCTTATTACCGGGGCACGCCTATTTTTAACGGCAATGATGCCAGCGACAGTGCCAGTTTCCAGGTTCTGAGTAAATACTATGCCAAGGACAAGTCCATGGTATTTTTTTGCGATACCGAGCGTGACAGCAAAGAATACTGGAGCATCAAACGCACGGTCATCAAAAAAATACGGGATGCCGACCCAGCCAGCTTTCGCATGATGAGCGATGGCTATCTCGCCAGGGATAAATCACACCTGTTCAGGCAAGACAAGATCGTGCCGGTGCAAGATATAGACAGCTTTGTGCTACTGGATCATTTTTTTGCCAAAGATAAATTACGCGGCTATTATTGCGAAAATGAAATTGCAGGCAGTGACGGGCTTAGCTTTTCCCCCATAGACGCCCACTATGCCAGGGACCGCACAAAAATTTATTACGTCGATGGCTACACCGTCAACGGCAGTATCAAAGGCGTAATCTACGACAACTTCAAAGCAATAGAACAAGGCTATGCTATTGATGGCACCAAGGCCTATTACCGTGGCGATGTCATCAGCAAAGACGATGCTGCCTCATTGCAGTATCTGGCGATGGGATATGCAAAAACCTCACGCCAGGTTTTCTATTATGGAAAATTGATCAAGGGGGCAGATGCTGCCAGTTTTGGCATGCTTGAACGCTTTGACGGCAAGATCGATGCGACGGATAAAAACGCGCAATACAATGCAGGCGAACGTATCAAGGCAGCCTCATAAAGACAGCTGATCATGCGGCAATAGCTCTCAATTAATTTTTTGCAGCGCTGGCCATGCCATGCTGCATGATGGTCGCCATATTATCAAAAAAACCTTCCCAGGCAGCACGGTGCGCAGCTGTAAACCCGGCACCGCCGCGCGTCGCCAGAGTATCAATCAAGATATTGCGCATCACACCAAAATAAGCTTGCTGTACCTGGTAATGATGATGCCGAACGCCAGATGCACGCAATAACAACAACAGATGTTCAGGCTGATGTACCAGCGCCACGGTTTCTTCCAGCGTGTGAGTCAGGCGGCCCTGTTGCTCTGTCATGTCACCGGCAAATAATTCAATCACCGCAGGCGCTGCAGCAAACAGATGCCGGTAAAAATCAACCGCCAGATCACCAGGGGCAACAATGGCCGCCGCCCAGCCCGATGTGATCAGCCCGGCGACATCGTCCTGAATAGTCATCAACCATTGCTCAGCCGCTGCGAGCTGGGCCTTATTCGGCGCGCGGGAAGAAAGGGCTGGTTTAGCCGGTTTTTCTGCTGGTGCTTTAGTCATTAATAAATTCTGGCGTTGATGGATAAATAGTCTGAGGACTTGTATGAACTTGAAAGCGGATTTGTTGCTTAGTATATCCCTTATCCTCACTGACATAGAAGAAATCAGCACCCCGGCACAGGCATATACATACTTCAGTATGCACGGCCAGAAGCACTTTTTGATACGCAAGCCCGTAGTGGATATGTTATAAGTATCGCTGGCAATATTGCGGCACGATTTCATCAGACCCCATTGCCCCCCTCCCCTTGGTACATCAGCGTGCAGCCTGATTCATTCTTGCAAATTGAGGATTTTTTGTGACAAAGAACAAGTATCAAATATTGGCAGATGAACTGGCTGATGCGATATTGAACAAAAAATTGGCGGCTAATGCTCGCCTGCCTTCAGTACGTGAACTCATGCAGCAGCATCAGCTCAGTCTTGCCACTGTGACTAATGCCTTGCACACCCTGGAAGAAAAAGGTCTGGTTGAACCACGTGGCAAAGCTGGCTATTTTGTTAAACCGCCAGCGAAGCAAGAAGCCGTGGCGACTGCCGCACATACCCAGGCAGATTTGCAAAACATGTCTGCCAATGTACTCAAATGGGGGCCGGCAGAAGACCTGTTCCCTGAACAGCGCTGGCAAAGCCTGCTGGGCAGCGTGATACGCCGCCATCCTTTTTTATCTACCCGCCATGCTCAGGGCTATGGTCACCCGCGCCTGCGTTCGGAGCTGGCCAAGCGCAGTGCAGAGAATGGCTGCTTCCTCAAGGAAGATGAATTGATCGTGACCCAGGGCGCGACAGAAGCACTGCTGCTGGCCTTGCGTGCAACCAGCGAGGCTGGCAGCAAGGTATTGGTGCAGGCACCCGTCAGCGTCCTGTATAGCCGCCTGCTGGAAACCTTCACCCTGACCCCGGTGACCGTGAACAGCAGCGTGGACGCACCAGAATTTCTGGCAGAAGTACAGGCCATACTGGAAGGTGAAGATCCACCCAAGGTTTTTTTACTGGTCGCCAATTACCATTTCCCCACTGGTGCACTGATGCCCTTGCCCGTGAAACGCAATCTCTTGAGGCTGGCAGAAAAACATGGCGTCACCATCATAGAAGATGATGTCTATGGCGACCTGCAGCATGATGGTGCACGGCCACTGACATTGAAATCCTTTGACCTCAAAGGCAATGTCATCTACGTCAACTCTTGCTCCAAAACCCTGGCACCCGGTTTGCGCATAGGCTGGCTGGCCGCTGGTAGCTGGCGTGAACGCATAGAGTATTTGAAAAGCGCATCGGCCAGCAGTGTCAATGAATTATCACAACTCGTGTTGGCAGAATTCCTGGCACAGGGCAGCCATGTGCCACACTTGCGCAAATACCGCCAGCAATTAAAAACACGCACTGGTGAATATTTATCCATACTGCGGCTGGTGTTGGGCAATACCGTCAAACTCGCTGATATGCCCGGCGGTTATAGTTACTGGTTGCCCCTCCCGGGCAAGATCAGCGCAGAAGAAATACAGACACAAATCCGCGCCAATTGGCCATTGCTGGAAGAAGCCGATACACCACAGATTGCACTGGTCTCGAATGGCGTGTGCGTGAATACGTCGATACCGCTGACTGATCCTCTGCGCCAGTCATTGACTGCATTCTGTTTTTATCTGCGCGGTTTCTATTAGCGCTTTTCCATAAGATGACGCACAAAAAAAACGGGGCAATCCCCGTTTTTTTATTTTGTATCTACCGACAAAAGCAGTGCTTGTATCTATCTGCAAAATCCCCTCTCCAACATACTTCTTCCCATGCTAAGGCATGATCAGACTCTGCTGAACAAGCCTTGAGCGCGCCGTACTTTCTGAAAATTTCTTGTATTCATGCGGAAAGCACAGCCTTGTATCTAACAATGCATCTGCCCTTCGCCAATACTAGTGAACTGTAACAGTGAAAATCGGAGTGCCTGCCATGTGCGCGACTATCATGGCTGCGTTGCAAATACTCGCGATAGCCCCGCTATCGCTGTGTTTTGCATCTTGCCCTGATGCGCCGGGCACATGTCCTTCACTCTCGATTTCACTGTTACAGTCCACTAGCCAGGTCATCATTTATCGCTTATGAAAAGAAATTGTATGCAAGCTACGCAAAGACTCATTTATAAAAAACATACGCCACATTTCGACTGTGCAGCGTCCGTTTGCAATGGCAAAGAATATACGCGTCATGCTGAGGATGACAGCAAGAATACTGCTGCACTCATGGAAGAAATATCGCGACTGAAGCGCTTTATTTCTGATCTGGAAATTGAAAACCGTACCGACATATTGACAGGCCTGTTGAACCGCCGTGGTTTTATCGCTGAGTTAAATACGGCATGGGACAGATGGGTACGTTATGCAGTACCAACCACGCTGATCGTGCTGGACATGAATCGCTTTAAACAGATCAATGACAATTATGGACATGAGGCTGGTGACAAGGCATTGAAACTGGTTGCTGTTTATCTGCAAAACAATTTGCGATCCACTGACATACTGGGACGACTTGGTGGTGATGAGTTTGCCGTAATTTTGCCGCATACCAATGCCCAGGAAACGCAAACCATCATCAATAAATTATTGCAGGCCACACCTGTTTTACAAATGAATTTTTCACAGGAGCAGGTAGCCATTCCTTTGGAATTTGCGCTTGGTTTTGCTGAAGTGAATACATCCCAGGGCCCGCCCAAGGCCTGGCTGCAAGCTGCTGACTTGCAGATGTACCAAAGCAAGGCTGCCACGGCAGACTAGACTAACTTTCAGCAAATCCACTTTCAGTAAATCCAATTATCATTTCAACCGGAGTTTAAAAATGAATCAACACACCGTCACCCTTGTACAAGACTCGTGGAAACAAGTTGCTACTATCGCCCCACAGGCAGCCGCCCTGTTTTATCAAAACCTGTTTGCAGCCGACCCCTCACTGAAACCCATGTTCCGTGGTGACATGACAGAGCAGGGTAGAAAACTCATGCAGATGATAGGTGCAGCGGTTGGCAAGCTCAATGACCTGGATAATCTGGTGCCAGTACTGCAGGGCCTGGCCGTGCGCCATGATGGTTACGGCGTAAAGGAATCACACTATCAGACAGTTGGTGCTGCACTGCTTAAAACACTGGGGCAAGGCCTGGGTGATCGCTTCACCAGCGAAACCAGGGATGCGTGGGCCACCGTATATGGTGTGATGGCCAATGTCATGATCACAGCCTCACGCGCAACGGTAGCGGCCTGAGTCATGTATTTTTTGCGTGTGCTTTAAAAGGAATGCCAAAGTGAACTTAGCGTTTAAAAAGTCCGGCGATTTTAGCACTGCATCTGCAGTGCCTTTGCCTTTGACTGAAACAAAGAATGCGATGCGCGATGCAAATGTCAGAACTGAAAAAGGTAAAACATCTTCCTTTTTCTGGCTGATCCTGCCAGTCTTCTTTTTATTGAAATACACTGGCACTATCCCGCAAACAGGCGAACTGCTGATAGTCATCGCGACGCTGGCTGGCTTCATCATCTTGTTTGAATACAGCTTGCAGGTGAATGGCAATCGCCTGCTGGCCTGCATCATCGCTGCCACCATGACAGGTATTTTGTGGGCACCTTGCAATGCCGGTGCTGCCGCATTTGTCATGATCGGTGTTGGCATGTGCCAGCGCCTGGAGAATACCCGCGCAGCCTGCACTGCCTTGTCGATTGTGTGTGCAATTTTGCTGATGGCAAATGCCGCCCTGGAATTACCATCTGATTTTCTCCTGCCAGCGCTGCTGTTTTGCATCCCGGTTGGCCTGGTCAGTATCTTGCTCGACAAGCATAGCCGCACAGACGATCAATTACTCGTGAAGCATGAGGAGATCGCCAATAAGGCCCGTCTCGCCGAACGTGAAAGAATTTCCCGCGATATTCATGATGTGCTTGGCCATACCTTGTCAGTTATCGTCTTGAAAGCTGACCTGGCGCGCAAACTGATCAACACTGATTCAGGTGCCTGTTCCCACGAATTAATAGACATAGAACACAGTGCACGTAACATCTTGAGAGAAGTGCGCACAACAGTGCGCAACTGTCGTACTCGCAGTTTGAACGCGGAGTTGAATGCAGCAAAAAAAGCCTTGCAGGCAGCCGGTGTCAACATGACTGCCCTGATTGAACAATGCAGCATCCCGCCGTTACTGGAAAATGTCATCGCCCTTGCTTTGCGCGAAGCCGTAACCAATATTATCCGTCACGCCGGGGCAAGCAAATGCAAGATCACGCTGTCGTCAGATGCAAAAAATATCAGATTCACTATCGCAGATGACGGCACCATTCATGCCAACAGGACAATCAGAAAAGGCTGCGGCCTGGGCGGTATGACAGAACGCATACACGCCTTGAAGGGCAGCATCCATATCCATCAGGCAAATGGCCTGAGTATAGTAATTTCACTGCCTGTCAAAGGTGCAGCATGATACGCATAGTGATTGCTGAAGACCATGCGCTGGTATCGGGTGCGCTGGCCGCCCTGCTGCGCTTTGAGCCTGATATGCAAGTCATCTCGCTGGCAAGCAATGGCCAGCAAGCGCTGGAAGTCTGTCAGCAAGAGTGCCCGGATATTTTGCTGACGGATATAGAAATGCCCGTCATGACAGGGCTGGAGCTGGCCGCCAGCATTGCAGAGCAAAGCCTGCCCTGCAAAGTCATCATGCTGACCACCTTCGCCCGCGTAGGCTATTTGCGCCGTGCCACCGCCAGCGGTGTGCGCGGCTATATGCTCAAAGATTCACCTTCAGACAGCCTGGCAGCAGCGATACGTACCGTGCAGTCAGGTGGCCGCGTGATTGCGCCTGAACTCGCCATGGAAGGCTGGAACGGCCCGCACGACCCCTTGTCAGAACGTGAGCGCCAGGTACTGCGCCTGGCAGGTTCAGGCGCAGGCAATGCCGACATCGCCAGGCAAATCCATCTGTCCGAAGGCACAGTACGCAATTACCTGTCAGATGCCATCGGCAAACTGCACGTCAGGAACCGCGGTGAGGCTTACAGGATAGCCAGTGATGCAGGCTGGCTTTAATAATCTGCCATAACGAACTGCCAGGCTATTTAAACGGTGCAGTACTATCACCCGCAAGCAGCATTTGCGGCACCTGGGTGAAAGCAGTAAACACACCCGTGCCACTTGTCCTGTCGAGCACGAACACCATGTCGTAACGCGATCCAGGCCATGGCTGCGTCGGCAAATTAGAAAAGTTGGCCGTGCCTGTCTTTTTGAGCAATTCGTTCAGTACCGAGTCCTGACCTGGCCCCTGCCAGATGTCCTCATGCTGCCAGGAAATGAGCACCGTACCCGATTGCGCCAGCACACTGGCGACCATGCCATCGCTGTGTTTATAGTGATCTTTGTCGAAAGAAGTATTCGGCGTCAGGTTCAACTTCGCAGCCAGTGCAGAGATAGTCTGATACGGTCTCTGGCTGGGCTCCTTGCCACCAGCAGTCGCGGGATTGGACGCATAAATGAAATTGGGCACAGCCAGTTCTGCATTCTGGAACTGACCATAGCTGGGGTTGAACAAACTGGCGACGCCACCCGCTCTTTCCCAGCCCAGCGTAATCAAGGACTCATTATCGCTGGCCCCCAGCAAATTGACGCCACCATAAACACTTGTGCCATAAGTGCCAGGCTTTTCTGCATGGCGGATGATCATGATCTTGGTCGGTCCCATATTCTCTTCCTTTTTTGATGGATGCAGGGGTAACAGAATTCTCGTCAACTCATTGCCAGTCAAACTTGCCAGTAAAACACCAGAACTGGCTATGCCAGACTATATAGGCAAGTGCCTTTGTTGACCAGAGTGCAATGACAAAATCACACCGCAGCACATCCCAGGCAAGATTTGCACTCAAAAAGCTGCTTGCATTGCTGCATGTGAAGCATATACAATCCATATACGTTTCATATATAAAGGTGCCACATGGGCATAGTCAACATCGACGACGATCTGCACGACCAGATACGCAAGGCAAGCGCGGTAGCTTGCCGCTCCATCAATGCACAAGCTGCTTTCTGGATCAAGATAGGTATGTTGTGCGAAATGAATCCTACCCTGAGTTTTAACGAAATCGTCGTGCGCGAGCTACGCGCCGCCGGGGTGGATGAGGCACAGTCTTTCCGGGCGGCAGTGGCATGACCAAGCGCCCCGAAGAAATCGCTCTGATGGCAGAATCTGGTAAATTGCTGGCCAGCGTATTTGCCCACCTTGACACCCTGAACCTGGTCGGCATATCGACCATGCAGGTAAATGACCTCGTCGATAGCTATATCGTCAATGAACTCAAGGCGCGCCCGGCCAGCAAGGGGCAATACGGTTATGCCTATGCGCTGAACTCTTCGCGCAACAATGCGGTTTGCCACGGTGTGCCGTCCCCGGCAGAAATCCTGCAGGATGGCGACATCGTCAACTTCGACATCACCCTCGAAAAAAATGGCTATATCGCCGACTCCAGCAAAACCTATCTCGTCGGCGCAGTATCACCGTCAGCCAGGCGGCTCGTGCAAGTGACCTATGAAGCCATGTGGAAAGGCATCAAAGCCGTGCGCCCCGGTTCCAGGCTGGGCGACATAGGACATGCCATAGAACGGCATGCCAAGCGCAGCGGTTACTCCGTCGTCAGGGAATATTGCGGCCACGGCATAGGCCAGGAAATGCATGAACCGCCACAGGTACTGCACTGGGGCAAACCCAACACCGGCATGTTGTTAAAAGAAGGCATGGTCTTCACCATAGAACCCATGATCAACCAGGGCCACCATGCCGTACGCACAGAAGATGACGGCTGGACTGTCGTCACCATGGACGGCAAATTATCAGCCCAGTTCGAGCATACGGTCGCCGTTACAAAAAGCGGTGTACAAGTATTGACCTTGCGGCCTGGAGAAAGAGCATTGGCCTGAAACTCGTCGTTGCATATGAGGGTGGATAGACGAGTGAATATGCAACTGGATAAGCACCAGCCTGGTCTGCAATGAACATCATCATTGCAGACCAGTCATACATGAACAGCTTACTTCGATGCAGCCACCTTGCTGCGCGCCGCATGCAGTTTCTTGTAACTGTCGATCAGGCGCGCATGCCTGTCCAGCCCTTCGAGTTTCATGCTGGTTGGTGTCAAGCCATAGAAGCGCACACTGCCATCGACTGAACCCAATACCGCATCCATACGTTCATTGCCAAACATGCGGCGGAAGTTGACGACGTAATCAGCTAACTCCAGTTCGTCATCCAGCGTCACTTCCAGCACCACATTCAGGGCCTGATAAAACAGGCCGCGATCAACGGTATTGTCGTTGTATTGCAAGAAGGTTTCGACCAGCTCTTTTGCTTCTTCAAATTGCTGCAAGGCGAGGTTGATCAGCAGCTTCAATTCAACAACCGTGAGCTGACCCCAGACCGTGTTCTCGTCAAACTCTATACCTATCAAAGTAGCGATGTCGCTGTACTCGTCGAGTTCATTATTCTCCAGACGGTCCAGCAGATCTTCCAGTTGCTCGTCATCCAGCGTGTGCAGATTCAGGATATCAGCGCGGAACAGCAGGGCCTTGTTGGTGTTATCCCAGATCAGGTCTTCCACCGGATACACTTCGGAATATCCCGGCACCAGAATACGGCAGGCGGTAGCACCCAGGTGGTCATACACCGCCATGTAAACTTCTTTACCCATCTCTTTGAGTATGCCGAACAAGGTCGCGGCTTCATCGGCGTTAGAGCTGGCTTTGTCACCTTTGCCCTGCGCAGAAAAATCCCACTCAACAAATTCGTAATCCGCCTTGGCACTAAAAAAGCGCCACGACACCACACCACTGGAATCGATGAAGTGTTCAACAAAATTATTTGGCTCAGTCACCGCATTGCTGACAAAGGTAGGCTGCGGCAAATCGTTGAGGCCTTCAAAACTGCGGCCCTGCAGCAATTCCGTCAGACTGCGTTCCAGCGCCACCTCCAGGCTGGGGTGTGCGCCGAAAGAAGCAAATATACCACCCGTGCGTGGGTTCATCAGGGTCACGCACATGACAGGATATTGACCACCCAGCGATGCATCCTTCACCAGCACCGGGAAGCCCTGCTCTTCCAGCCCCTGTATGCCAGCCACAATGCCAGGATATTTCGCCAGCACTTCTTGCGGTACATCCGGCAAAGCCATCTCACCTTCGAGGATTTCGCGTTTGACGGCACGTTCAAAAATTTCAGACAGACATTGCACCTGCGCTTCAGCCAGGGTATTACCGGCACTCATGCCATTGCTGGCGAACAGGTTTTCGATAAGGTTGGATGGAAAATACACGACCTCGCCATCCGACTGCCGAACATAAGGCAGCGAACAGATGCCGCGCTCTGCATTGCCGGAATTGGTATCGACCAAATGCGCGCCACGCAGCTCGCCATCGGGGTTGTAAATCTCCCGGCTATACTCATCCAGTATCTCTTTAGGCAGCGCATCCCTCTTGCCCGGCTTGAACCAGCGCTCTTCCGGGTAATGCACAAAGGCGGCATTGGCGATGTCTTCACCCCAGAACGAACCCGCATAAAAATGGTTGCAACTCAGACGCTCGATATACTCACCCAGGGCCGATGCCAGCGCACTCTCTTTGGTCGCCCCCTTGCCATTAGTAAAGCACATGGGCGAATGCGCATCGCGTATATGCAGCGACCACACATTCGGAATAATATTGCGCCACGAAGCAATCTCTATCTTGATACCCAGCCCCGCCAGCAAGCCAGACATATTCGCAATAGTCTGCTCCAGCGGCAAATCCTTGCCCAGGATATAGGTCGCCGCATCGGCAGAAGGATTCAAGGTCAGCAAAGCCTGTGCATCGGCATCCAGGTTTTCGACCTCTTCAATCACAAACTCCGGCCCCGCCTGTACAACTTTTTTGACCGTACAACGGTCGATGGACCGCAAGATACCTTCACGGTCTTTGGCAGAAATGTCCGCAGGCAATTCCACCTGTATCTTGAAAATCTGCGCGTAACGGTTTTCAGGATCAACAATATTATTCTGCGACAACCGTATATTTTCAGTAGGGATATTGCGCGTATTGCAATACAGCTTCACAAAATAAGCCGCACACAAGGCCGACGAAGCCAGAAAGTAATCAAAAGGACCAGGCGCAGAACCATCCCCCTTATAACGGATAGGCTGATCAGCCACCACCGTAAAATCATCGAACTTGGCTTCAAGACGAAGCTTATCGAGAAAGTTAACCTTAATTTCCATGGGGGAGTTCCAGAATAGTGTTCAAAATCGTGTAGGCGGTATTATCCGTCTTTTCTGAGGTGGGCAGGTAATCTGGTGGGAATAGTCTGTTGATTAGAGCTGGTTTTTTTACTTACATAACTTGAGATTCAAGTTATGTAAGTTATCTCAGTTATCTTTGTGATCGGAAAAGGTAGAAGTGATCGTCTTGATACCTCCTCTATCTCGAACGCCACTTTACCTTGTAAAGAACGTCTTGCTCAGTCAATTCTAATATGCAGCGACGGCGCAACACCTCGACAGTAGTTTGGCCATATTTTTCGATCTCATCCAAGACGGTAAATATTTGCTTCGTTGAAAACTTCGTGTACTCAACAATAAATGCGGCCACAGCATCATTTTCCACATTCTTGAAAAGCGGAAGATCATGAACTAAGAAGGGAAGATCAGTTAAGGAAAGTATTGCCAAATCAAAAAGAACAAGGTTGGCAAAAGCCGTACCAGTGCCAGTATCATCCAAAATTTCATATTTATATGAATTTTGACTGAGAGTGAGCTTTGGAGCACTTGCGCCTTGACCGTAAATTTCGCTAACTAATTTTGCCAATTCTGCATTTATTTTTGCTGCGATTTCGTCCAAGACTTTTTGCTTGATCATCTCTAGATCTTGTTTTGCTTCTTTGTAGGCAAGGTCTAGTGAAGAACTTTTCTCATAATTGCGGTTTGCGCCTTTTAGACCCTGCCATTTCTCAGACAAGTGATAGACCCTATCGACAATTACATTAGGATTTTCATAATCCGACAATCTTGTTGCAACCTTTGCATTGACCTGCGCGATCGCGACATCAAGCGAGCTAAGCTGTGATTCGAGAGACTTCTCAGTATTCGTTAATTCTTGCTTAAGCAGCCTCGCGACTGCACTATGGAATTCTTCAATTCGTACAATCTTATCTACCTGAACGTCAGGAAAGAATTCTTTCAGCGACTCAAGTTGACTACTATTGACGTGTTTGTTTGAATGCAGGTTTTGTTGGGTTCGAGATAATCGCTGCTGAACCTTTGATCTCTCTCTAAGCAGCAAATCCTTGTCTTGTGCCAAATCCATAACTTCTCGATCGACAATTGCACGCAGATTAAGTGCATATTGAGCCAAGTCCTTCTTGATCTCTGCGACCTCATCGCTAATCAGTTCTAACTCTACCTCGTTTGCTAAATAGTCCTTTTTGTTAATCTTTGGAACGTAGTCAAGCCCTTCCGCTTTACGCCAGATTTTACGCTCAGTCTCCGCCTTTGAAAATATTGCCGACGATTGTTGAACCTCGTTGAATCGTCCAAATAGCTTAATTAAAGTTTCGATGCAATCTCCAGCAGATTGCCGAGGAACTGCATGCAAAGGTCGATGAACATTTGTCACGTTTTCTTTAGGCCAAACGCGCGAATACGGGCCAACCATGGCTCGAAAACTCAACTCACTCTTTGAGGTTGCATAGACATCCATCAGCCAAGATGTATAGTCGCTGAGACTAATAGTTCGAACCGAAACATAACTTGAATCGCAAACGTCAACGAATTCCTTGTTTTTGGTAGCGCGTTTAAAATAATAAAGCTTCTCGTAAAAGCGAAATGTGAACCGATACTCGTGCTCGCCAACGTTACGAACGATATCGTCGTTTAGCTCTAGTAATGAGTCACCACCAAAAACAAAATCGACAATCATTAGAACAGTAGATTTACCGATCGAATTCGCAGCAGACGCATCGCCAATAACAACGTTAAGCCCTTCGTGCAGAACAATTTTTGGCACGCGAAAGGCGTCAGACTCTAACTCAATTAACATGTCGTACTATCCCGTTTTCCAGATCAACGTGGATACGACCCAGCACATACAACGAGTCCAGTGCAAAAATGAACTCGTTAATATCTGGAAATTCGCTCTCAAGATCCATATATAGCTGATGTAATGTAATTGGGCTGGATGAAGCTAGTAAAAGTGGCAATCGTCCAAGTACAGACTGCTTGAGGGTAATGAATTTATTTGGGGTTATCATCAAAATAGCTCACAGTTTTGTACAAAGAAAGCAGCTACAGCCGCAGCAGCTTCATCTGTTCCGTTAGGCGATTTACTTCGTATCCATCGAACAGTGTTCTGAAAAATCTCTTGCTGGCTTAAGTTCTGATTCTTCTGCTTCAAGTAGAAAGTTTTCACTTGACTTGCGATAAGTACCGCCTGCATCGGCGTCTTACGTTCAAGTTCCGCAAACTGCTCGCGGATAAATAAATAGAATGATGAAACATCGTTTTTTATCTTCTGCTTGGTCATTCCAGAGATAGTTCCATTCAGTTTGATGTCAATGTTTTTTGCGACATACTCAACCTCATCTCCACCTTGATGCTCATCTTTCATGAGAGCGTCAATTACTAACGTAATTTCTTTTTCGATCTGATAATCGTGAAAAATCCGTAATTGCGCAGTTTGACTGATCAATTGTTCTTTGATCGTTTTCAGTTCCCGATAATCCTGCAGGGTTTTTGCTGTGTCGTAGAGCTTGTGGCATGTGAAGCAAAGAGGTATCAAATTACGCTCGTCGTTTGGCTCATCACACAGCTTGGATTCGCTTTGCAATAGCTTTACTTCCTCAAGCGTCGGATTCAGAGGATAAATGTGTGCAATTTCGAAATCTTTGACTGACTGAGACCGCTTAGCAATAAACAATGGCTTCGCGCATTTAGGGCAGATTTGACTTACCTGAGCACAGAGAGCCAAAATAGTCGTCGGCGAAAACGATTTTCGAGGATGCTGACTGGAAACATTTTTCGAAATTGAGCTCATCCAAAGCGTTTAGATGTAGGAGTTGACCTACAGCATAACACTGCATAGGATTAAAACTCTAGCAAAATTAACCACCTTCGCCGCAACAACTGAATTTTTATACAGTATATCGTTATTTATTGTTGAGTGCTGAATAGCTATTCAGCATTTCTAACAGTCAAATGTTCACGCCGCTTTCAGTCATTATGCAAAAGGACATATCACCTAACAAAGTACATATCAGCCCGTATTTCAGTCTGACAAAGAATCGACCAATACATTGCACAGGCACATGCCCAGTTCTTTGAAGTGACTACCATGGGCTTTCTGGTCATGACCTAGCAGAATCTACAAACACACTCAAAGCTCAAGACTCCGGATCAAACCTAAATATCCGAAGCTGATTATCACAACGACGGGCATTGGCAAGACGTGCGGCCTAGGTGATGGCGTCTTCTCTCGAAGGACACTCAAGTATAGTTAATCCACCATTGAGTGGAGGCGCGCAAGGGTAACCTTTCTCAACGATTGCCCCATTTGGCCGATTCTAAAACGGGTGTAACTGTCTCATCAACGCCACCTGCGAAACGTAGATACCTGCTTACCCATTCAAGCCCTTCTACCACCCACTACCAACCCCATCCTGCGAACGATACTGCCTGAAATATTTTTCCAGATGACCCACAAATGCCAGCACTTTGGCAGACAGGTTGTTCTTCATGGGATACACAGCGTGAATGTCTGCATTGGGTAGCTTCCAGTCGCTTAACACTTCACGCAGCCGGCCGGATTGCAGGTAGGGGGCGACGTTCCAGTCTGAGCGTAGCAAGATGCCCTGGCCCTGCAAGGCCCAACTGACTGCTGATTCGCCGTCATTGGTTGATACCGTGCCGCGCACTTTTACGGTTGCCTGCGAATTTGCGTTGTGCAGATGCCAGGTGCCGTAGGTCTCATCACTTTCGCGAATGACGATGCAGCGGTGGCGTTGCAGGTCAGTTGGTGTCAGCGGTGTACCGTGGCGTTCAAGGTAGATGGGGGATGCGCACAGGAGGCGGCGGTTGCTGGCGATTTTTTTTGAGGTGACCCTGGCGTCAGGGACTTCACCAAACCGTATGCAGACATCAAAGCCATCGTCGGACAGATTGACGGGTCTGTCTGTCAATTGCATCTGCACTTCAACATCCGGATAGATTTCTACAAAGCCTGCGATGGCGGGTGCGATGAATTGTCTGCCAAATCCAAAACTGGCGTTCACGCGCAGCAGGCCTTTGGGGACGGCCTTGCTGCTGGACAGGCGTTGTTCCAGCTCTTCCAGTGCGGCCAGGATTTTTTGGCCTTCGGCCAGATATAACTCGCCTTCAGGCGTGACGACGGCCCGTCTGGTGGTGCGGTTCAGCAGACGTATGCTGAGGCGCGCTTCCAGATTGGCGAGCCGCCTACTGACGGCGGCGGTGGATACGCCAAGCTCCTGCGCGGCCACCGAGAGCGTGCCTGCTTTCACTACTTCGGTGAAGAAAGCGACATCAGATACTGAGCTCATTTTTGCGTTTAAGTTAAAAACAGTTTGATTTTCAAGTCATTGTAAATCAATTCGCAATAAATTAACTTGTCCTGCACAAGAAGTTTATCCAGATTAAATCTACAGGAGACTTGCATGACTGAATTGCCAGGTACAGCAAAAACGCTATACCAGAAGCTGGTGGAAACCCATACGGTAGCCCGCCTGGATGCGCAAAACGTGTTGCTGTATGCCGATCTGCACATCATGAACGAATACACCAGCCCCCAGGCATTTGCAGCCTTGACCCATGCCAGCAGGAAGGCTGCCCAGCTTGGCCAGAACCTGGGGGTGGTCGATCATATTATCCCCACCCACCCACTGGCGATACGCACGATTACCGAACCAAATTCTGCCTTGCAGGCATCAAACCTGAAGCGCAATTGTGATTTCCATGGCATACCCTTGTTTGATACCAATGACCGTTACCAGGGCATAGAGCATGTCATCGCGCCTGAACTTGGTATGGTCAGGCCGGGCATGGTGATACTTTGTGGCGACAGCCACACCACCACCTATGGGGCTTTTGGCGCACTGGGTTTTGGCATCGGCACGTCAGAAGTGGAACATGTGCTGGCTACGCAGACGCTGGTGTATCGCCTTGCGCTGGACATGCGCATCCATGTTACTGGCCGCTTGCCCACAGGCACAACGGCAAAAGACCTGATCTTGCTGATTATTGGGCAAATCGGCGCGCAAGGTGCGCGGGGCTATGTTGTTGAGTTCTGTGGTGAAGCAATAAGCTCGCTGTCCATGGAAGCGCGCATGACCCTGTGCAATATGGCTGTCGAAGCAGGCGCACGCGGTGCGCTGATTGCGCCAGATGCGACGACCATAGGCTATGTGAAAGCGCATTGCCCTGATCTGGTCGGCGATATGCTGGCCATGGCACTAGCGGACTGGGCTGATCTGCGCAGCGACAACGATGCCCGCTTTGACCTTGAACTGCATTTTGATGCGAATGATGTAGAGCCTTACGTCACCTGGGGCACCAGCCCTGACCAGGCAATTCCCATCACTGCCCGCATCCCGCCCATGCCAGCAGACAGTGGCAATGCCCTGCGTCACACTATGGAACGTGCGCTTCACTACACAGGTTTACAGGCTGGTGATGGCGTAGAAGGTTTGCCAGTCGATGTGGTTTTTATTGGGTCTTGTACCAATGCGCGTATTGAAGACTTGCGTGCAGTCGCCGCGATTGTCAAAGGGCGCTACGTAGCCCCAGCCGTTCGCGCCATGATTGTGCCGGGTTCAGGCGAGGTCAGGCGGCAGGCTGAAGCAGAAGGCCTTGCCCAACTTTTTATCGATGCCGGTTTTGAATGGCGTCAACCCGGTTGTTCGATGTGCCTGGCCATGAACGACGATGTATTGAGCCCAGGCCAACGCTGCGCATCTACCACTAACCGCAATTTTGAAGGCCGTCAGGGTCGCGGTGCGATCACCCATCTCATGAGCCCGGCCATGGCTGCTGCGGCGGCTGTGACTGGCCGTATTACTGATGTGCGCAAATTAGGAGTACCGGCATGACTGTTCAAACCCGAATCGAAGGTATTGCTGCCCCCTTGCCAGTCGCCAATTTGGACACCGATCAAATCATGCCCAAGCAATTTTTGCTGCGTATCGACAAGGCTGGCCTGGCCAAGGGGCTGCTCTACGATATGCGGTTTGATCTGGATGGAAACAGCCGCCCTGAATGCGTGCTTAACCAGGCTGAATACGCTGGCACCAGAATCTTGGTGGGTGGCCCCAATTTTGGTTGTGGTTCCAGCCGTGAACATGCGGTCTGGGGTCTGCAACAGTATGGGATTGACGCTGTCATTGCCCCAAGTTTTGGAGAGATATTTTATTCCAACGCCATGAACAACAAGCTCATGCTGGTGGCACTTGCGCAGGCTGATATTGACTTGCTTCTTGCTGATATCAGCAGCCCTTCAGACAAGCATGTGCTGATTGATGTTGAGACCATGACAGTGCGCAGCAAAAGTCTGACTGCCTCATTCTCTCTGTCTGAACGCCATCGCCGCATGTTCCTTGAAGGCCTGGATATGGTGGGCGCAACACTGGCCATGCAAGAGCAGATCAATGAATTTGCAACAAGTCATTGGCAGAAGCGCCCATGGCTAAAAAATCTGGCAAGCAAGACCAGAGACAGCCTGGTTTGAACAAACCATAACGGGCAATACGACCGGACATTCGTGCGGCGTAATATTAAAAATAATGGAGACAAAAATGCATATAGAAACAGCTTTGCCTGCCGAACCAGCAGGACCAGGTTTTTGGAACAAATTGATGGCGATCCGCATCGGGCCATTGCCATTGCCGGTGTATATCGTATTGGCAGTAATCACTATCGCCGCCGCCATCAATCATCGTTTGCCAAATGACTTGATCGGTGGTTTGGCGGTCATGATGTTAGCGGGCTTTTTGCTCGGTGACCTGGGCAGCAGAATCCCGCTACTAAAACACATAGGCGGATCAGCCATACTCTGCCTGTTCGTGCCTTCGGCGCTGCTTGGCTACAACCTGTTTGACCAAGATATGCACAAGGCACTGACGACAGCAATGAAGACGGCGAACCTGCAATACCTGTACATTGCCTGCCTGGTTGTCGGCAGCATATTGGGCATGAGCCACAAGGTGCTAGTCCAGGGTTTCATACGCATGTTCATCCCGCTGCTGGTTGGTACTGTTGCCGCAGTTGGTGCTGGCCTGGCTGTTGGCATGTTGCTGGGTTATGAGATGAAGCATGTGTTCTTCTACATCATCATTCCCATTCTTGGTGGCGGTATTGGTGAAGGCATCCTGCCCTTGTCGATTGCTTATTCAGAGATCACGACGACGCCACAAGCGCAAATTGTTGCCACCCTGATCCCGGCTGCACTGATCGGCAATGTGGTGGCAATTTTGTCGGCTGGTGCGCTGAGCTGGTTTGGCAAGAAGCGCCCGCAATATAGTGGGAACGGCACCCTGGTAAGAAATGGTAATGACCAGGAATTGTTGGCCAAACAAAACGAAGCGCCACTCAACATCAGCCTGATGGGGGCTGGCCTGTTGCTGACCTGTGCATTCTTCATTCTGGGTTCGGTACTGGCACCAGTGACGGGCATCCCTGGCCCTATCCTGATGATCATCGGTGCGGCCCTGGTCAAGGTCAGCAAGATCATGCCAGCGAATATGGAGCTTGGTGCTTACCAGATATACCGCTTCATGACGAACAACCTGACATTTGCGATATTGGTGGGGTTGGGGACTTTGTTTGTTCCATGGAACCAGATGGTCAATTCGCTGAGTTTTTCTTATTTCGTGATTTGCGCTTCCATCGTTCTGGCGATGGTGGCAAGTGGCTTTGGCATAGGCTTTTTGATGAAAATGTACCCTGTTGAATCAGCAATCGTTACTGCCTGCCATAGCGGGCTTGGTGGCACAGGCGACGTAGCGATCCTGTCTGCTTCGAACCGTATGGAGATGATGCCCTTCGCGCAAATTTCTACCCGCATAGGCGGCGCAGCTATGATAGTCATGGCGACGATATTGATGAAGATTTTTAGCTGAAACGCTGGAGAAATTGTTGACAGATGCAGATAAGAAAAAATCAGGAGAGCGCCATGCCAGAATCCCCAAAAACAATAGTAGCAACTACCACTAAAGAAAGCACTGAAGCGAGTAAAATCAATACTCGCAGAAGAAGCCTGCTTGCCGGTGCAGTATCGGCGGCAACGCTGACATTACCCAGTAAAGGATACCCTGTGAATACACCCGCGCCTCCACAAGGATCAGCAATTGCCAGCATGTTTCCGGGCTTCAAAAGCCGCACACTCAAAACCAGCGGCACCACGATTCACACCCTGGTGGGTGGTCAGGGCCCGGCACTTCTGCTATTGCATGGTCATCCGCAAACCTTGGCTTGCTGGCATAAAATCGCACCAGCACTGGCGCAGCATTTTACGGTCGTGCTGACCGATCTGCGCGGCTATGGGGACTCTGGCAAACCAGAAGGCGGCGACAATCACATAGGATATTCGAAGCGGCTCATGGCGCAAGACCAGGTTGAAGTCATGCAGCAACTGGGCTTTTCACGTTTCCAGGTGGCTGGTCATGACCGTGGCGGGCGCGTTGTGCACCGCATGCTGCTTGATCATCCAGACGCCATAGAACGCGCAGCCCTCCTCGACATCGCCCCCACTGCCACCATGTATGCATCCACCAACATGGCATTTGCCAGCCGTTACGTGTGGTGGTTCTTCCTGATACAACCAGCACCGCTGCCAGAAAAATTGATAGGCGCCAACCTGGAATTTTATCTGGAACACCATATCAACAAGCAAAACAAAACCCCCGGCGCAATCACGCCCGCAGCCTATGCAGAATATCGTCGCTGCTACACCGCCGAAACCCTGCACGCAGTCTGCGAAGATTACCGGGCCGCAGCATCGATAGACCTTGAACACGACGCCGCCGACGCCGACAAAAAAATCCAGTCACCCTTGCTGGTATTGTGGGGAGCCAAGGGCGTTGTCGGCAACACCTATGATGTGCTCAAAACCTGGCAAGAAAAATCTATTGATGGCGCAGTCAGCGGTGGCGCGCTGCCATGTGGACACTACTTGCCAGAAGAAGCACCAGAACAGACCCTGAATGCGTTTCTGCGTTTTTTCCGGAAAGCTGAGGGATAGTTTTTGCGCGACGTTAATTACATCAAATAAATTAATCGGGCCTGCATCGCTAAACACTTGATTTGAATGTCCTGCAACACTCCGCCCTCAGGACTCTGGGCCAAGGCCAAATACCCTGAGTTCCTGATCACAGCGGCAGGCTTTGGCGATACCTGCGGCCCAGGCGATGGCGTCTTCTCTTGAAGGAAGTTCAAGCACCTCATCGTGAAAAACATGAACTTTGCACGCTGCATGTTGATAGCAGGTTTTAATGACCCGTAGCAGCAGATGGTGCGCCGCCATTAAGTTGTCGCTGCATCAGATCTTTGGCCGCCGCGAGTGCATCGTCCGGCTTTGTCGCAACATCCGGGATGACGCCCACGCCCTCCCAGTTTGTATGGGTGATTGGGCTGATTGAGCGTCTACTTGGTATAAAGGCAGCAAAATACTCGCTGAGACGATATGGGCGCGAAGCGTTAGCGCCGCCCCAAGTGCGTTCGCCAATCACCGTGGCGCGTTTCAATGCCTGCATTTGGTATGCGAAGGATTCGGCGGCGGACTTCGTGTTGGGGCCTGCCAGGATTAGGACCGGCTTCTTGCCACCATAGCGTTTGCCGTCAAGCTTATCCTGTGTCCAATACTGCGTGGTGATGCCGGTCGTACGTTCCCAGGTGTCGTTGAGGCGGGTGGGCTCGTCAACCAGATAGCTGATCAGTAGCGCCACTGAGTCTCCCCCGCCACCACCGTTGTTGCGCAGATCGATGATGAGGCCATCGGTGTCAGCGAGTTTATTCATCACTGCGGCGAACTTGTCGGATATGAGGAAAACTGGCCCGAAAGAGGAAATCTGCAGGTAGCCAACATTGGGGCTAAGGTGATCAGCCTTTTCCACGCCAAGGTTTGATGCGAGAATCTTTTCAAGAGCGGCAGGCGGCACCTGTTTTTCCCACTCCGCCCGCGTCTGGGGTGGCGGCGGCATTGCATCGTCGGGCGGCACCGGGCGGGTGCTGACATATACCGCCATATGCTTGTCGTGGACAACGCCCTCAATATCATCCGACAGCTGTTTGGCCAGCTGTTTACCGTCTGTGATCCCATCGTACTTGCCCTCGCGCTGGTGCTGGCGCAAGACGACTTCGGCTTGTTGAGCTTTGTCTGGAAAAACGTAGTGGGCATTCAGCTTGGCAATCAGCGTATCGATGACCTCCAACCGGGTCGCACTATCGATCTCCCCTGTCGGAGGCGACGCTGGCGGGCCGGCGATTGCCCCTGTCACGGTCAGCAATAACAAAGACAGTGTGACTATCCATTTCTTTTTCATTATCTTCCTTTCAGATCAATATGTGGAAACGATTAATTGCGAACTGAACCAAAAAACGCGCCGTTGGCAAGAGGGCGGCCGTTCAGCAGACGGGCTTCAACAGCCCTGCGCTGCGCGATCCGAAACCCCGGTCCTCCTCTGCTACATCTGGCGAAACTGCTTGGTAAACCCTTCACTAATGCTCAAGCGCTCGGTCCGGCCTTTCAGGATTACCTCCAGCCCGCCGCCGCCGCGCGCCCCGTATTCACTGCGTTCGATCCGGTCAATGGACTGAAGATTGACGATGGCGCTGCGGTGGATTTGCGCGAACAGCTGCGGGTCCAGTTGCTCGAGCAAGGACTTGAGAGGCAAGCGAATCAGCGCATCGCCGTTCACCGTCACCACCCGCGTGTACTTTTCGTTCGACTGGAAGTACAGCACTTCACTCACCATCACCAACCGCACCGAATTGCCGCTCGAAGCCTTAATCCACTTGAGGTACACCGGTGTGCTCTCTTGTTCAAAAAGCTGTTTCCACACGGTGGGTGGCGGGCTTGCGGTCGTGCGCGACTTCAGACGGCGTATCGTCTGCAGCAGGCGTGCGGTCGTCAACGGCTTGACCAGATAGTCGGACGCGCCGGCATCGAAAGCGGCCAAGGCATATTCCGCGTGTGCCGTAACAAACACGACTTGGCACGACTCGGGAATATGGCGCGCCACCTCCATGCCGTTGAGGCCGGGCATCTGTATGTCCAGGAAGACGACGTCCGGTTTCAGTGCATCGATGCTTGCCACCGCTTCGATACCGTTTTCGACTTGGCCGGCGATTTGTAGTTCGGGCCACAAGACACGCAACTGGTCCATCAGCTCTGCCCGCAGCAGAGGTTCGTCTTCGACGATCAGGGCACGTGGCATCATGCGTGGCTCCCAACAACAGGCACGGTCAACAATGCGCGTACTCCTTGTTCGTCGCACGGCTCCACGAAAAGGCTGGCCTTGCGCCCGTATAGCAGCAGCAAGCGCTCTGCGATATTCGCCAGCCCCGTGCCTTGCCCGGCTTGTTCGGTCAAGCCGATGCCGTCGTCGACCACAGACACGCTCAGCAGCTCGTCCGTCCCGTCGCTCTCATGCCTTGCGCTGATGGTGATCAGGCCCGGTCGGCTGGCCCGCTCCAAACCGTGTTTGACGGCGTTTTCCACAAGCGAGATCAGCATCGCCGGCGGGAACGGCAGGCTGCGCAATTCCTCGGCCACTTCGACTGCGAAGCGCAGGCGCGCGCCCATGCGGATGCGCATCACCGCCAAGTAGTCGTTAACCAGATCCATTTCTCGCCCCAGGGTCGAGGACACTGAGCGCATATCCGGCATCGCGTTCTGCAGGTAGCCGACCAGGTGGTCGAGCATGTCCTGCGCGGCCTGCTGGTCGGTACGGATCAGGTACTTTAGATTTGCCAGGGTATTAAACAGGAAGTGCGGCTCGACTTGGGCCTGCAAGGCTGAGAGGCGCGCCTGCAGCGAGGTGCGTTCCAGCTCGCGCTCACGCCGAGCCGCGTCCAGTGCATTTGCATGGCGCGTGAGGCGCTGGCGCAGTTGAGCAGACACCACCTCGGCGGTCTTCAGCGACTCCCCCTGCTGGATCGCGAACCAAGCCAGGCCAGGGCGGCAGCGCAGCTCGATGCGGCAGCTGGGGCCCAAATCGGACGATACCCTCACCTCGACATGGCGCCCCAGTGCCAACGGGCGCCAGCGGCCCAGCACGATCCGGCCTTTGAAAGGGTCGTGGATGAACGCCGGCGGGCCGGAGTAGCCGAGTGCCGTGCCGAGCGCCAGCCCCGACAAGGACTCGGTGCACAGGTCGAATGTAGTATAGGTATTGAACGGCGCATCGATGCGACGCGTCACCGAGGAAGCCATCGCCTCCGCACACAGCGCCTTGCCCTCATCGCCCAGCCGGGTGAGAAAGCTGCGGGCGATTCCGCTAGAAATCAGCGCGAGCCAGGCCATCACCGCCAGCGCAACGCCACCGACAATGTACAGAGTCAGCTTGTGGTGCTCTACTTCGCCCGGCGCATCCGGACCGAAGTTCAGCCAGAGCGGCAGCAACGCGATCGCCAGCGACAGGAACAACAGCGAACCAGCGTTGAAGCGCAGCGCCGACTGCAGCAGGTAGCGGCGCACCAAGCGGCGGTCGTGCTCGACTTCCGGTAAGGGAGGCTCGTTGAATGGCAGAAATGGGGGAGAACTCATTAAATTCCTCGTTTAGAACTTGCCCGCTATTCTAACGGCTCGGGTGCGCGTGTTTTCGCCCATGCGATAAATGCCCGCAAATCGGGAAGGAAACCGGCGCCAGCAGGATGAATGCCGCCGACCCAATCGCTGCCCGGGCCTGGCGATTTTGAAGGATACAAGCGTGTGCTCAAATTTGACTGGAGAGGTGCGACAGGCTGTAAAGCGTTTCATTCGGAAGTAGTGTCAGCAGAATTCGATCGTTAAAGTCGAAAAATGGCATAGCCCTCCCTCAATATCCATACCTCATCAGCAATAATTTCGATTCATCAGGGATTCTATTGTTTCTGTATTTTTTTCAGATACTTCCTGGCATTACTCGTCTTTGATTTGGCAGCAATATCAAACTTCAAAACTTCTTTTGAAGTTTGATATTCGACTTTACTATCCGGTTTACGACTTTAAGGGAATGTTTACAACTTTAATTTACGAGAACAAGTCATAACTCAATGCGCTGCCTTATTAAGTTGTCCCGCTTTTTGCCAGCTTACGTGGCTTGTCTATTCCATCCCTCTTGCCAGCGCAGTGCTGTAGACCAGTAATTGCAGTGGCACCAAGGATAGTATGAGTGACGGTTGGCCGTGATGCTCTTGCCGGCGGATGGCCTGTAAACTTTCTCTGGAGGTGACGCGGGCGCGGACTTCTTGCATGTTGGATTTGAGTTTTTCTATTGGAATATCGCTGGAGCGACAGTAACGGCGCGCATTTTTTGGTGAGCAAGGCGAGGGGCCGTACTTGAGCGCACCGCACCGCACCGCACCGCACCGCAGAAGATACTTCATGAGCTAACAGAATGCACAGCGACACTCAAGCTTCAAGACTCCGGATCAAACATAAACACCCTAAGCTCCTGATCACAGCGACAGGCTTTGGCGATGCGTGCGGCCCAGGCGATAGCTTCGTCTCTTGTAGGAAGCTCAAGTATCGTAAAGCCACCATCAAGTGGCGGTGCCCATGGGTAGCCGCCCTCAGCGACTGCGCCATCGGCTGACACCAGAACGGGTGGCACTGATTCATTAATACCACCGCCGAAAACATAGACGCCTGCTTCTTTTGCCTCGCGTATCACGGAACGGGCGTCCCGCCCGACAATCATCATCTCACTGTCGGGTACTTTCATTGCAACGCTGGGAAATGAAATGAGGTACTTTGCCATGATCTTTTTTCTCCGGAAATGTTGTGCTTAGTGATAAAGGTCAAGTTAAGAAGTAGCAAGAATGGCTCAGTAATAAAGCTGGTTGTGGACCCGCTGTTAAATCCTTGATTTTCTGAAGATGAAGTCAGCGCAAAATTGGCCAATACGCGGCTAAGCACGAGAATCTCAAAATGCCTTTGATTAATTTTGATCGCAGACCTTAGCTAGTTCCGAACATGCGAGTCAGCTACGCCCCTGATTTCGCAGCACCCAAAGGATAGAAGTTGAGCACGACCTCAACCCCTTCCCTTCGGGCCATAAATGGCACATGTGGCTTCAACAATTGTCTCTCCGACCGAGTCAGGGATTACACTGGATAGCGACAATTGATTCCTTGGAGTGCTCCACGATTTTGGAGCTCCATTGACCCCATCATATTCTGAAACCTCGTATATTCCAATTTTTCGAGCATGACAATCAACAATTTCTCTTGCCAGAGTGTATTTACCGGTGACCACTTTTTTGGTCTGGACTACATTATTGAATTCTAGCGGCTTGCCATCCTGATCGATTATTACCTGTTTGGTGTATTCGGTCTGTCGAACCCAAATATCAACGGTATCCCCCATTCGATTAGCTGTGCCGAGCAGAATCCCGAAAGATGTGTAATTCGATCCTTTTTCATTTGATTCGGCAATTGGGATGACGAAATTACGGGGCTCCTTACCTGTGGTCTTACAAAGCTGCACTGAACGTTTGGCCAATACCGGCGCTACAGACAAGGTTGAGGCTGAAATGGGAGTCAAATCAACTTTATCGATGAGTAAGCCGTCGGAGAAATTAAAAATAGTCTCTCCTTTGATTGCCATCGAAGCGTCTATCGCACTGATCCAGCTACCGTCGCAGGCAAGTAATACAAGATTTTACCCTGCAAACCACTGGAACTCTTCATCCATGCTGCACGAACCAGCACAGCATTTCCTACCCGTTGAACATCTTTCACATCCGGAACGGTTATCACTGCACCGTCCGGTGCAGGTTCTGTTGCGGCCGACCACGCATGCTGGTGACAAGACATCAAAAAGCAAGTGGCGATTAGTAGTGACGTTTTCATACTAAAAATAGCTTTTAAGTTAAAAATTCCATTTATCAGAATATCATCTTGCCAATTTTAATAAAATATTTTTCTCACATGTCACAATTAAAGTTGGCTTATTTCTTAATCCCCCCAAATAATTAAAGAACAGCAAGAGAGCGTCTGGAGGGATCGGACATACACATATTGAAGACCCAATACTACTCCGCGCTCCGTCCAACCAACTCTATTTCCTCAGCGGTCCGTAGTTGTGTTTAATTCTTTGCCGGTAATGGATAGCTACCGGCAAAGAAGATTTACACGCTTTGATAAACACGCACATCAGGTGCCGCGTCCAGCAGCGGTTTGAGAGCAAGCACGACGTCCTGGTTGAACAGCTCGCTTTGCAGGTAGGCATGTGCAGCCTCTTTACTTGCGAAGCCATGCAACACCTGAACATCCTCGTCGCGTACGAGCAGTTCTTTGGACTTTGCACCGGATATGTTATCTAAAAATGATGCTTTGTATTTCTGGTAAACCGCAGCAGCGGCTGCGCGGTTTTCTTCAGCGATTTTAAGGGTAATCTGCAAGTAAATCATCGTCAGTTCTCCTGATTTGAATAAGTTGTGGTTGAATAAAATGGAGTTGGAGCATGGCAAGCTATGTGGCTTGTCACGGAATGCATCAGTTGCGGCCAGCCATGACACCGCCATCAACATCCCAGATCGCACCGGTTACCCAGCTGGCTTTGTCCGATAACAGGAAGGTGATGACCCCGGCCACATCCTGTGGTGTGCCAACACGGCCGATAGGGTGAAAACTGTTAAAACCCTGAAGAACGCTGTGCACTTCGGCTTTCGGGATAAAGCCTTCGTAGATGGGGGTCTGCACTACTGCTGGCGAAACGGCATTCACGCGTATCTGTTTCGACGCCAGCTCCATGGCCAGATGCTGAGTCAGGGCGTGCAAACCCGCCTTTGCCATGGAATAGGCAGACGATGGTGTGGCGGCTATAGCTTGTTTGGCCCACATGGAACCGATATTGACGATAGCACCCGGCCGTTTGCCAGCAACCAGATTGGCGGCGACCTTCTGGGTAACAAAGAAAAAAGCCTTATTCAGTTTCATATACTGCTCAAAATCAGCTTCCTGATGTTCGAAGAATGGCTTGGGGAAGAAAACCCCGGCAGCATTGACCAGCAGATCGATATCCGGATGATGTTCGTCTATCTCTTTGAGGAGCTTTGCCAAGCCTTCTTCACTAGCCAGATCAATAGTCAGCGCAGCTACCTGTCCCAGGGCAGCCAGTTCTTTGCGTGCCTGTTCCGTTTTTTCTGGACGATGACCAACAATCAGCACACTGCCACCTTCGGCCATCACGCTGCGCGCCGTTTCCAGCCCCATACCACTGCTGCCACCGACCACAAGCAGCTTTTTACCCTTGAATTGATTACTCATCACTATTTCCTTTGCCCGCCTATTCGGCTGGCATAAATTAGTTAGATTGAACTGACTTATTTCCTGAACTTCCCTTGCTTTGTAGCTTTGAGTTGATGGTGGCAAGGGCTAGAACCAAGTAGAAAAACTACCTCGCACGATTGCTTGCGAACGAAAACTACTGGAACAAGGCCAATTTTGATCTGCCTTGCAGCTTCGGACAAACGAGATAAAATGTTCCTAATCAAAAGAAAATGTTTATCGATATGAAGCTACCCGTCCACCTGAATGCTTTACGCGCATTTGAAGCAAGCGCCCGTCATCAAAGTTTTTCGTCCGCTGCGGATGAGCTTAACGTCACACCTGCAGCTGTGGGGCAACTTGTACGCAGCCTTGAGGATTGGGTTGGTGCCCCATTGTTTCATCGCGCCTCAAGTGGGCGTGCAAGGCTCACGCCAACCGAAACCGCTGAACGTGCCCTGCCGGATATACGCTCGGGTTTTGACAAGCTTACGACTGGACTAGCAAGATTGAGAGAGGTTTCGCTAAATGGCGTGCTGACCATTACCGTGAGCCCCGCATTCGCTGCGAAATGGTTGCTGCCAAGGATTGACAGGTTTCAAACGGCTTGCCCCGACACTGACGTACGTCTGGATACCAGTCTCAGGGCGGTCGATTTTGTAGCGCAAAGGATTGATATAGGCGTACGTTACGGCCTGGGAAACTGGGCAGGATTGAAAGCTGACAAGTTCATGGCGGAAGAGATATATCCGGTGTGCTCGCCAAACCTGTTACAGCATGGGAGACTTTCCGCCGCCAGCGATCTGGTTGGAGAAACACTTATCCATGATTTATCGATGGATGGACATGCAGACTTCCCCACATGGGATGCCTGGTTGAAAAAAGCCAATGTATCAGGTGTCGCCACCATTCGCGGAATGAAGATCAATAATTCGGCAGCGGTATTACAAGCCACAGCAGAAGGACAAGGCGTTGCGCTGGCGCGAAGCGTGATGGCAAGAGATGATTTGCAGTCGGGCCGGTTGGTACGGCTCTTTCCTGAAATATCGTTTCCTTCACCACTCGCCTACTATATTGTTTATCGGCCAGACTCCGCCAACTTGCCCCGGCTAATAGCATTCAGGGGTTGGTTAATCCACGAAGCAGCGAATGAGCCATGACTGGAAAAACCCGTCCTCACTCGCCGCTATGAACGATTGATTTGCGCTTGTCAAAAGTGATCACAGCAAATAAAGTTGGTCGAGCTGCCTAGAGCTAAGCACTTGATTCAACTAGGGTAGCTCTAATACAGAAAGTTGGTCGAGATTCGCAACTCGTCAGTGCGTAGCTAACTAAACTCGGACAAATTGTAGAACTATTTACCCGGCGATGCCATCCATGCCATAACATAGTCAGTATTTTTGCTATTGAGGTAATCTCTGAATTGGCCAGGATTATAGATTTTTTTCTTTACCAATGATTTAAACTCCTGCAGCGCGAGGATTAACTCTCTGTCGCGCACTAACGGCTCTTCATGATTTTTTTCTTCGGGGGACATTGACTTGCGTTGTTTAATAAAGGAGAGACTAAGTGGCATTTTCTGTTCCGGCGTTCCCATCACCAAACGAGTTCGAAAAACCCCATTTCCAATATCTTGCTCTGGTTCCTGATTTATTACAGGGCGCAATTTCGAGTAATACTTCTCAATTTCATAATGTCCTCGAAAAAGTTCACCCGAACTCACCGATTCTCCAAAATAAATATTTTCATTTACATTCAACCATTGAAGGTGGTTTAGACGAACAACGTCCCTATCGTCAAGAATAGCGACACAATCGGAATTTTTCTTTCCCAATTTGTAGCAATTTTTATCGAAAAGAATCACAACGTGCCGCGGGGAAATTGGTAAGAAAATTTGCAAGCCCTGGCATGCGAGTCCGATATTACTGGAGATAGTTCGCTCATATAAAAATTGATTGCGATAGACTACCGGGTTATCACAAATAATGAAATCTTTGTCTGTTTCATTAATGAGAATTTTTATTTCAAGGTCATACACAAGAGGAAGGCCATCTATTGCGATTGACAACGGAATATCGGTTGGCTGAACCAGTCGAATTGAAATATTTTCCAAATCCTTATCAGAAAATTTTCCTTCTCTAGTTAACGCAATTTTGGCGATCTCTTCAGCTTGTAAATTGACCGACTCAGCTTTGTGCTTTGTTCTTGCGTGTTGAAGTAAAACAAAAGCCAATAGCGTTTCATGCTCAACACTAAAACGCGCAGGGCATATACCTCCAGCAATCATGTCCGAGATAATTTTGGAGGCGCCGCCTTCTACGAAGCCGAGCAAATTTTCAGCTATTAAATCTTTTCCATAAAAATAATCCTCGTAGCACTGATCCTTCAAATTTCCATTTTTAAATATCTCTTTGCGCCTCAGATTAAAAATATTTATCAGTTTTTTTTCTGGAAGCCAGGAGAAATTTCTTAATAAAAATTTGGGAACGTAATGTTGTTTCTTTTTTTCAGCCATACCAATTCCTAAAGACGTCATCATAGACAAAGGGATTGTGCGTTTTAAGATGATAGTTGGATTTTCACTGAGAATTATTCAATGAAGAGTACGTTTAAATTATTTTTCAAAATTATATTGGTGATGTATTTTCATACTCACAAGTACAGGCCATTTGCTACCAAACACATTGCCTTGACCAATTAAAAAAATGGGTGTATCTTTTTTTTAGCCGCGCACATCGGCTAGCCCGTCCACTCAGGCATCGTTTCTCTTGGGAACATTGTGTGTAGTGCAAGTGATAACTTTTTAGTTGCTACTTGTTTTGGTGTGTGGACGCGCTGAAAGTCTGGTAGCAATTTGGAGAGCTATCATGCATAAATTTACTTACACTCAAATCAAACGTTTTAAGCTTGAAGCCAAGACCCGTTCCCGAGCATCTGAAATCGGTCATATAAAAGCCCTCGACTGTATTGCTCATGAGCAGGGATTTGGTAATTGGTCACTTCTTATGAAAACCGCAGCACCTGATACCGATGACTCGGTTGCATCATTCAAATTTATCCGAACTAACGACGATATGCGCTCAGCCATGCGGAATCGGCTTGAAATATTTGACCGCGTTCCTGGGCGCTATGCTCCTCCAAATATGGATGTGGCTAGTATTTGGAACGAATTTAGCTCAGTGACGAACGTGGTTGATTTTGCTATAGATTACATGGCCGCAATCCTTAAATTACCACGATTTCATGTTGGCTTACGGTCATTAGTTTACTGGGAGATGCGGCTTTGGTTGCCATATTCCATTGAATTTGTGACGCCAACCAAACAAATTCTTGTAAATCGCCATTACAAGCCAGTTGGAATGGATACAAGAGAGCATATCGTTTATGAGAAATTCGAGTCTTTTCATACGAATTTAAGCTCTGATCAGATTAAGACCTTTAGTGACGACGACTATGGTCAAGGTTATCTTTATGGGCCCAGCCCATGGAGTTCTCGCAAGCATGCGGAATTATATCTAAATCACTTGAAGACATTGAGACTAGTACTGCATTGAGTACAATGCACGTTACAGCCTTTTCCAAGGCTGTAACCTGAATGCGAGCGATAATTGTTTTACATGTCCTGAGAGTGATGTTCAAGCTTAACATTCTCAGGGCACCTAAAAATTGCTAAAGAACTTTATTATTTGTGAATATCGTAAAATTCAGCCTGTAATCGGCAGGCTACTTCCGACATGTCTTTTTTAGGACGAGTGTCGCAACTGAGTTTTCGACCAACTTTATTTGCTCTAGTCAAAAAACAAAGCCCGGCCCTATTCTACCGTGACGCTCTTGGCCAAATTCCTTGGCTTATCAACATCAGTACCCCGCGCCAATGCCGTGTGATACGCCAGCAGTTGCAGTGGTACCACGTGCAGTATTGGTGACAGTTGGCCGTAGTGTTCTGGCAGGCGGATGACGTGTACGCCTTCGCTGGAGGTGATGCGGGAGTCGGCGTCGGCGAAGACGTAGAGTTCGCCACCGCGGGCGCGGACTTCCTGCATGTTGGATTTGAGTTTTTCTATCAGGGTGTCGTTGGGGGCGACTGTCACTACCGGCATTTCCTTGGTGACCAGGGCCAGGGGGCCGTGTTTGAGTTCACCTGCGGGGTAGGCTTCGGCGTGGATGTAGGAAATCTCTTTGAGTTTTAATGCGCCTTCGAGGGCGATGGGGTAATGCAGGCCACGGCCGAGAAAGAGTGCGTTTTCTTTGCGGGCAAATTCTTCTGCCCAGGAGATGATTTGTGGTTCCAGTGCCAGCACGGCGCTGATGGCGACGGGCAGGTGGCGCAGGGCGCGTATGTGTTCTGCTTCGTCAGTTCCGCTGAGGCGGCCTTTGCTTTGTGCGAGTGACAGTGCCAGCAGGAAGAGTGCTGCCAGTTGTGTGGTGAAAGCCTTGGTGGATGCAACACCTACTTCTACACCGGCATGGGTGATGTATGACAAGGCGCATTCACGCACCATGGCGCTGGTGGCGACGTTGCAGACGGTGAGGGTGTGCAGCATGCCCAGGCTGCGTGCATGTTTCAGCGCGGCCAGGGTGTCTGCGGTCTCACCACTTTGCGATATCGTGACGACGAGTGAATTGGGATTGGGCACACTTTCGCGGTAGCGGTATTCGCTGGCGATTTCTACATTGACGGGGATTTTTGCTATTGCTTCTATCCAGTATTTGGCGGTCAGGCCGGCGTAATAGCTGGTGCCGCAGGCGAGTATCAGGACTGAGTCTATTTGCTTGAAGACTTTGTAGGCACCGTCACCAAACAGTTCGGGCATGATGCTGATGACGCCTTCGAGCGTGTCGGCAATCGCACGTGGTTGCTCGAAGATTTCTTTTTGCATGTAGTGGCGGTATGGGCCCAGCTCTGCTGCGCCGCTGTGGGCGTGCACGGTTTTTACTTCGCGCTGGACGGACTTGCCTTCGCTATCGACTATCCATACTTTTTGCAGTTGCAGATCGACGACATCGCCCTCTTCGAGATAGATGATCTGGTCGGTGGTGCCTGCGAGCGCCATGGCGTCGGATGCGAGGAAGTTTTCACCTTGGCCGACGCCGACGATCAATGGGGAACCCTGACGCGCGCCAACCACGCGGTGTGGTTCGTCGCGGCAGAAGACGGCAATCGCAAATGCACCTGTCAGGCGTTTGATGGCGATTTGCACGGTCTCGAACAAATCACCGCTGTAGAGGTGGTCTATGAGATGGGCGATGACTTCGGTGTCGGTCTGGCTTTCAAACACATAACCAGCCTGTGTCAGTTCTGCGCGCAGTTCTTCATGGTTTTCTATGATGCCGTTGTGCACGAGGGCGATGCGGTCACGCGAGAAATGCGGGTGGGCATTGGATGATGAAGGTGCACCATGCGTGGCCCAGCGGGTGTGGGCAATGCCGGTAAAGCCAGCGAGGCCGGACTGGTCTATCTGCGCCTGCAGGTCTGCCACGCGGGATGTACTGCGTGAGCGTTGCAGGTGACCATCGACATGCAGGGCAACGCCGCATGAGTCATAGCCACGGTATTCAAGCCGCTTCAAGCCTTCCAGCAAGACGGGGGTGATATTGCGTTGAGCAACTGCGCCTACGATACCGCACATAATGACCTCTGATAAAGAATGAATATGTGTTCATGCTAAAGCAGTTAGCTTGACATTTTCTTTCAAAATTTATCTATTATTGAAATTTATAGAACATCAATTTTCAATTTGAACTATTATTTCAATACATAAGAAATTTTGGAATTATCAATCATATGCTGACTATCAATGAGCTGGACGAACTGGATAAACGCATTTTGCAGCAATTGCAAAAAGATGCCTCGCTGACCAATCATGAGCTGGCCTTGCGGGTGCATGCATCTGCGCCGACCTGCCTGCGCCGCGTCAAGCGGCTGACGGATGAAGGCATCATCAGCCGTCAAGTGGCGCTGCTGGATGCCAGCAAACTGGGAGCCGGCCTGACTGCCATCGTCGAAATCACACTCGATCATCAGGCGACTGAGAAGCTGGTGCAATTTGAGCAATTGGTGGCGCAGGAAGGGGCGGTGCAGCAATGTTACCGCGTGTCGCAGGGGCCGGATTTTGTGCTGGTGATACAGGTGGCAGACATGGCGGCTTATCATGCGCTGGCGCACAAGCTGTTTGCGACGCATGCGAATGTGCGTAATGTGCGTAGTTTTTTTTCTATCTTGCGCAGCAAGTTTGAGACTGCTATCGCGCTATAGTTTTTGGGTAAGCCCGTTCAGCGTGGACGTATGCTTTCTTTCAAGACATTCGCCGGGTAATACCGCTGAAATCCTTTCCAGACCATGCCGGACTTGGCGACTTGCTCCAGTAGGTCCTTGAGTGCTGCGGTGTCTTCTGCACCCAGAGATTTTTTGGATATATAGGCTCCGCTGTCCCCCCATGGCAATTCGGGGATAGGCTCGAAACGCAGCTTGTCGAGCATGTCTTGTACGCGTCCATCGTCCATGATGGCACCTGCAAGTATGGAGGGGGCCATGATAGTGATGTCAGCAATACCGGCCTTGAGCAAGCGCGCTACTGAAAGCGGGTCGGTATCAAAATACAAGCGCTTTTGCCTGCTCAGCTCTTTGATCAGGTCCTGGTAGGCAGGACCATAATCAAAGCCACGCACCAGGGCAACTTTGAGGTCTTTTTTATCCAGCAGGTCTTGCACTGAACTGATGACGGGGCGATTGCTTTCCAGGGATATCAGGGTGGCGCGGTTATAGATCATGGGGATGAAGATGCCATGTTCATCGCGCTTGGGAGTGCGGCTGGCGGGGATAAGCAAGTCTGCCCTGCCGGTTTCAAACATCAGTTCCATCCTGGCCCTGGGCACGGCTGCGAGGGCAAATTTACATGCCTCTTTTTCCATGAGACTGCGCAACAGGTCTGGGTATATGCCATCAATTTGCTCGCCGTTGATGATGACGCTGCGACCGGTCGAGGCGACCGGCACATTGATGATGCGTGAACAGGCTGCAAAAATCTGCGGGGCACATGCCAGCAGGGCAGCAAACAATATTATGCGTAATACGGCAATCTGCATCTGAGAACCCATCACTATTCTTCTTGATTATAGCCATTTTGAACATTCAACACCTGCGCCGCCAGACTAGCCTAGCGTGGGCGATTACCTTCTTTTAACACGTCTGGTTTGTAATAGCGTGAAAAAGCTTTCCACACCATGCCTGCACGGGTGGCGCGGTCCATCATCTCTTGTAGGGCGTTACGGTCATCCTGGCTCAGGCTTTTTCTGGACAGGTAGATGCCGCTGTCGCTCCAGTTCAGTTCTGGCAGGGCTTCAAACCTGAGCTTGTCAGCCATGTCCTCTACCCTGGCATCGCCCTGCACTGCACCGGCAAAAATATACGGTGCCATAATGGAGATATCGGCGACCCCGGCCTTGAGGACGCGGGCAGCAGAGACCGTGTCAGCCTCGACAATCAACCTGCCCTGTTTTTGTAATTCTGTGAGGATGGCCTGATAGGCTTCGCCATAATCATAGCCACGCACGATCACTACCTTCAGGTTTTTTTGCTCCAGCAGTTCTTGCTGGCTGTGGATGGCGGGCCGCGCAGACTGCAAGGAAATCAACGTGGCGCGTGTGTAAATGAGGGGAATAAAAATACCATGCTCATCGCGTCTGGCGGTGCGGATGGCGGGGAACAGGACGTCTGCCTGGCCGTTCTCAAACATCAGTTCAAGGCGGGCACGGGGTACGGCTAAAAAATGAAACTGGCAAGTCTCTCTGGACGAGATGCTACGAAAAATATCAGGATAAATGCCGCTGACGCTATCGCCGTTGACAATCACACTAAAACCCAGTGGAGCCACGGGTGCATTGATGACGCGTGAACAAGCCGCCTGAGCCTGCCAGGAAAAATGGCTCAGGAATAACATCAGGACAACACGCATGGCGTGGCACTTTGTCAGCATATTCATCAAGATTCACCTTGAACATGAACCTGTACACGATAGATCATTATGATGCTTGACGGCAAGCAAGATTGCAGTCAAGAAAGTCACTCTTTGTCACATAAAGCTTCGAGCTTGCTTTCTGACAGGATTTCTATCTTGCCATAAGCAAGCCTGATCAAACCATGCTGTCTGAAAAAACTTAATTCTTTCGACAGAGTCTGGCGTGTCATGCCCAGCATCATGGCCAGTGCTTCTTGTGTTACTGGCACGATGGCATGTCCATCCTCCTGACGGCTGGCGACTTCTGCCAGCAACAGCAGACGGCGTGCCACTCTGGCGCGTACTGAGCGCAGGCTGGCATCTTCAACTATGCCATACAGCAAGCGTATGCGTCTTGCCAGCATGCGGGCAATTGCGGCAGCAAAGGAATTGCGCTGCATGAGGCTGCGGAAAACTTGTGGATCAAGCACCAGCAACTCGACCTCGGTCAGTGCGGTGGCATCATGGGTACGCGGCTGGTCATCAATCAGAGAGATTTCACCGAACCAGGTGGCTGCTTCCAGAAAAATAAGAATGGCTTCACGCCCTTCTGCGCTAAGAGTAGACATCTTGACGCTGCCACTGAGCAGAGCATAAAAACCATGGGGTTCATCGCCTTGTCGAAACAACATTTCACCGGGCCGCAAGCGCAAATGTTCACATGCGGCTAACATGGTCTTGCGGTCTGCTAACGGCAAGCTGGCGAACCAGGAGTCGGCCAGCAGGATAGCCATTAAATTTGCTTGTGACACCATAAAGGATGCTCGTGTGATCAGATATGGTCAATTGTAAAAGATTTGACAGTTTAAGGTGAAACACGCGTAGTAAGGTACAGAAATGCAAAACTTCAGGGAGTAGCTAAATGCAACATCGTGCGCAATTTGTCCGCATGGAGGACAGTACCCAGCAAGACTGGCAGTTGATCGGCGGTGAATTCAAGGAGTTTGCCAAGGCTTTGCCAGACCGTGTGATGAAGCACCTGCGCCTGCTTGAAGGGGATTATGGCGGCTTCCCGATAGATCGCTTCACCCATTCGCTGCAAACCGCCACACGTGCGCTGCGCGATGGCCGTGATGATGAATATGTGTGCTGCGCCTTGTTGCATGACATAGGTGACACACTGGGCTCATTCAATCACCCGGATATTGCGGCTGCCATTTTGAAGCCTTTTGTCAGTGAGGAGAACCTGTGGATGGTGCAACATCATGGCATATTCCAGGGCAATTATTTTTTCCACCACATAGGCATGGACAGGGATATGCGCGAGCAATTCCGGACGCACCCGCATTTTGAACGCACGGCAGAATTTTGCGCACTATACGACAACCCGTCTTTTGATGCGCATGCAGAAACCTTCCCGCTGGTGGAATTTGAACCCATGCTGACCAAGCTGTTTAGTCAACCGCGAAACACGATCTACAAAGCTGCTGTCAGCGCCAACAACGACAAGTAATCACAAACCCGAGTCACAAAAAAACAACACCGGAGACATCATGGATATACGTTCAGTAAAAGATCAAGTCAGCGCAGAAGAATGGCAAGTACGTGTCGACCTGGCCGCCTGTTACCGCCTTGTCGCATTGTATGGCTGGAGCGATCTGGTGTTCACTCACATCAGTGCACGCATACCCGGACCTGAGCATCATTTCCTTATCAATCCTTATGGTCTGATGTTTGATGAAATCACAGCGTCCTCTCTGGTGAAGGTGGATCAGCAGTGCAATAAGGTGATTGACTCACCGTTTCCGGTGAACCCGGCCGGCTTTGTCATCCATAGTGCTGTGCATGCCGCGCGGGAAGATGTGCAATGTGTTTTGCATACGCATACACGGGCCGGTGTTGCCGTCAGCGCACAAAAATGTGGTGTGCTGCCGCTGTCGCAGCAATCGACATTTGTGCTGGCATCGCTGGCTTATCATGATTATGAGGGCGTTGCATTCAGGGAAGATGAAAAGCCGCGCTTGCAAGCTGACATGGGACAGGCTAACTTCCTGATGTTGCGCAATCATGGCTTATTGACAGCAGGCAAGTCGATCGCCGATGCCTTCCTGTCGATGTATACCTTTGAAGCGACTTGCCAGATACAACTGGCAGCGCAGGCTGGGGGTGAGTTGGTGCATGTGAACCCGCTTATCGTCAAAGGGGTGGCAGAGGCCATGCGCGTACAGACTGGTGGTTTGGGTGGTGCCTTTGTCTGGCCCTCCCTGATACGCAAACTTGACCGAACGGATGAAAGCTACAAACTATGAAGGCAAAGCACAAGGTCGTTGTCATTACCGGTAGTTCAGATGGAATAGGAGCAGAGATTGCGCGTCAACTGGCCAGAAAATATGGGCCGAGTCTGGCACTCGTGCTGGCGGCGCGCAATGAAGAAGCACTCAAGAAAGTGGCTGCCGAATGCAAGGCCTTTGGTGCCGTGTCGCACGTAGTAAAAACCGATGTCGGCATGGAAGCCAATTGCCGCCATCTGATAGAAGCAGCAGTGGAACAGTTTGGCAGTATCGATGTGCTCATCAATAATGCGGGAAAATCGGCCCAGGCGCTGCTCGAAGAAGTTGATAACCTAGGCTGGTACCAGGAGCTCATGCGTATCAATTTCTGGGGCAGTGTCTGGTGCACGCATGCAGCCCTGCCCCATCTCAAACGATCACGCGGCACTATCGTCGCGGTATCTTCCCTGGCTGGCCTGATCGGTGTACCGGGCCGCACCGCGTACAGCGCGAGCAAGTTTGCCATGGGCGGTTTTTTTGAGAGCCTGCGTTCAGAAGTGAAAGAGGCGGGCGTCAAGGTGACGCTGGCTTATCCTGGCGTGGTGGCTACCCAGATACGCTATAACGGTTATAACGCTGCGGGTGAAGCAGCAGGCAAGAGTGGTTTGAAAGAAGATGATGCGATGTCGATAGAAGAATGTGCATCACTGATCATACGTGGCTATGAACGCGGCGACCGCGAAGTTGTCATGAGTTTCAAGGGCAAGCTGGGACGCTGGTTGAAACTGATAGCTCCTGGCCTGGTTGAGAAAATGGCGATGGCGGCTTTGAAGAAGGAAGTCAGGCCGCATTGAGTTTTACAGGCCCGAACATCAATTCTCTCGTAGGAGCGGCTTCAGCCGCAAACATTTTTACTTTAACGGTATGCTGTTCGCGGCTGAAGCCGCTCCTACGAGCTGATTTTAGTTCACGAGTCAGAAGCGGTGTTGTATACCGACAGTTGCCGATGTCTGATTCGTCGCAAAACCTGCATCATCACGCGACACGCCTGTCAGCTTGTTATTGCTGGCCTTGGCGTAGCCGGTGGCGACATAGATGTCAGTGCGTTTTGACAGCGCATATCTCGCACGCAGCACCAGCAAACCCGGGTCAGCATCTGCACCGGCAGCAACATTCTTGATGTCCTGATAGTAGTAGATACCAGTCAAAGTCCATGCAGGTGCGATCGCATAATTGGCACCCAGCCACAGTGTGTCACTGCGCTGGTCTGCTGCACCCGTTGCCAGGGTTTTCTTGAAGTTGCGGTAACCGGCAAACAGCTTGACGTCACCCAGTTCGTAAGAGCCAGCCAGATGCAAGACTTTGGCCTGGTCGTAAGAACCATTGGCTATCGGTGCGCTATTATTTTGTTCATAGGTGATGACGGCAGCCCATGGCCCGTCGAATGCACTTGCCGCAACGATGTATTTGGCATTGCCTGAGGTATTGCCTGCCACTTCGCCAAAACCATAGGTCGCACCGAGTTTGTAACCCTTGCCGTCATACTGATATTTGACCAGATTGGAAATGGTCGTCAGCATGCCGTCTTTGCGGTTGCCAGTGGCACCGGCAGATGTTGCCCAGGAATACTGCGGCGCATAACCCATAGGGTCAAATGGCAAAATGAAATCATAGGTGGTGCTGTAAGAGCGGCCTGCAACCACACGGCCAAAGTCACCTTGCAGGCCGACATTGGCCTGACGACCAAAGATGTCGCCATCAGAAGCGCCGGTGTCGAGCAGGATACCGCCTTCGAGTTGCATGATGGCTTTCAAACCGCCGCCCAGGTCTTCACTGCCACGCAGGCCAAAACGAGAGGTATTCATGCCCCCGCTATTGAGTTTGAACTGGCTGCCTTTATTGGCATCTGCATTATTGTTGTAAGTAATGTTGGCATCAATGAGGCCATAAATGGTGACGCTGGTTTGGGCATGCGCTGCTGTTGCCATGCAGGCCAGCGTGGCTGCGCCGAGTAACTTCTTCATCGGTGATCTCCTGTAGATTTTTGTTGTGCAGACAACATGCGTGTCATGTAGTCAGGTCACATGCTAAGGAGTACAAGCTTTCAGTTGCCTTTCTAAGCCCGGTTCACTTATCAAACCGGCATCATACTGTTGTGAAATTGCCTCCCGGTGCACTCTTCGCAACTCTCATACACCATAGGCAGAAATTTTCTGTTTTGCCAGAACTCATTTCACGCCAGTTTTTTCAGGCTTCACACCAGATTCCTGCCACTGATCTCATACCGGTGGTGACTTGCGCGACCAGCCCTTAATCTGACATTGCCGTACCGAACAACACACAAACAAACACACAGCTTATTAACTTACTGGAGTCCATCATGAAAAACCTCTTTACTACAACTACCATCAAAACCGTTTTGCTTGCCGCCGGCATCGCCACTCTTGCTGCGAGCAATGCCATGGCTTTCTCGGAAACTGAATTCAAGACCGCCGTGAAACAACTGGTCAGTACACCGACCATCAGCCAGGAACAATATGTCGCCAATGCTGTGACTGCATGGTTGAATCAGGACTACATCAACTCACTCGCCCAGGCTGAAATAGATGCCAGCAGAACGGAGAATTTACAAGCAGCAAACACCTTCAACAATTTGTTGAAACAAGAACCAGGCAATCCTTTGCTGATGTCTTATGCTGGTGCAGCAACTGCCAAGTCTTCACTCGACAAATTCGCCAAAGGTGAAAAAACCACAGCACTGGAAGATGGCACAGCGATGGTAGAACAGGCTTTGCAACTGGCGGACAATAGCCCCGCCATGCATGGCAGCGTACCTGTGGCACTGGAAGTACGTTTTGTCGCTGCTAGCACTTACCTGGCTGTGCCCAAAATAATGAACCGCCACGACAAGGGTGAGCAATTGCTGAAAGATGTTATTGACGCCCGGCAGTTTGCCCAGACTGATGTGAATTTCCGTGGCGCGGTGTGGATGCGCGCTGCGACTTTGGCAGCAGAGAAAAACCGTGCAGATGAAGCAAAAAAATACTTGAACGAAATAGTCAAAAACAATGCGCCACAAGCCCAGAAAGCTGCGCAGTTATTGCAAACATTGTCCTGATTTTTGATGTGTATTACTGTGTAGCGGCCAGCCTATATAACTGACAGGACTGACATGGCTGACCGCTACACCATGAATGCTTACTTCTTGATTTTGACAGGACGCTGCCAGCCATCGATCGTGATCTGCTTTGCGCGTGAAACGGTCAGTTTGCCTTCCGGTGCATCCTTGGTCAGTGTCGTGCCTGCGCCCAATGTCGCGCCCCTGCCTACCCGCACTGGTGCCACCAGTTGTGTATCACTGCCGATGAACGCATCGTCCTCGATGATGGTACGCGATTTGTTCACACCGTCATAATTGCAGGTGATTGTACCGGCACCAATATTGACGCGGCTGCCTATGGTGGCGTCACCAATATAAGCCAGGTGATTGGCCTTGCTGTGTGCGGCGATCTGGCTGTTTTTTACTTCGACAAAATTACCGATGTGCACGTCTTCTGCCAGCTCTGTACCTGGGCGCAATCTTGCATAAGGGCCTATCTGTGATTTGGCACCGACTACCGCATCTTCAATATGACAGAAAGCCTTGATGCTGCTGCCTGCTGCAATGCGCGCATTATTGATGACGCAGTTCGGGCCTATCGTGACGCCATCTCCGAGTTGCACGTCACCGATAAAGACGCAGCCTACATCAATGGACACGTCACGCCCGCATTGCAGACTACCGCGTACGTCGATGCGCGCCGGGTCATACAGGCCCACGCCTTGTTCCAGTAATTTGAGGGCGATATTTTTTTGATGCGTGCGTTCGAGCTCGGCCAGTTGCACCTTGCTATTGACACCCAGGGTTTCCCACACTGCATCTGGCTGGGCCGAGACAACTTCCACACCATCGGCCACTGCCTGAGCGACGATATCGGTCAGATAATATTCACCCTGGGCATTTTTGTTCGACAGATTGCCCAGCCATTTTTGCAGGTGAGCAGTTGGTATGGACATGATGCCGGTATTGGTTTCGGAAATCTGGCGCTCAGCCTCATTCGCATCTTTTTGTTCGACGATGCGTTTGATGACGCCTTCTTCCCTGACGATGCGGCCAAGACCAGTGGGGTCTGCCATGTCCACCGTCAATATACCGAGCTTGTCTTTACCCGCAACCGCAATCAGGCGTGCCAGGCTGGCTGGCGTTGTCAGTGGCACATCGCCATACAAGACCAGGGTAGGTTGATTGATATCCAGCACAGGCAAAGCCTGGGCGACGGCGTGGCCGGTACCCAGTTGTGGCTCTTGCAGTGCAAAGCGCAAATCTTCCGCGGCAACGGTTGTTGGTACTTGTTCACCACCATGGCCATAGATCACGCAGATAGTGCTGGCCTGCAGTTGTCGCGCAGTGGCGATCACATGATTCAGTAAAGGCTTGCCTGCCAGCGCATGTAAAACTTTAGGCAGGGAAGACTGCATGCGTTTGCCCATGCCTGCAGCAAGAATGACGACGTTCATAATGGGTGAATATAAGTTGAAATCCTCAAAAGTTTATCACGTGCGGCTTTGCTGAACTGTATGAAAAGCTTAGCAAAGATTCATCACAGACTTGCCAAATTGTTTATCGCTCTCCGTGCAGGAAACAAAAATGTACAATTCCCAGTGCTTTTCCGGCACGACTCCATGTACAATTGAGAATAGTTATCATTTAGAATGAACAAGAATAAATTCATGCAAGCAGGTACGGACAATTTATCGCAACAACAAAGCCGGGCTTTCTGGTTGCGCCATTTACATCAATGGCACTGGATCAGTTCGGCACTGTGCCTGATTGCGATGATCCTGTTTGCCGCGACAGGCATCACCCTGAATCATTCGGCCCAGATCGAAGCGCATCCTGTGGTTAGCAAGAAAGAAGGCAAGTTGCCATTTGCCTTGTTGTCGCAGTTGAACGCTTTGAAAAATATCGATGATGCCGCGATACCCCGCGATGTCAGTGAATGGCTGGCACAAGACATGGGAGTAAAACTGGGTGACCAGGCACCGGAATGGTCACCGGAAGAAGTCTATATAGGCTTGCCCCGGCCCGGTGGCGATGCCTGGGTGCGCATAGAACTGGACAATGGGGAAGTGGAATATGAGCTGACCAGCCGTGGCTGGATTGCCTATTTCAATGACTTGCACAAAGGCCGCAATACCGGCACAGCATGGAACTGGTTTATCGATGCCTTTGCCGTGGTCTGCCTGATTTTTTGTGTGACTGGCCTGTTCCTGCTGAAGATGCACGCTGGCAAACGCCCGAGCACCTGGCCGGTGGTGGTGTTTGGTTTGGTATTGCCACTCATACTCGCCCTGATGTTCATCCACTAATTATGGGACTTACGCAAAACCGCCCCAGCTGCGTTGCAGCTCCTAGCCGTACTATAAAAGTACTGTCTTCGTCGCTGCGCCTTGCTGGGACAATTTTGCGTAAGTCCTTGCTTATTTAAAAGATTTAAACTGTCCACTCTTTGTCTATAAAAAGGTTGTATATCCATGCGTAAATTGCTCCCGTTTGCCATCACCAGTTTGCTGGGTGTCCCGGCCATGAATGCTGTCGCGGCTGACCTGACTTTGAAAGTCGAAGTGCCGCGTCTGAATGTGGCTGAATATCACAAACCCTATGTGGCAATCTGGCTGGAAAAACCAGACCAGACATTTGCTGGCAACCTGGCTGTCTGGTATGACTTGAAGAAAAAGGACAATGAAGGCACGAAGTGGCTCAAGGACATGCGCCAGTGGTGGCGTCGCAGTGGCCGTGAATTGCAAATGCCGGTCGAAGGTGTCAGTGGTGCCACCCGTACAACAGGCGAGCAAACCCTGAGTTTTGCCGGTGACAAGGGTATATTGGCGAAACTGCCAGCAGGTGACTACCAGCTTATCGTTGAAGCTGCACGTGAGGGCGGTGGCCGTGAAGTGGTTAAAGTACCGTTCCAGTGGCAAGCCAAAGGCGAGCAAAACCTCAAAGCCCAGGGCAGCCATGAGCTGGGAACTATTGCTGTGACGATCAAATAAGACTGGCTCAAGGGTAATCATGAAACATTTTAAAAAAATCGCTCTGTTCTCGGCACTGGCTTGCGCAGCATTCACGGCGCAGGCGCACCGCGCCTTCCTGGTACCGTCCTCAACTGTGGTTGCTGGCAATACCCCATGGGTGACCGTCGATGCAGCTGCTGCTACCGATGTGTTTGTGTTTGATCACAATGCGCTGAAGCTTGATAATCTGTTTATCACAGCACCAGACGGCACTGCGCTGAAACCGGAAAATGCCAATACCGGTAAATACCGTAGCAGTTTCGATGTCAAGCTCAGCCAGATTGGCAGCTATAAAATTGGTCTGTTGAATGAAGGCCTGTTCGCCAGTTACAAGGAAGAAGGCAAGGTCAAGCGCTGGCGCGGTACGGCAGAAACTTTTGCCAAAGAAGTGCCAGCCAATGCAGAAGAACTGCAAGTCACACAACGCAGTGGCCGCGTTGAAACCTTCGTCACGAATGGCAAACCCGGTGGCAAGGCGATGGAAATTACCGGCAGTGGCCTGGAACTGAGTGGTGCCACTCACCCGAATGATCTGGTCGCCGGTGAAACAGCACAATTCCGCCTGACCCTGGATGGCAAACCGGCAGCCAAGGTCAGTGTCACCCTGATAGCTGGTGGCGTACGTTACCGTCAGAAGCTTGATGAAAAAACTTTCGTCACTGATAGCGATGGCAAGTTCAGCGTGACCTGGGCAAATGCAGGCCTGTACTGGATGGAAGCAGAAATCAAGGACGACAAGCAAGTCAAGGCCCCGGCCAAATCCAGGATAGCCAGCTATGTAGCCACACTGGAAGTGTTGCCGCAATAATAGTCATCAATACTAAGCAATAATACTAAGTAATACATACTGAGCAATATGCGTCGTGTTTTTATACCGCTGGATGTGGCGGAACCGCAAATCCCGCCTGCCCATGCGATCAGCCATACACTCAATGGGCTGAGCATGGGCACCAGTTGGACTGTGCAGCTACTTTGCCTGCCAGCCCACGATGTGCACGAATTGCAGGCGGGTATAGAAGCCGAGCTGAACCAGGTCGTCATGCAGATGAGTACCTGGGACCCGTCCTCACATTTATGCGAGTTCAACCGAGCAGCAGCCAATAGCTGGCAATCTTTGCCAGCAGAATTTTTCAAGCTGGTCGATTACAGTTTGTACCTGTCCCAACAGACAGGTGGGGCTTACGATATCACTGCTGGCAAGCTGGTTGATTTGTGGGGATTTGGTCCTGCGGGCAAACGCGAAGACGTTCCCTCACAAACCGAGATCAACCTTGCCCTGAGCTGTGGGAACTGGAAATCGCTGGAACTGGATCACCTGAACCAGCGCATACGCCAGACTGGCACGGGCACCAGCAGCGTTGCGCTGGACTTATCCTCAATTGCCAAGGGCTTTGCGCTGGACCAGATTGCCCGTTATCTCGATGCGAATAAAATCAGCAGTTACCTGATAGAACTCGGTGGAGAATTACGCGGACTCGGCATGAAAAAAGACCAGTCACCCTGGTGGGTCAGGATAGAAAGCCCTGCAGAAAATACAAAAAAACTGGACAAGGAATATCTGGTCGCCCTGCATGGCCTGTCGATTGCGACTTCTGGCGATTACCGCCAGTATTTTGAACAGGATGGCCGCCGCTATGCGCATACGCTTGATCCGCGCACTGGTTATCCGGTAGAGAATGATCTTGCCTCGGTCACGGTGCTGCACCCTGAATGCATGGTGGCAGATGCCATGGCTACTGCGCTGACGGTGCTGGGTTGCGCTGCCGGTCTGGAGTATGCCGAACAACATCAGATCGCGGCCCTGTTCCTGCAAAGAACCGCGTCTGGTTTTGAAGAAAAAATGAGCAAGGCCTTGCGTGCCATGCTGGATTAATCGCGTATGCGCCTGCCCTCTTTAAGCTGGATGAACCGTATCTGCCTGGCCTTGACGCTCTTGTGCCTGGCCAGCTTTTTTCTTCCTTCTCCAGCACAAAAACAACACAGCACTGCACTGGTCGCTATCAGCTACCTGAGTTTTTGTCTGCAAACCCTGCGCAGGCATAAAGATGAACTGGCCACACAACACCATGGTTTTGGTGCTGAACCAAATCAGGCAAATGCACAGAACGTCCTGATCGCCTATGCGAGCCAGACTGGTTTTGCAGAACAAATCGCCGTCAAGACTGCACAGCATTTGCAGGATGCCGGTATGAGTGTTGCTGTGAGCAGCCTGGCCGCTATCAAGGCAGAAACTTTAAGCAAGACCAGCCGCATTTTATTCATACTCAGCACTACTGGCGAAGGTGATGCGCCTGACAATGCAGCGTCATTCACACGTCTGCTCATGAGCCAGAAAATCGATTTATCGCATTTGCATTTCGCCGTACTGGCACTCGGTGACAGGCATTATCAGCAATTCTGCGCATTTGCCCACAGGGTAGATCTGTGGCTCAAGCACCAGCACGCACATAGCCTGTTTGACATGATAGAAGTCGATAATGGCGATGAAGCAGCCTTGCGACACTGGCAGCATTATCTCGGCTTGCTCAGCGGCCATACAGAAATGGCTGACTGGAGCAAACCGGCTTATCAGGAATGGATACTGACTGAGAGAGAATTGCTCAATCCTGGCAGCCTCGGTGGGCCCGCTTACCGCATCGCCTGTGTTCCAGAGCAAGACGCAGGTAGCGGTGAATATATCTGGCAGGCCGGTGATATCGCAGAAATTGGCCCTGACTATCCGCCACAGACAGCGAATGAAAATACCTCTGAAGAACGCCCTGCCCTGCCACATCGTGAATATTCGATTTCTTCCCTGCCTGCCGATGGCAAGCTGGAATTACTGGTGCGGCAAATGCGCCGTCCGGATGGCAGCCTCGGCATAGGTTCGGGCTGGCTGACAGCCCATGCAGAAATCGGACAAAGCATCAAATTGCGCATACGCGAAAACCGTAACTTCCACACGCCATCGCAGGACCATCCCCTGATACTGATAGGCAACGGCACAGGCCTGGCAGGCTTGCGCGCCCATATCAAGGCGCGCGCTGCCCGTGGTCATTTACGCAACTGGTTGTTTTTTGGTGAAAGAAACGAGGCGCATGATTTTTTCCACCGCAAGGAAATACAGGACTGGCAAGCCAGTGGTGTGCTTAACAAACTGAACCTGTGTTTTTCCCGCGACCAGGCCCAACGCCGGTATGTACAGCATGCCTTGCAAGAGCAACAGGCAGACATAGTGGCATGGGTAGAACAGGGCGCAGGCATTCTGGTGTGCGGTAGCCTGCAAGGCATGGCAGAAGATGTACACCAGACCTTGAGTAATCTGCTGGGTCTGGATAAACTGGAACAGATGGCTGAGTCGGGATTGTACAAACGGGATGTGTATTAAAAACTGGGAAGGACTGGGCTCACTTGTTGCATCAGCTCGCCCATGCCAGAAATTGAACCATCCATGCCCGCGTTCAATTTGCAACACTTGTTGCAATTCCCTACATGAAATACATGTCTTTCTACATACACGTTGTTGTACGATAGCAGTTGGTCGTTTTTGTTAATATATTTATCAAGTACATCCTGACAAGGCAGCAATCACCAACTGGCCCACAGGAAGTTGCGCTACTATCTACAAGGCTCACCCATCATGGCAGACGTCACCCCCTTACTGAATACCGGCAGCAGCAAAAACCGCGTTGATATTGTCTTTGTTGCCGAAGGTTATACGGCTGCCGAGCGCGCCAAGTTTTTAGCAGATGCGCAAAAATTTCTCGACAATATGCTGGGTGATTCGAATGCCAAACTGAATGCGCCATTCTCGCCATACAAAAACCTGTTCAATGCCAGTGCCATTTTTGTCGCCTCAACCCAATCAGGAACTGACCAGCCCAACCAGAATATCAGCGTCAATACCTATTTTGATGCCAGCCAGCATGGCAGTGATGGGCGTTTGCTGTACGGTGATATTTCCAAGGTCACTTCTTACGTCAACAGCGCCGTCGCCAGTGATGCGCATGAGTTGGTCGTGGTGTTGGTCAATACGGCACTGTATGGTGGCGCTGGCGGTTCCATCGCCTGGGCATCTGCCGGAAATATTTCATCGGCTGAAGTCGTACTGCATGAGATAGGCCACAGCTTTGCTGGTTTGCAGGATGAATATGTCGATACTTCAATTGCCAGTAATTACCCAACGACAGATCCCGGCTTCCTGGCCAGTCCGCATGTGACCGATTCGCTGAACCGCATACCATGGTCTGCATGGCTGGGTTTTCAGGATGGTGATCTTGGCGTGGTGGGTACTTACCAGGGCGGCTATTACCGCAACACTGGCATATGGCGTGCGACCCAGGATTCAAAAATGAATCATCTGGGTGTCGCCTTCAGCGCGCCTGAAAAAGAAGCCTTTGCCCTCAAATATTATGCTGCCATTGGCGACTACCTCGACCTGTATTCCAGCATACCTGGCATTTACCAGCCATCAGTGCCTGATGCCAGCCTGCTGGCTTACACCTGGAAGATCGCTGGCAACACGGTCAATACCACAGACAAGCTCTACTTTGATGCCTATGGCTCCGGTGCCTACAAGGCTGGGGCCAGCCTGAGCCTGACGACCATCGACAATACCGGCTATATACGCAAAAACCTGAACACCACGCAGCAAACAGAAACCACCACGCTGGACAAAACTATTGTCAATGTCAGCGGTGCCGCCAGCAGCCTGAATGGCAATAACACTATCTTCCAGTTTGATGGCAGCAACAACACGATAGGTCTGAGTGCACCTCAGTCGGTACGCTATGACTACATTGATGGCGGTGCGGGCACCGATACCCTGGTCATCAACGCCAAACTCGGTACAGGCGGCGGCAGTTATTTTGTCTGGGAAATCGGCAACAACACCATGTTGCTGGGTAACCAGAATGCGGCTTACTGGGCTGCCCACAATGTAGAAAAAATTCAGTTCACTGACTACATCGTCAACACCACGGTGTATGACAATGCGCATACCATTAAGACCGGTGAATTGAAGGCGCTGGAAGAATTGTATGTGGCCTATTTCAACCGTGTGCCTGATGCGGATGGCCTGGATTACTGGATTACACAATTCAAGTCTGGCATGAGCTTCAAACAGATAGGTGATGCCTTCTTCCTCGCGGCTGCGCAGTTCCCGGCGCAGACTGGTTACAGCGCCAGCCTCAGCAATACTGATTTTATCAATATCATTTACAAGAATGCCATGGGCAGGGCAGATGGTGCGGACGCAGCCGGCCTCAAATACTGGCTCAATGAACTCGATACCGGCATACAGAGCCGTGGCTCCATGGTCAGCGCCGTACTCGCCGGTGCACGTGCCTTCACGGGTGATGCGACCTGGGGCTGGGTCGTCAATCTGCTCGACAATAAAATCAAGGTCGCCAATCAGTTCGCTGTGGAGTGGGGCTTGAATTTCCTGACGCCTGAGGCATCCATCACGAATGGCATCGCGATTGCATCTGCTGTGACAGCCACTGATACTTCTGCAGCGATTACACTGGTAGGTATTTACGATGGGCAGATACAATTTGCCTGATGTGCGCTTTAAGCATGCATGAGATTGCGCTGGCAAGCGCAATAACAAAGCCACCTCAGGGTGGCTTTGTTATTTGACGATACCTGCGTGTATCGCCGTCTGGCCATCACTCCAGAATACTTTCTGGGCGATGGAATTGATCAGCCATTGCCCACTGGATTTACTCAAGCCAAATTGGTACAGGCAATGCGTGTGCAGGGTCTGGTCATCTGCATTCTTGCGAAAAATAATGGTGGAGACTTTTGCATTTGCTGCAGCATCGTTCAATTCAATTTCAGTATTGCCGCTCAGATGATGGGTCTGCAAGTCTTGCAGGGCGATGCGGCGTAATTCTGCATAATGCTGATTGCTCATCTGCTCAGGCGGTGTGCCACGCAAATCTGAGTAATCAGTATGGATGGAACTGGCAAGGCAGGCACTCAAGGCATCCCAGTCTTTCAGGTCAAAGCTATTGGCAAACCTGGCGAGCAGGTTTTGTATGGCATGTAAATCAGCAGTCATAAAATTTCATTTCACACTTAATCTTCAAGCTTAGTTTTCAAACTTAGCTTCAAACTTATTTTTCAAGCTTCATTTCAGCATAGACGTAACAACACCGACCAGTTCCCAACCCAGGATAAGGTGCTGGTCAGCATCCAGGTGCACGCCATCATATTCACTGCATGTCACAACACTGCCAGCATCAAAGAAATGGCAGCCAGCAGCGGCAGCTACTTCTTTATAAGCTTCGGCCAGTCCCTCACACTTTTCTTCGCAACCGACAAACTTGGGCGCTATCATGCCCTTGGGGTCATATGGCATAGGTGGTGCGACGATAAGTATGGGCGGGATTTGCATGCCGGGTTCTACCGGTGCCTGGCGTATGGTATTGATGATGACGGCCAGACCTTGTGCAGACAGCCAGGCATTATTCTGGTGCATGGACTGGAAATCATTCACACCGAGCATGACGATGACAAGAGACAAAGGCGTCAGGGTTTCTATGCGCTGCGCCAGGCCTTGCGATCCATTGCGGCCCGGTTTGAAGGGATCTTCCCAGACAGTGCGGCGGCCATTCAGGCAATCTTCGACCACGCGCACATGCTGGTCGGCGCTATTCAAACCTATCTCCAGCACACCGGGCCAGCGCTCTTCAAAATTCAGGCGTTTGCGTGTTGTCGGGATCAAGCCCCAGGACATGGAATCGCCATAAACCAGTATGTGTCGCATGCTTTGCTCCCTATCAGACTTACTTCAACTTGGATCAGACCTTTTTCAGATAACAGGCTTTCAACATGAAATTGCCTGCATCCATTTTACAATCGACTTCATGATCGCCGCTGACCAGGCGTATGCTTTTTACCTTGCTCCCCATCTTCAGGGTGGTCGATGAGCCTTTGACTTTGAGGTCCTTGATGAGGACAACAGCGTCGCCGTCTGCCAGTACATTGCCATTTGAATCCCTGACTATACGCTCATCATTGTCGTCAGCGCTGGTGGCAGCCTGCATCGGCCATTCATGTGCACAATCGGCACAAATATAATTATCGCCATCCGGATATGTGTTTTCCATCGAACAGACCGGGCAGGCGGGAGATTGAGACATGTGATGCTTTCCTGGTGCAAAAAGAAAAGCAGTATAGCCGACCACCTGCCTGAAACCGGCAATACCCGAGTAGCTTAGTCAGCGTGGTCGGTATCGGGGTCTGTATCGGGGTCGGTATCGTTAACGGTGGCGACCAGGGGGATTTGCATGATGAAACTGGTGCCCGCCCCCTCCTCACTTTCTATACGGATATCACCGCCCAGCAGGCTGGTGACGATGTTATAGACGATATTCATGCCCAGTCCGGTGCCGCCCTGACCGAGTTTGGTGGTGAAGAAGGGATCAAATACACGCCCAAGGTTTTCTGCTGGTATGCCGACACCATTATCGTCAAAACGCAGCTCCACCCTGTCCTGGCCCAGCATGGTGGCACTGATCCAGATCTGACCATCAGATTTGCCTTCAAAGGCGTGCAGGATGGCATTGTCAATCAGGTTGCAGATCACCTGGTCCAGTGGGCCCGGGAAGCTGTCGAGCTCTATGTGGACGGGGATGTCCACGCTGATCTGCAAGCCCGCCTGGCGTATCTTGGCCATCATGGTGGCAATCACGTCATGGCAAACCTTGTTGAGCTGGAAACGGCGGCGCTTGGAACTGGCCTGATCTACTGCCACCTGCTTGAAGCTGGCAACCAGGTCAGCCGCATTGTTCAAGCCATGCTCGATGAGCTCACTGGCATGTTGCGCGGCCTGCAGATAAGCTGTCAGGTCCGAGCGGCGGATATTGCCATCGCTAATTTTTTGCGCAAACTCCTGGGTCTTGGCTTGCAAGGTGCTGGCCGTCAGCAAGCTATTGCCGATGGGGGTATTGAGTTCGTGGGCCACACCCGCTACCAGTGAACCCAGCGCAGCCAGCTTTTCACTGCGCATCAGATCATCCTGGGTATGGCGCAATTCGGTCGTGCGCTCGGCGATATTCTGTTCCAGCAGCGCATTGGCTTTCGACAAGGCAGTCTGCACTTTTTTAAGCTCAGTGATATCGGTATAGGTGGTGACAAAGCCCTGCAGCTTGCCGTTTTCATGGATGGGCCTGCCCTGCACCAGATGGGTATGGGCATTTGGCCTTACCCGCTCAAACTGGTGGGCCTGAAACTGTCTTGCCAGGCTCAGGCGGGAATTGATGAGCTCTTCTATATCACCTTCACCATACTCACCACGCGTAGCCATGATGCGCAATAAATCTTCAAATGGCACGCCTTCGTAGATCGCATCAGGATGATAGTCGAGCACATCGAGGAAGCCCTGGTTCCATAAATACAGTTTTAGTTGTTCATCAAACACGCTCAAGCCCTGGGGCATGTGTTCCAGCACTGCCTTGAGGAATAATGACTGTTTGTGGAATTCAATTTCTATACGGCGTTTGGCTGTCACGTCGAGACAGGTAGTAACCACGCCGCCACCACCATCTACCGGGACACCACGCACTTCAATGATGCTGCCATCAGAACGTATGCGCTCATAGGAATAGGGCTTGTCACTTTGTATGATGGCCATGAGCTTGGCCAGCTTATCTTCATCGCTGGCACTACTGAATTCACCATATTCTCCGCGCTTGATATTGGCTTCGAATATCTCGCTGACCAGCGGCTGCCTGCCCTCGAACAGCGCGGCGGGCAAGTCCAGCATGCGCAATAATTCTTCATTCCAGGCAACGAACCTGAGATTTTCATCAATCAGGGAGACGCCGCCGGGAAAATTTTCAAGTAAAACACGCAGCTTTTCATTTTTCTTGCGCGCCGTCAGCTCGGCCTGCTTGCGTTCAGAAATATCACGTACCGCAGCAATAATGCATCGCCTGCCATGGTCTTCAAGAAGGTTAAGAGCAACTTCAGAAGTGAATAAATTACCATCTGCCCGGCGTGAAGCCCACTCAAAGCGCTGGGGCTGTCCCGCCAGGGTCAGCTCTATGTAACGATTGGCGGCAACCAGGGAATCCTGGCCGTCAAATTGTGTGGCAGCAGACAAATGCACAGGCGAACTGGACAGCAACTGCTCTCTTGAAAAACCAAACATTTTCTCAGCACTAGGATTGCAGTCAATGAAAACACCGCCTTCCATGACCAGCAACGCATCCAGAGCTTGCTCTACCATGGCGCGGTATAGGGCAATTCTGGATAATTCCACTTGGCCTGGCATAGGCATCCCTGACTGATTTGAAAACAGTACTAACAGTGTTTTTAGAAAATACAGCGCATATTCGAGTATTCATCAAACCCGCCCAGACTACAAGCGGCAAATCCTGTGGGCAACAGAATAACAGCTTCTGCCACAATCGTGCTATCTGGCAACATGCATCTTGCTATATAAGTGATCCTTCATAGTGGATCAAATTGAAGCAAATAATAAGCACCGTCTTCTCCTGTCCCCATCTCCAGTTCACGCCAGCCCAGGTGACGGTAAAATGCCATGGCAGCATGATTGCTTGCCACACATTTGAGTTGCCATGGACATGCCAGGTGCGCCTGCAGATGCTGCAATAAAACCCGCCCTGCTCCCTGGCCCCGTGCCGCCGGATGCACATATAAATGGTGAATATAAGCATGCTCGTCTTGCACAGCCAGCAAGGCCAGCACCTGGTCGCAGGTATCTACCGCGACCCAGATGGTTTCACCGCAGGAAACCGCTGCAAAATCAGGAATAGTTCCAGGCGTGCGGATTTGCCATGTCGCTTCGATAATGCAGAGCCGGTAGATTTCCTGCAATGCGGCAGCATCTTTTTCAATGGCAAGCCGTATTGCTATCAAGGCTTATCCACAGCCTGGCGGCTTAAAAACACAGTCAAGGTGTCTTTTGGCGGCTGTTTGCCAATCTGGAACAAGATGCGGCCCACTGCACCCCGGTGATAATTGCCATGGGTTGCTACGTGCAATAACATCTCGCCACGTGACATGCAGCCAGGGGTGCCATCGACAAAGTTAAAGCGTATGTCGTCTGCAAACCTGGTTTCATGCTGTGCTGCGACATAGTCTATATACCAGCGGTCAACATGCTGCACACCATGCTGCAAATCAGCCAGTGTGGGTGTTTCTTTGGTGTTCAAGGCAGTAAAGCCATGCTGCTCACTTTGCAGATTGGCGATGAAAATCTGATCCACCACGTAGATGTGATTGAGTATTCTTATTGCATCATGCAGCTCGCGCGCATGTTCGGCTGGCGATACAGTTCCCATGAGCTGATACAAGTCAGTATTGGCCCAGGCTTTGTATTCAAACAAATTCAGTAAAAGTTTTTTGGTATGCATATGATTCCGGTGAGACAGGCTTGTTCATGCAACGCTATGTGAGTGCCATATGAGTGCTATGTGAACGCTCAGTGACCTGTAAATGAACGATATGTGCAGCAAAATGACAGCACACAGAGTGCAGCTATTTTAGCCATTAATGTATTTATTTGTTGGACGCCCTTCACAGGAAGCGGGCAAAAAAAAGCCTGTCGTCTGGACAGGCATTGATAATGAAGCTTAGGGTTGAAACTGCTATAGCAGCTTATTTCGCCGCTTCCGTCGAGGCAGTCAGTAAATGCAGGGGACGCACTTCTTGCGATTTTGTTTTTACCTCATTGATGGAAATTGTTCTGCCATCCAGGAACACTTGATAAGTCGAAGCAGAACCGCCTGAATTTTGCCTTAGCGACATACGTGTTTTGCCATTGAGCTGGTAATCCACACCGGAGCCGCCATGTACTGCGCGGTATTTAATGGTCTTGCCATCGATACCGGCATTAAACGCTGCGGCACCCTTCATCTTCAGCAAAATATCATACAAGCCATCTGCATTTCTACCCGCAAATTGCGCCATCTCCACTTCCACATCCTCACCTTCCAGGTATTTACCGTAAGGATTCACGACGATAGTCTCAGCCATGGCAAACCCCGTCATGGCGAACAAGAAAAACGCAGCGATCAATGACTTTGGTAGTTTCAATTTTATTTACCTTTGGATGTAAGTGATTTCTAGACTGGCAATCAGCAATTCATACGCTGAATTTTGGGTCTGGCAATCTTACATAAATAAAATCAAAACTTGAATATAGGCAGAAACATTTACAAAATTTACATTTTTTACAAACTCAATTACCGGCGTAGGCTTTGTCGAGGTCCGCAATGATGATTTTCTTCATCTGGAACATGGCCATCATGACTCTTTGTGACTTTTCCTGGTCGGCATCACTGAGATAACGGATCAATGCTTGGGGTACAACTTGCCAGGACAGGCCATATTTGTCAGTGAGCCAGGCACACTGGCTTTCCTGACCACCGCCCGCCAACAATTTGTCCCAGTAATAATCCACCTCTTCCTGCGTTTCACAATCGATGACGAAGGAAATGGCAGGAGTGAAGTTATATACAGGCCCACCATTCAGGGCGACGAATTCTTGCCCGGCCATGGTGAACTTGATCGTCAACACCGTGTCCTTGGGCAGAGGGGCACCTTCGCCATAGCGGACTACATCCAGGATTTTTGCATCCTTGAAGATGTCGAGGTAAAAATGTACTGCTTCTTCAGCCTGATGATCAAACCAGAGGGTAGGGGTGATTTTTTGCATGATGCCGTCTCCATTTTAAATATAGATTCAAGAGGATTTACAAGCTACAGCCAAAACTCAATTCTGCATTGCTGCAATGCTGCATTATTGATCAATAATAATCAGGGTACCCCTGCTACCCGCCGCAACCGCATGCGGCGTATGCGCAGGCACCAGATACAGCTCACCCGCTTTGACAGCGACAATCTCGCCGTGGATATCCAGATTCATTTGCCCGTCGAGCACCAGCAAGGCCTCGGTAAAATCATGCGTTTCATCAGGATAATCGCATTCATCCATGCGCAAGACCTTGACTTGCGCACCACCAGCCTTGCCCAGGATGGCAGACCGCCAGGCGCTGGGCAAAGATGCCGCCTCTGAAATCAAATTTTTATGCAACATCTGTCTGCCAACCTCTCAATGACTGTCTTTTAAAGCCGGGTCCCAGTGCTCTGCAATCTTGCCATTCTCTATGCGGAACATGTCAAACCAGGTCGTCGTGTATTTCTTGCTAGCATCTTTGGGATCTGGCACGGTACTGACAAAGCTCAAAATCACTTTATCGCCCTCGGCAGTAATCGCCACCAGCGGCGCCTTGACCTTGGCCTGTATGTCCTTGGGTTTGACGAATTTGCTGAACAGCTCGACAAATGCCGCACGCCCTGTCCCTACTCCGGGGTTATGCTGCATATAGGACTCGGCCAGATATTTGTCCGCCAGCTCCATATGCCCGCCTTCAAACACTTCCCGCCAAAAGTCATACACCAGCCGCTTGTTCGCAGCCAGCCGCGCATCCGCACTGGCCAGAATGGCCTCATGATCAGGATTGGCCTGCACAGGCAATTGCGCATGAGCAAGTAAAGGCAGGCTAAGACAGGAAACCAGGGCAAGACGACGAAAAGAAATCAACATGAATGCTCCCTAAAGGAAAAACACATACCGCTTACCAACCGCGAAGTGCCTCACAAACAGTATTACTTGCCCGCATCACCTTTCGCAGGCTTGGCAACAGCCCCACCCGTTTGGACCTCAACAATCGCCCTTTGTTCATCCGCCTTCTGCTGCATCAACTGCGCCGCCTCTTTAGCCTTATCCAGCTGCGCTTTCTGCTCGGAAAGAAAATTAGCCGAAGCACTAGGCTCCACCTTGGGTTCTGGAGGCTTGTTGCAGGCAGCAAGAATAGAGACGCAAGCTAAAACGAGAATGGTACGCATGAAATACTCCTGAAAGCCGCAGACCGCAGCCATGACCAGATTAAATGTAGATAGGTATTCTAGCAATAAATAGCGCTGAGCAAAAAAACAAAAAGCCCGAAGAGTTTTCGGGCTTAGCAGTGGTAAGACGCAGACATTGCGCTCATTGCTTCATTATGGAATCACTGGGTCAATTTTTTAGCCAGCTTATAGACTTTTCCATCAAACTTCCAAAGTAGTTGTTCACTCCACCCCGCAGTTGCCCGGGCTGTTGCAATATGATGAAAGCCATTTTGCGATCCTGAACCGACAGTCATATCATATATGGGTGCATATAGCACCAACTTGTATTGATTGGTATCATCCTTGACCAACACCCAGACAGGCGCAGAAGCAGCAGCCCAGCTACATGCATCCGCTGTCGTTACCGCCCAATCCTCAAGCTTGTCTTTCACTGCGCGCAAGGCAATTTTCTTGCCAATAAACCTGCAAGGCTTTTCATTGTAATCGACAGGCATTTCCTTATACTGCGCCTTGATCGCCTCAACCACCTTGCCTGGCACTTCAAGCAAAGGCTTTTCTTCAACCATAAAAGTCGCAGCAAATGACTGTGATGTCGCAAGCAGTGCTATCCACAAGATGTATCGCATTTTTACCTGTTATTAGAAATTGACACGACAATTAAGAATTGGCCCAACACTCCAAATTATAAGTGGTTTAACACACGGCGCGCGCAGCGTCGCCCATCAGCCAACCGTATCCGTGGCACGCTGAGAAATTCATTCAGCGGGATGCAGAGCAAGGCCAACGTTACCCCTTGCACAGCAATACGTCGGTATTGCGAGCATTTGCAACGCAGTAATGCGCCCGCTTAATGGATTTATCAGCGTGACACAACTACATGTTGCGTCGGTATTGTCCCCCCACCTCAAAAAGCGCCGTAGTAATCTGCCCCAAAGAACAAACCCTTGCCGCATCCATCAACCTGGCAAACACATTCTCATTATTGATCGCCGCCTGCTGCAAGGCTGCCAGCGCCTTCGGTGCCACATCCGCATGACGTCCATGGAAATCTGCCAGGCGTTGCAATTGCGATTGCTTTTCTTCTTCGGTAGAACGCGCCAGTTCTATCTTTTGCGGCGTGTCATTGGCTTTAGGATTGCGGAAGGTATTCACACCGATGATGGGCAAGGTGCCGTCATGTTTCAGGTGTTCATAGTGCATGGATTCTTCCTGTATCTTGCCGCGCTGGTAACCGGTTTCCATGGCACCGAGTACACCACCGCGTTCGGCGATGCGCTCAAACTCCTGCATCACGGCTTCTTCTACCATGTCGGTCAGTTCTTCGATGATGAAGCTGCCCTGGATAGGATTCTCATTTTTCGCCAGACCCCATTCACGATTGATGATGAGCTGGATCGCCAAAGCGCGGCGCACTGATTCATCAGTAGGCGTGGTGATCGCCTCATCATAGGCATTGGTGTGCAGGCTATTGCAGTTGTCGTAGATCGCGATCAGGGCTTGCAATGTTGTGCGGATATCGTTGAAATCGATCTCTTGTGCATGCAGGGAACGGCCACTGGTCTGGATATGATATTTGAGTTTCTGGCTGCGATCATTCGCACCATATTTGTCACGCATTGCCACTGCCCAGATACGGCGGGCCACGCGGCCCAGCACCGTGTATTCAGGGTCCATGCCGTTGCTGAAGAAGAAGGACAGGTTGGCCGCAAAATCATCGATATGCATGTCGCGTGCCAGATAGGCTTCGACAAAGGTGAAGCCATTTGACAGCGTGAACGCCAGTTGAGAAATCGGGTTCGCACCTGCTTCGGCAATATGGTAGCCGGAGATGGAAACAGAATAGAAATTGCGCACCTGGTGATGGACAAAATATTCCTGTATATCGCCCATGACCTTCAAGGAGAATACTGTCGAGAAGATGCAGGTGTTCTGGCCCTGGTCTTCTTTCAGGATATCTGCCTGCACGGTGCCGCGCACGTTCTGCAATACCCAGGCGCGTATCTTGGCGGATTCATCTGCGGTGGGTTCACGCTTGTTATCGATGCGGAATTTTTCCATCTGCTGGTCGATGGCAGTATTCATGAAGAAAGCCAGTATCGTCGGTGCAGGGCCGTTGATGGTCATGGATACCGATGTGGCCGGGTCGCACAGATCAAAGCCATCATACAAGACCTTCATGTCTTCCAGCGTTGCAACGGAAACGCCAGAGTTACCGACCTTGCCGTAGATGTCAGGACGTATGGCCGGGTCCGCGCCGTACAGGGTCACTGAGTCAAATGCAGTCGATAGGCGTTTCGCATCCATGCCTTGCGACACCAGCTTGAAACGGCGGTTAGTACGGAAAGGATCACCCTCTCCAGCAAACATGCGGGTAGGGTCTTCGCCTTCGCGTTTAAAGGCGAACACACCGGCGGTGAAGGGGAAAGAACCAGGCACATTTTCCAGCAACAGCCAGCGCAGGATTTCACCGTGATCGACAAAGCGCGGCAAAGCCACCTTGCGTATCTTGGTACCAGACAGGGATTGCTGTACCAGGCGAGTGCGTATCTCTTTATCGCGAATCTTGACGACATATTCATCGCCCGCGTAGGCAGCCTGCATGTCTGGCCACATGCTGATGAGTTTTTTGGACTCACCATCGAGGCGGTTTTCACGCTCCGTGATCAAGTCATCAAAATCAGCAGACTTGCCTGCCACTGACAGCATGCGCTTGGTTTCTTGCAGTTGCTGGCGTTCACGGGCGATCAAGACCTGCTTGCCGGTATTCTTGTGATAGGCGCGTACCGTGTCGGCAATCTCAGCGAGGTAACGGCTGCGGGCTGGTGGCACGATGACATTCTTGGCGCTGGAATATTTGACGCTGATGGCTGCCAGTTTGCTGGGCTTGGCCAGCAAACCACGTTGCACCAGTGCAGGCAAGATGCCTTGGTACAGCGCAGTCACGCCATCATCATTGAAGCGTGAAGCCTGCGTGCCATAGACTGGCATTTCATCTGGCTTCTGTGTCCATAATTCGCGGTTGCGCTGGTATTGTTTAGCGACGTCGCGCAGAGCATCCTGTGCGCCTTTGCGGTCGAATTTATTGATGGCCACAAAATCGGCAAAATCGAGCATGTCGATTTTTTCCAGCTGTGATGCAGCACCAAATTCTGGTGTCATGACATACATCGATACATCGACATGCGGCACAATCGCCGCATCACCCTGGCCTATGCCGGAAGTCTCGACGATAACCAGGTCAAAACCGGCGACCTTGCAGGCAGCGATGACATCTGGCAAGGCCTGCGAAATCTCGGAACCCGCTTCACGCGTTGCCAGCGAACGCATGAAAACCTTGAGCTTGCCCTTCCATGGGTTAATGGCATTCATGCGTATGCGGTCACCCAGCAAGGCACCGCCAGATTTGCGGCGCGATGGGTCTATGGAAATCAGGGCGATATTCAGGTGATCATCCTGGTCCAGGCGTATGCGGCGTATCAGTTCATCCGTCAGTGATGATTTACCCGCACCGCCAGTACCCGTGATACCCAGGGTAGGTGTCTTGCTCACCTTTGCCGCATCCATCAATTGCGTGCGCAATTCTGGCGCGACCTTGTCGTTTTCCAGCGCGGTAATCAATTGCGCCAGCGGACGATGCTTGTCGGCGATATCGCCTTGCTGCAATACTGCCAGCGTCGTTGGTGCATAGCCGGACAGGTCACTGTCACAAGCCTGTATCATTGACAAAATCATGCCCACCAGGCCCATGCGCTGACCATCTTCAGGGCTGAAAATACGGGTCACGCCATAAGCATGCAGATCGGCGATTTCTTCCGGCACGATGACACCACCGCCACCGCCAAACACCTTGATATGCGCACCACCGCGTTGCTTGAGCAGGTCTATCATGTATTTGAAGTATTCGACATGGCCCCCCTGATAACTGGAAATAGCGATGCCCTGGGCATCTTCCTGCAGGGCGGCAGTGACGATTTCTTCTACCGAGCGGTTATGACCCAGATGGATCACTTCTGCACCATTCGCCATCAAAATACGGCGCATGATATTGATCGAGGCATCATGGCCATCGAACAGGGAAGCGGCGGTAACAAAGCGCACTTTGTTGGCAGGTTTGTATTCAGTCAGGTTCTGGGCAACGGACAGGTCAGTCATGTCTTCCTCATCGGTCTTGTTTTATCACAGTGACTATTGCTATTTAGCAACAATAACTATGTTTGGGTTAGGCTAAGTTATATGACGTTAACGTAAACGTCAATTAAAAATTGAAATCATGTTTTTCATGCAATTCATCGATTGCATTCATTCATATTAGTTGATTGGCAATTCTTGCATTAAGTACCCCGCTTGAATATTTGCTTAATTGCACCGTTCATTTGCGCAATTGCAATTCACGCCCTGACAATTGGTATTCCTTGCGTCTGTCACCTGTTTCGGTGACAAGCACCACACTCAAGTCCTTGCAGCTAGCATGAGCACCCGCTATGCGTACTACCCCATTCCATGCGCGCACATCAAACAGACTGGAAGCACCATGACCTGCGCTGGCATGCAAGACCGCAGTGCCAGAACTCGGGCTGATAATTTCCACACTCCAGTCTTTAGGGATGCCTGCCAAGCCCCAGAATTCTCCGCAGGCTTGCGTCAGTTTCAATTCAGTAAGCCGTTCGCCATCTTCCCTCGCCAGCGCCAGCCAGGGTAAGTAGAGGCGCAAAATTGAGGCTGGTGCAGCATTGGCAGTTGCCATGCACAGGCCAGATGCGGCTATTGATATCACCAAGAGTTTTTTGAACATACGGAGCAGGATAAAGTTTTGGTCAGCTTGCTCTGCAACATTCAGCAAGGCTCACTTTTGTCAAAGTGAGCCTTGTCTGATCATCGTTCACGCTACGCGTGACACTTCCTTGATCACCACAGGTATTTGCGGATTCAGCAAAACTGCTTTCTCAGCATGATACGCCTGCATCGCCTTTTCTTTGACATGGCCGTAACCGCGTATCTTTTCAGGCAGACTCGCGAGAGCAATGGCTTGTTCCAGATTATCTGCATTCAAACCAGCGGCCAGCTTTTCCATCAGGGCAGTGTATTCAACAATGAGGGCGCGCTCGGCCTTGCGTTCTTCTGTGCGGCCAAAAATATCCAGTGCCGTACCACGCAAGCCCTTGAGCTTGGCCAGCAGCTTGAATGCCTGCCAGACCCAGGAACCATATTGCGCTTTGACCAGATGACCTTGTCCGTCTTTCTTCGAGAAGATAGGTGGAGCCAGATTGAATTTCAGGCTGAAGTCGCCTTCAAACTGTTGCTTCAGTTTTGCCGTGAAATCGCCATTGGTGTACAGGCGTGCGACTTCATACTCATCCTTGTAGGCCATGAGTTTGAACGCATATTTGGCGACTGCCATGCTGAACTTGTTACCGGCATTCAATGCAGATTCAGCCTTGCGCACCTTGTCAACCAGGTCCGCATATTGTTGGGCGTAAGCGGCGTTCTGGTAATCCGTCAATACCGCAATGCGGCGCTTGACGAGCGTATCCAGGCTTTGCGGCATCTGGATGACGACAGGCTGGCCGGGGATGGCGATTTTTTCTACGCGGGCAAAATCCACCGCAGCACGGCGGCCCCAGAGGAAGGCTTTCTTGTTGGCGTCTATAGCAACGCCATTCAGTTCAATGGCGCGCAGCAAGGCGGTTTCAGATACCGGTATCGCACCCTTTTGATAAGCAAAACCGAGCATGAACAGATTGGTGGCGATGGAATCGCCCATCAAAGCGGTTGCCAGTTTGGTGGCATTGATGAAATCAACATTACCACCGACTGATTCAGAAATCAGGTGTTCAACTGACTCCAGCGGGAATTGCCAGTCAGGGTTCCTGGCGAACGGGCCGGTCGGTTGTTCATGAGTATTGATGACGGCACGGGTACGGTCTGCACGCATTTTGGAAATGGCATCATGTGCACCAGCGGTCAGGATATCGCAGCCCAAAATCAGATCAGCTTCGCCCGTTGCTATACGTTGTGCACGCAATTTGCCAGCCTGATTGACTATGCGTATGTGCGAAGTCACCGAGCCATTTTTTTGCGACATGCCCGTCATGTCTAGTACTGATGCACCCTTGCCTTCCAGATGCGCGGCCATGCCCAGCAAGGCACCGACCGTGATCACACCTGTGCCGCCTATGCCGTTCAACAGGATGTTGTAAGAGCTTTCACAGGCTGGCAATTGTGGCTCTGGAAGCGCGCCGAAATCATCAGTCTTTGCCGTGCCAGTCTTGGACTTGACCAGCTTGCCGCCTTCTACCGTGACAAAGCTCGGGCAGAAACCCTTGACGCAGGAATAATCCTTGTTGCAAGACGACTGGTCTATGCTGCGCTTGCGGCCAAATTCTGTTTCCACCGGCATGATGGACGTACAGTTGGATTGCACGCCACAGTCGCCACAGCCTTCACAAACTGCTTCATTGATGAACATGCGCTGGTTAGGGTCAGGGAATTCACCTTTTTTGCGACGACGACGTTTTTCTGCAGCACAGGTCTGGTCGTAAATAAGAACGGTCGCGCCAGGGATGTCGCGCAATTCACGTTGCACCGCATCCATATCCTTGCGGTCATGCAGAGTTAAAAAGCTGGGCAGGTTGGAGCGGTCTGTGTAACGTGACAAATCCTCAGTCACCAGGGCGATGCGCTTGACACCTTCTGCTGCCATTTGCTGCGCCATCATCGGTACGCTGATAATGCCATCGACGGGTTGTCCGCCCGTCATCGCCACTGCATCGTTATACAAAATCTTGTAGGTGATATTGACCTTGGCAGCCACGGCTGCGCGTATTGCCAGATAACCGGAATGGAAGTAAGTACCGTCACCGAGGTTCTGGAACACATGCGGCAAAGTCGAGAATGCGGCCTGGCCTATCCACGGTGCACCTTCACCACCCATGTGGGTAGTCAGCTTATTGAATTCGGGGTAAATCGCGGTCGCCATGACGTGGCAACCTATGCCTGCCAGTGCCAGGCTGCCTTCTGGCACCTTGGTCGAAGTATTGTGCGGGCAACCTGAGCAATAGTAAGCCGGGCGTGCAGGTGTATTGACCTGCTTGCTGAGCACGACATCCTTGGCTTCCAAAAATGCCAGGCGTGCCTTGATCAGATCGCTGGTATGGAAGCGGGCGATGCGGGAAGAAATCACGCGGGCAATTTGCGCTACCGAAAAGTCAGCCTTCGAAGTCAGCAACCATTCACCACGCGGATGTACCCATTCGCCTTTTTCATCGAACTTGCCAATGACGCGCGGGCGTACATCGTCGCGCCAGTTATATAGTTGTTCCTTGAGCTGGTACTCGACCATCTGGCGTTTTTCTTCAACGACCAGAATTTCATCGAGACCCTGGGCGAATTCGCGCACGCCATCCGGCTCAAGTGGCCAGGGCATGGATACCTTGAACAGGCGTATGCCTATCTCGGCAGCAAATTTTTCATCTATACCCAGTTCTTCTAGCGCTTCCAGCACGTCGAGGTAAGACTTTCCGGACGCCACGATACCCAGACGTGCCGTCGGGCTGTCTATGGTGACATGATTGAGTTTATTGATGCGGGCATACGCCAGGGCTGCATAGATTTTGTAATCCTGCATCAGGGCTTCCTGCTTGCGTGCCTGTATGCCCAGGGTATCCAGAGACAAACGCGTGTTCAGGCCACCTTCAGGCATGACAAAATCTTGCGGTATCTTGATTTGCAGGCGGAAAGGGTCAGCATCGACCGACGAGGTCGATTCCACGGTATCTGCCAGCGCCTTGAAGCCGACTGCACAGCCAGAGAAGCGCGACATGGCCCAGGCATGCAAGCCCAGGTCCAGGTATTCCTGCACATTGCTGGGGTACAGCATCGGGATCATGCAGGCAGAGAAAATATGGTCAGACTGATGCGGCAGCGTCGAAGAGTAGGCACCATGGTCATCACCGGCCACCAGCAGGACACCACCGTGTTTGGATGTGCCAGCATGGTTCATGTGTTTGAAGACGTCAGCACTACGGTCTACGCCAGGGCCTTTGCCATACCACATGCCAAATACACCATCGTATTTGGCCGGGCCTATCAGGTCTACCGTTTGCGAGCCCCATACTGCAGTCGCTGCCAGGTCTTCATTAACGCCAGGCACGAACTGCACATGGTTTTGCTCCAGCAGTTTTTTGGTTTTCCACAATGTTTCATCCAGACCACCCAGCGGAGAGCCGCGATAGCCGGAAATAAATCCCGCCGTATTCAAGCCCGCAGCCAAGTCGCGCTGGCGCTGCATCATCGGCAGTCTTACCAGGGCTTGTATGCCTGACAAAAAGATCGTGCCGCTATTCGACGTATATTTATCGTCAAGTTGCACATCATTCAATTGCGGGGGGCTGGTGATCTGGCTGGCTTCAAGCGCATCACTGGATGCTTCTTGATTTCTATTGCCTGCTCTGGCAAGGGACGAGAGTCCAGCAGACTCCATGGTGGTGTCGGATGACATAAGGTGGCTCCAAAATTTGTGATTTAGATCGCAAAGAGCATGCGTTGTATCCGGTAAGACACAATTTTGCTCGTAGCCTATAGCGAGGTATCAGAGATAGGCTCTCGTTGCGTTGGTAGTGATAACTACCATTTTATTCGAATCCTGGACAAAATTCGATGTCAAGACATTACGTCTGTCGCATTTGACTACGTCAAAACTACATCAAATACGGCTGACAGCGTCTGCATTTCCTTTTATCCGGATCAAAGAGACATCAAAAGAAGCTTTCGAAATTTCGCTGCAGCGCTTCTTCGACTTCCTTTGAAATCTGCTGTGTTCACAGTGTAGGTGGAATACGCGCTTGTGGAAAATATGGAATTAAAATAGGGGTATCATAAAAAATGATAGCTCTTACATTGCGGGAAAAAAATTGTGAACAAAAAAAGCGGGAGCATGTAGCTCCCGCAATCTCCTGTAACGAAGAAAAAACCAGACTGAGTTTTACTTCCACCTATTTGCTGGAATACATGCCTGCATAACGTATGCCGAAATACAGGATGAAGGTATAGCAGGCCGCAGGCACATAGAAAGACGCATGCAAGCCTATGCTGTCAGCCAGATAGCCTTGCAGGAAAGGCACCAAGGCACCGCCGACGATGGCCATGCACAAAATGCCGGAGCCCTGACCTGTCAAAGGCCCAAGCTTGTTCAGGGCCATGCTGAAGATGGTCGGGAACATAATGGAGTTGCACAAGCCCACCGCCAGTATCGCCCACATCGCCAATGTGCCATGGCTATAGATGGCCGTCAGGATCAGGATGATGGCAGCGGCAGAATTAAATGCCAGGGTCTTGCCCGGGCTGACCTTGCGCATGACGGCAAAGCCAATGAAACGCCCGACCATGGCACCACCCCAGTAAAAACTCACATAGTGCGCAGCGACCGCAGGTGGCAATGCACCCACATCTGCCTCACCGAGGAAATTGATGAGGAAACTGCCTATGCTGACTTCGCCACCGACATATAAAAATATACCAATTGCCCCCATGAGAAGATGGCCGTGCGACAACACCGATGTCCTGGTGCTGCTGACGCTGTTGACATTGGTATTGCTTTCTTCTGCATGTGTAATCTTAGGCAGGCGGGCAAAGGCGAACAAGACTGCCAGTAGCAGCAATGCACCCGCCAGCATCAGATAGGGCATTTGCACCGCGGCACCGGCGCTGGCACGATAAGTGATTTGCTCTGCTGCGGGCAATTGATTAATTTCTACCGCTGTCAATGCAGCACCAGACAAAATCAATATGCCGCCGAGGATAGGCGCTACCGTGGTACCCAGGGAATTGAAAGCTTGCGTCAAGGTTAGACGGCTGGAGGCTGTTTTTGCTTCCCCCAATACCGTGACATAGGGATTGGCAGCAACTTGCAAAATCGTGATGCCAGATGCCAGTACAAAAAAAGCCAGTAAGAACAGTGCATAGCTGCCCATGGATGCAGGATAAAACATGGCGCAACCAGTGGCGGCAATGACAAGGCCAGTCACTGCGCCATGCTGATAACCAATTTTTTTGATCAGCATACCGGCAGGCAGGGACACAATAAAGTAGGCACCAAAAAAACAAAACTGTACCAATGTCGCCTGCACATAACTGAGTGTGTAAATTGATTTCAGATGCGGGATCAGCACATCATTGAGTGAAGTCAGAAAACCCCACATGAAAAACAAAATCGTCACGATGACGAGAGAGCTGGTCTGGCTTCTGGCATTGCCGTCAGATGTGACGGCAGCGGTTGTCGGTAATGAAGTTTCCAAGATGTAGCTCCTTATTAAATTTTTTCTTGCTTGCCAAGATGATCTGCCAGCATGGCTGATACACCGAGAAAGGCTGGATATTCTTCAGTGATCAGATAAGTCGGTATCTGCGCCAGAAAACTGCTGAGCCGCCCCTTGGCTTCAAAACGCTGACGAAACGTCGAGGCAGCAAACAAGCGACCCAGCCTGGGGACGATGCCCCCACCTATATACATGCCGCCAGTCGCCCCAAGGGTCAGCGCGACATTGCCTGCCATACTGCCCAGAATGGCGCAGAAATGCTCAACCGTGCGCAGGCAATCTGCGCAACTGCCATCAAGTGCGCGGCGCGTGATATCTGCGGCATCCATCGTTTTGCCAGAGATGACAGTACAGATCAATTCCAGCCCCTTGCCTGACAACAGGCGTTCTGCCGAGACATGTTCATATTGTTGCCACAGCGCTTCCAATATGCGCATTTCTTCACGGTTGGCTGGTGCAAAGCTGGCATGCCCGCCTTCACTGGACAAAGCTGCCCAGGAATTACCAGCAGGGATAATGCCGGACACACCCAGCCCAGTTCCAGCACCGATCAAACCTATGGTGCCACCCGGCATCTCCGCACCACCACCAATTCTTTGCAACTGGCTGGCGTCAAGATAAGGCAAGGCCATCGCGAGTGCCGTGAAATCATTGATGACGAGCAGACTGCTGAAATCGAGTTGCGCACGCACAGCAGAGATGGAAAAACTCCAGTGATGATTGGTCATGCGTACGCTATCGCCATCGATGGGGTTGGCGATAGCGATGGCGGCGTTTTTTATACCTGTTATACGTGCTTCATGCCGGATCTGTACTTGCCTGACCGCGTCGCTGGCGAGATAGCTTTTTATCGCATCAGGCAAGCCAGGATAGTCAGCGCAAGCCAGCACGCTGACTGCCTCAAACTGACGCTCTGCGGTTTCCAGCGCAAAGCGGGCATTAGTGCCGCCTATATCGGCCAGCAGGCGCGGGTAAATCGGATTAATCTTCTGACTAGACATCATTTCAGCTCTGCGCAATTCAAGGCGTCCGGTTCTTTGGCTGCGCCACCGACTATCTGTATATTCGTGAAGGCAGCGCTGAAAGCGGCTGTACTGCTGATGCTGAATGGCACATCCACGCTATTGAGCTTGACGCCTTTGGTCGTGAAACAGGACAAGGGAACTTTGATAGTCTGTTTTTCTTTTTTGCCAGCCAGGCGTTTGAAGGCTTCGGTCACATCCACACTGGCGCTGCAGTGATTACCACAGTGCATGGACAAACTGACCGTGCCTGCAGGTGCAGTAGCCACGATAGTGTCAAAACTCAATGCACCATCTTTGGTGGCGAAGGCAGGTATGGCTTTGCCTTGCGCCGCGCGGGCTTCCACGCGCGCTGCACCACTCCAGCTCACGAGCTTGGCATCTTGTTGGCTATTCACTTGTGAGGTTTGTACGCTGATACCTTTCATATTCAATACACGGTTCAGGTCTGATCCCACTGCCTGCTGCTCATTGCCACTGACAACATACAGAGGATAAGTCGCACGGTCAGCCTGATTGAATACTGGGTATGCATTTGTCACGCCGCAACCACCGGATGGGTATTTGCTATCGAGCTTTCCTATTTTTGTCTTGCTGGAATAATTGAGACCATAGCCGAGCTTGAACAAAGGCGAGTAATTCGCATCATCAAAATTCAGGCTGGCCTGGCATACAGACTTGGGCCACGAGAATGACAGCGTGCCCTTGAAGTCATGCGCCACTTTGCCATCTGTAGCACGAAACAAGACATCGGCCACGCCCTTGCCTTCTGAACCTGGCAACCAGGCGGCGACAAAGCTGTCAGACAGGTTCAACAGATCATTGACGTACAGCGGGCGGCCAGAGACAAACAAGGTTACTACCGGCTTGCCCTTGCCAGACACTGCTTGCAGCACTGCCAGGTCTTCCGGGTAGCGGCTGCTATGACGCAAATTACCAGAGGGGCCAATATCGCCATACATTTCTGCGTATGGTGTTTCACCGATGACGGCAATCACGGCATCAAAGCGGCTGACATCTACGCCCTTGGCATCTGCACTGAACTCAACATTGGCATCACCGACGGCAGCCTTGATACCTGTCAGTATCGAGTCAGCATTCGGGAAGTCTGCATTCTTGTTATCCGTACCCTGCCAGGTCAGTGACCAGCCACCAGTCTGGTTGGAGATATCGTCAGCAGTCTTGCCAACCACCAAGATTTTCTTGTTGCGTGCCAGTGGCAAAGTCGCGCCATCGTTCTTCAACAAGACCAGGGATTCACGCACGGCCTGTCTGGCCAGCTCGCGGTCTTGCAGGGCATCCTGCTTGCCAGCATAGCTATTGTCAGAAGGTTTTTTGCCGAACAGGCCTGTGCGTAATTTGACACGGATGATGCGGGTCACTGCATCATCTATCCTGCTCATGGGTATTTCGCCAGACTTGACCTGGGCTATGGTGTTGCTGATGAAAGCCTTCCAGTCATCCGGTACCATGACCATGTCTATACCGGCATTGATCGCTTGCGCGCAACTGTCATTGCGGCAGCCGGGTACTTCTGCTATGCCATTCCAGTCAGTGACGATAAAACCATCAAAGCCCATTTTTGTTTTAAGTACATCTGTCAGCAGCGCCTTGCTGCCGTGCATTTTGCCGTAATCTGCGCCTGAGGCTTTATCGTTCCAGCTATTGTAGGATGCCATGACGGTTTGCGCGCCTGCTGCCAGTGCTGTCAGATAGCCTTGCCCATGTGTATTGAGCATCTGCGCATTGGTAGATAGATTCACACCCCTGTCCTTGCCCTGGTCAGTACCGCCATCGCCCATGAAATGCTTGGCAGTGGCAATGACATTGCCATCATCCATGAAGGAGCCCTGCAAGCCTTTGACATATTCACCCGCATACTGGCGCACCAGTGCACCGTCTTCAGAAAAACTTTCATAAGTGCGCCCCCATCTGTCATCACGCACTACCGCCAGCGTAGGGCCAAACACCCAGGCGATGCCGGTGGCACGCACAGACTTGCCCATGGAGCGGCCTATCTGCGCCGCCAGTTGCGGATTGTGCGCAGCACCCAGACCGATATTATGCGGGAACAGGGTAGCGCCATATACATTGCTATTACCATGTATCGCATCTATGCCCCAGACCACGGGCACTTTGACTGCCATGTCAGTCGCCATCGAAGCTTCATAATATTTATCTGCCAGCGCGACCCAGTCAGCCGCCGTACCATGCTTGTTATTGCGGTCTGGCCAGCTGCCGCCGCCATTCAGGACCGAGCCCAGGTAATAGCGGCGTACATCATCCGGTGTAATAGCCTTGATTTCTGGTTGCGTCATCTGGCCTATTTTTTGTTCCAGCGTCATGCCTGCAACGATGGCAGCAAGCTTTGCTTCGATGGCAGGGTCTTTGCTGATGACGCTCTGGACTTGCGGCCACGCTGCCAAATTCTTGTCCGGCATCTTGCCCGGTCCGTACTGGTTTGCCGTGTCTGCCGCAAACGCGTGGCTTGCTCCATATGCCAGCAGGATGGCAGAACTGATCTGTATGCTCTTATGCTTCAATTTCATCATGGTGTGCTCTTTATTATGGAAGGAATCTGCTGATTCGCTTTTGTCTCTTTATTGATGGTACTTAGTTTATACGTCGAATTTTTGCGTTCATGTTTTTCTTTTATATACGCGCACATAATCTACCAGCATCTGTTGCGGGAACCTGGTATTTGCATCTGGCGCGCCAGGCCATTCACCACCTATGGCGAGATTCAGGATGATGAAAAATCCATGGTCAAATACCCACTTGCCCGGCACGTTCGCGGGGCTGGCCTGATGATATAGCTGACCATCAAGATACCAGCGTATCTGCGTCGCATCCCACTCGACGGAATAAATGTGAAAGTCATCAGCCAGTTTGCCCTGCGCGAGTTTTTTTGAACCACCAAAACCAGTGGCGCCATAATAGCCCGGCCCATGCAGGGTAGCGTAGCTGGTCGCTGCTTCCTTGCCTATGTTTTCCATGATGTCGATTTCGCCGCGCTCTGGCCAGCCAGCAGCACTAGCCTCTGCACCCAGTAGCCAGAATGCAGGCCAGACACCCTGGCCTGCGGGTATCTTGATACGTGCCTCGAAACGGCCATAAGTGAATTCACGCAAACCAGCGGTCTTGATACGTGCCGAGGTGTAGTCACTGCCAGCAAATTTTTCTTGCCTGGCTTCGATAACCAGCATGCCATTTTCCAACCGGAGATTTTCCTTTCGGGCTGTGTAGTTTTCCAGTTCATGATTACCCCAACCATGCCCGCCGGTTTCTATCTGCCAGCTCTGTAAGTCCAGTTTGTCAGCTGCAAATTCATCGGCCCAGACCAGTTCCCAGCCATGCTGCAAATTGGGCGCGACTTGGGTTTGCACGAGATTGCTGCTGCCCCCGCAAGCGGTGAGCAGCAATAAACTCAGGTAAGTCAAACATGCTGGCAAAGATATCTGTTTTTTCATGCTGTCTGCCGTTTTGCTCATTACAAAATCAAAAAACCTGATGGATGATGCATGCATCCATCAGGTCTTCATTGCTTAATAGCTTGCACCTACCTTGATGCCAAAAGAGCGCTGGTCTATATAACTCGCTCCCATTTTTCCACCACCTGCATTCCAGCCATTGGTCTTGGCCTTGGCATCGCTGAAGTTACGTACGTAGGCTTCAACAAACCATTTGTCGTTTGGCGCTACCAGCTTCAATGACAAATCGCCTTTGGCATAAGCTTTTTGCGTCAGACCGATATGGGCGTTATCGAAATTGCGCAAATCAAAATACACCTTATCTTGCCAACGCATCCCTATCCATGGCGTCAGCGTGTAACCATTGTCGAGTGCAAACTCTTGCGAGAAGTTCATGCCAAAGGTGAACTTGGGTGCATTCGGCATTTGATTGCCTTCGAGGTTATAGGCACGGCGACCACGCAATCTGTCATCAGTACCCAGATAAACTGCTGGGCAAGGGACAGCGCCAAACTCTGCACGTTGGTCACAGGCATAGCCATCATCATAAGAATCATAATCATGGATCACGCTTTTCAGGTAACTGAAGAAGCCGCCGAGTTTGGCACCCGGCCATGGACGATAATCCCACTCAGTTTCTATACCTGACAAATTGACCTTGGCAACGTTGACGGTTTGCCACGCGGTTGCCACATCACAAGTTGGTGCCCATGAAGGACAAGGCAGGTTGTCTGGCGTAGTGACCTTGGCCAGGAAGTTGCTGCCAGTCTGCTGCATGTCCTTGTACTGCATAGCGAACAGGACCACGGACAAGGCCAGACGGTTATCCAGCAATTTGCCTTTGTAACCCAATTCAAAATTGGTGACAGTTTCTGGCTTATAGGTCAGGTAGGTGATCTGCTCTTTTTTGTTGTCACCATACACGCAGGTAGTCTGGCCGCACTTGTTGGTACGATCACCAAAACCGCCCGACTTATAACCGGTTGCCAAAGCTGCATACACCATATCGCTTGGTGTCAACTGTGCCTGCAGACCAAGGCGGTAAGTGCCTTTGCTCCAGCTGTCGCTATGGTCATTATTGGTACCAGGACCATAACCTGCGTAGGCGGCTGCACCACCCAGTGTACCCATTTGCGGCGTGATCTGGTTGCCGTTAGGTGTGCGGTAACTGTCAGTACCCGGGGTGCCATAGTCAAACAGGCCATTGTAGTAGCCATAGCTTTGACCGCCCCAGCTATTGCCACCATAGTTCATACCACCAACGTCGGTCTTGGTATCGCGTGTGTAGCGTGCGCCTACGGTCGCTGTCCAGACCGGAGTAAACTTCCAGTCAGCCTGTGCGAACAGGGCTTTGGAATCTATCTGACGGTCAGGCTGGGCGTAGAACTGGCTGATAGGGATATTATTGGGACCATAGTGCATCTGTTCCTGGCCAAAATTGATGGCATTTTTTTCATGCATCCAGAATGCACCAGCTACATATTGCCAGTTGTCAAAGCTCTGCTTCAGTTGCAGCTCATGGACGGTGGACAGGTATTTGGAATTCAGGGTACGCGTGAGGTTATCCGAGATAGGCCAAACTGACCAGTTACCATCTACCGGATTGCGACCTGTGACTTCAAAATCATAGGGTGAGACGCCGCCATCGTCGTCATGCACCTGGCTGCGTTTTTGGTTCGCATAGACGAAGCCATATTCCAGCGCGGTATTCTTGTTCACGTTCCAGATTGCTTTGGAGCGCACCGTGTCTATCGACATATCCACTTTACCTGGCACATTGATGAGCACATCATATTGACCGCGCACACAGGCCCAGCGCGTGCCAGCGGACTGGTCACAATCTCGCATGCCTATGTAGCCAGCGCCAGAATCCTGGAAATGTTCATACGCGAGTTGCCATTCGAGGTCACTGTTGACTTTCAGCCTGGCTGCCAGACGACCTGCCCACTGGTTCTGGTTGTTGTAGCCATCTGCCTTGGATACTTTGCTGTTGAAGCGCTGGGTAACGTCAGGTATGCCATCGGGCTTCCAGCCCAGTGCCGGGATATTCGCTTCCGAGAAATCCTGCATCTGATTGAACGGGCTGTCCCTGGTGACTTTCATCAAGGTAGCACGCAGGGCCAGATTGTCACCGACTGCAATATTCTGTATGACATTGAGATTGCGCAGATTCAGGCTGCCGGTTTCAAAAGATGCGCTGCCGTAGGTAGAACCAAATTCCGGCTTGGCCGGGATGATGTTGATACTGCCTGCAGTCGAATTACGGCCAAACAAAGTACCTTGCGGACCACGCAGGACTTCTACCTGGTCCAGGTCAAACATCAGGGCCTGCGCACCTTGTGGGCGCGGCGAATACAGCCCATCAATATGCAGGCCAGCCGAGGGGTCACCAATCTCGGTAAAGTTGGTGGCGGTAATGCCGCGTATAGTAATCTTGACTGCTGAGTCATTGGCCTGACCATCCATCTGCACGTTCGGCAATTCGCCAGAGATGCCAGACAAATTGGTGATACCTTGCTTGCTCAGTTTTTCCTGGCTGAAGGCGGTGACGGCCAATGGTGTTTTCAATAATGAGGTGGCGCGGCGGGTAGCGGTAACTGTGATTTCTTGTACTTCAGACTTATCTGCATCTGATTTTTTTGCTTTGGACTTGCTTTCTACTTCTGCCGTTTTGCTGCTTTCCTGATCTTGTGCCCATGCATAAGTTGTCAGTTGCGCGCAGGCGCTGGCGACAGCCAGGCTGATCAGGGTACGCTTGGTTATTTGATGAAACATCATGTCTCCCATATTTTTTTCAGTTATCGGTTGACGGTAGTGAAGCTCACTAGCGGTCGCCGTGGTCCGCACATGATCTTGCATGCGCGTCTTACTGGTATTTTTTGTTTTGGCTGACGTCTTTGCGCCATGCACATATATTGCTGAAAACACTGTCCTGCATTACCCAAGATGAAATATCCGCAATCAAATATTTTCAATGGGAAGGTTTCCAATTTTATCGAAAAAACATAGTGATACCCCCGTTTCTTTTTGTCAATGAAAATGTAATTTGGTTACAGACCACTTTATTCTGCAAGATGGCAGGCATATTGATCGCGTCTGTTTTTTGTCTGTCTTCTGGTCTGTCTTTTTTCTTCTTATGCCGCCGAAGATTCCTGGCTTTGCTGCGTTGCGGCAGTTGCTGCCTTCGCTGTGGTCGTTGCGTCTTTTGCTTTTTCTGTTTCCAGCAAGAAGTCGCGGTACCAATGCGCACTCAGTTTTGGCGTGCGTTTTTGCGTGATGAAATCGACATATACGATGCCGAATCTGCGCGAACAGCCCTCTGCCCATTCGAAGTTATCCAGCAAGCTCCAGAGGAAATAACCTTTGACCTGGCAACCCAGGCGTATTGCCTCTTTGACAGCCAGCAGATGGCGTATCAGATAATCGCGGCGCAATTCATCCCTGATCTGACCGTCATTATCAACATGGTCATCATAGGTTGCGCCGTTCTCAGTAATGTACATGGCATGCGGCTGGTAATCGTCCTGTATGCGCTTGAGCAAACTGGTCATGCCTTCTGGTGCAATCTCCCAGCCGAATGCCGTACGCTCTACACCTACCGCATCAACCAGGCGCGTGTTCAGTGGCGAAGCACCGGGTGCGTGTTCTATGATTTCAGGGAAGTAGAAATTCACACCCAGAAAATCTGTGGAAACTGCCATGGCCTGCAGATCGCCCTCGTACACCACCGGGGCGTAATCTCCCAGCGCCTGCCAGACATCCTGAGGATAACCACGGCCATACAGCGGATCGAGATACCAGCGGTTACGCAAACCATCATGCAGGCGAGCGGCGGCAAAATCCTCAGGCTTGTCACTTGCGGCAGAGATAGGATGCAGATTCAGTGCCAGACCTATTCTTGCATCCGCAACATTGGCCCGTATGACGGGTGTTGCCAGGCCGTGCGACAGCAATACATGATGGCAAACCTGAATTGCTGTCTTGAAGTCCTTGATACCCGGCGCATGGATGCCATCAGCATGACCCAGCATGGCTGTACACCATGGTTCATTGTGGGTGATCCAGTGCTTGACCCTGTCACCCAGATGTTCAGTGATGACATCGGCAAATTCGACAAAGGCATGTACGGTATCGCGTGATGCCCAGCCACCCTGGTCTTGCAGGTATTGTGGCAAATCCCAGTGATACAGGGTGGCCCAGGGTTGCAGGCCGCGTTCCAGCATGCCATCGACCAGACGCGAATAAAATGCCAGCCCTTCAGGATTTGGCTTGCTGTCTGGCCCGGAAAATATGCGTGGCCAGGAAATAGAGAAACGGTAAGCATTGCTGCCAAGGCTCTGAGCAATATCCAGGTCTTCAGCCCAGTGATGGTAATGGTCAGAGGCTACCGCGCCGCTGCTGCCATCACGTATGGTTCCTGCTTGCTCACAAAAGCTATCCCAGATAGATGGAACGCGGCCATCTGTCGCTGCTGCGCCTTCTATCTGATAGGCAGAAGTTGCCGTACCCCATAAAAAGTCGCTGTTAAAATCTGTGCGCTGCAACTGCGTAGCAAGTGACGGAACTGCATGAAGAAGATTTTTTCTCATATTTTGCTTGCTCAATCTAAAGTTGATTCAAATTAAAATTATTTGGAAAGCTTTCCAATTCTGATTAAAAAATTTTGAGTATTTGCTACTCAGAATTTTTGTATTCGCTTATCGCTAACTCTTTCCTGCGTCCCCACCAACTGCTGTCTGCTCCATGGATCAAAGTGAATGCGCTGACTAGTCCGCCGCATACCCAGGCTATTTGCAAACATTAGCCAGGACATCTACAGCATCCACAGAATTCCTTAGCCATGCCCCGCGTGCGCTTTGCATCAGTCCAAATTAAATCACCGAGGCATTGCGGCTCCACTATCCTGGAGACTGCAAACTATCTGAATTTCAGCATCTACCATTCACCAATATTTGGCACAGCTATCCAAATACGGGTGAAATAATATTCAGCTTTCAATTGCATGGAAAGGTTTCCATAATTTCATAAAAAAAATGAATAGTCAAGAAACCCATTCATTCTTTTTACACTTATTTGCGCTATTTCTACAACAAAATTTCACACCATAAATTGAAGCGGGCTCAACACATTCAAACATGTTCAAACACATTTTTCTGCTGCTGTTTTGTCTGAACTCTGGCTGTTTTGTCTGAACTCTGAAATTAAATAAACATCACGATCATGAGCCAGCCTTGCTCCGTTGCTGCGCAGGTTTCGCCAGGGATGCGCGCATCGTCACCTTGATCGGGTAATCACGTGTGACTGGTCTTCTCAGACCATAGCAACGGTTCAATAATTCATTCAATGCACTGAGCGTGACATCGCGCCAGGGAATATGCACGGAAGTCAGTGGCGGCGCAGCATAGGCTGCGCTCATGGTGTCATCGTAACCGATGACCGAAACATCATGGGGAACGGAAATGCCAGCTTGCTGGAAGAAGGACAAGGCCCCCAGTGCCATTTCATCATTCGCGCAGAACAGAGCGGTGAAAGGACGGCCTGACTCCAATAATTCTTTGGCGCAATTCCAGCCACCTTCGGGTGAAAAATCACTCTCGGCTATCCACATCTTGCCTGTGTCAAGTCCTGCATGACTGAGTTCACCAAGGAAACCATTAATGCGTTCCACATTATCCGGCGCGGTCGCTGGACCAGCGATGACGGCGATATGTTTATGCTTGTATTCAAGCAGGGCGCGCGCAGCCATGACACCGCCTTGCACATGGTCAGCAGCAAAGCACTGGTCAGCGATGGTTTTTGAATCGTGATTCAAAACCACCAGACGGTCACGTTTTGGGCCGAGAATAGAAAAATCCTCATCCGTCAACACATTGCTCATGACGATGAGACCATCGCAACCACGTTCCATCAAAAATTCTATTCCCTCCACACCTTGCCGCCGTTCATCACCTATACCAACGCCGAACGCGACCACCATGTGCAAACCAGCCAGGCGCAATTCTGTATCGATAGACTGCAGGATGGGCATGTAAAAAGTACCCTTGAGCACAGGGATATACACGCCTATCATTTGCGAATTGCCCGACAGCAGGCTGCGTGCCGCATGGGAGGGGCGAAAATCCAGTTCAGCAATGGCCTTGCGCACACGCTCCTGCGTCTTTAAAGACACCGACCCTTTGCCGCTGACAACGCGTGAAGCCGTGCCCAATCCCACACCCGCCAGGCGGGCCACATCCTTGATAGTCGCCACTTGATTCTTTTCCATATTTATCATCCGGCCAGTATATTAAAAATTTGCCCCGACTATCGTGAATTATCTTCTTCAATCACAAACGTGACTCTGTTTTTGCATCGAACAGGGCAACCCTGTCGGTGTGAATATCAAAGCGCACTGTCTCGCCCAGCTTGAACTGCCGGTTCTCATGGTCCAGCAAACACAACTGCTGCTTACCCATAGTCAACCATAAGAGTTGATGATTACCCATGGGCTCCAGCAGACTGAGTTCGCCGCTGTATGCGCCATTTGCATGCACCTGCATATATTCTGGCCTGATACCCAAAATCACATCCTGCACTGGCGATGTTGCCTGAGACGCATAAGCCGATAAATCCAGCTTGATCACTTCATTAACAAACTGCTTGTTTTCATTGAACTTGCCGGCAATAAAGTTCATGGCTGGCGCACCCAGGAACCCTGCGACAAACAGGTTTGCCGGTCGCTCATATACTTCAGACGGCGTACCCAGTTGCTGTATCTTGCCAGCCCGCATGACGACAATACGGCTGGCCAGGGTCATGGCTTCTACCTGATCATGCGTCACATACAGCATGGTAGAGCCAAGATTCTGATGCAGCAGTTTGAGTTCACGGCGCAATTCTGTACGCAACTTGGCATCCAGGTTTGATAGTGGCTCATCAAACAAAAACACCCTGGCTTCCCTGACCAGGGCACGGCCTATCGCCACCCTCTGCCTTTGCCCACCGGATAGTTGCGCTGGTTTGCGTTGTAACAGTGTCTGCAATTGCAGCATCTCTGCCACTCTGGTGATGCGGGCTTGTATTTCTGGTTTGGCGACACCATTGATGCGCAAGCCGAAAGACATATTCTTTTCTACCGTCATGGTCGGGTAGAGTGCATAGGATTGAAACACCATGCCTATCTGCCTCTCACTGGGTTCGGCATAGCTGACATCCTTGCCTGCGATTTCTATACTACCTGCCGCGATATCGATGAGACCAGCTATGCTGTGCAACAGGGTTGATTTGCCGCAGCCGGACGGCCCAAGCAAAACCAGGAACTCCCCCTCCTCCACATCCAGATCCAGTTGATCAATGATCTTTTGTCCGCCCAGCTGTATACCCAGATTCTTGAGACTTACATATGCCATGCACCCGTCCTTAGCCTAAACCTAAACTTAATCTTTAACCTTTGACCGCACCGGCGGCAATGCCACGCACAAACCAGCGGCCTGAAATGAAATAGATAACCAGCGGCAGCAAGGCCGTCAATATGGTTGCTGCCATGTTGACGTTATACATTCTGGTACCGGTCGTCGTATTGATGACGTTATTCAGTTGCGCCGTCATCGGCAAATGTTCACGCCCCGCAAATACCAGGCCGAGAATGTAATCATTCCACACGCCTGTGACCTGCATGATGGCGGCCACGACTATCATGGGCAGGGACATGGGGAGCATCAATTGTACAAAGATGCGGAAAAATCCACCGCCGTCTATGCGTGCCGCATGAAACAGTTCTTGCGGTATGCCCAGATAATAATTGCGAAACAGCAGGGTCATAATAGGCATGCCAAAGATCACATGCACAAGGACGATGCCAGGCAGGGTGCTGAAAATATTCAGGGCTGCCAGCACCCGCACCAGCGGGAACATCATCACTTGCACAGGAATGAAAGCGCCCGCCAGCAAAATACCAAACAGGAGTTGTGAGCCACGGGGCCGCCAGAATGACAATGCATAGCCATTCAGCGCACCCAGAAAAATCGCCAGCACGGTGCTGGGTAAAGTAATCGCCACTGAGTTCCAGAAGCCGCTACTGATACCTTCACAGGCCACGCCTGTACAGGCTGTGCTCCAGGCTTGCCGCCATGGTTCCACCGTCATTTGCATGGGCAAGGCAAAGATATTACCCAGACGAATTTCTTCCATCGATTTGAAAGAGGTCACCAACATGATATACAGCGGCAGTAAAAAGAACGCCGCCGCAGTCAGCAAAAAGGCATAGATGCCTATGCGTGCCGGCGTCCATGTGCGTTTTATGTTTGCCCTCATATTTTTCCCTTGCGCGCTCTTGCATACGCATAGGGTATCAACAGTGCCAGCACGGGCAGCAGCATCATGATCGCACCGGCAGATGCCAGTGACAGGTTGGCGCGACCAAACAAATGGTCCATGATGAATTTTGCTGGTACTTCGCTGGCAGTGCCGGGGCCGCCCTGCGTCATCGCTTCGACCGCATCAAACAGTTTGACGACAGCCGTTGACAGCAACAAAAAGACGGTGGCGAAATTAGGCGCCAGCATGGGGATGATGATGGACAGATAAACCCGCCATGCGGGTATGCCATCCATGCGCGCAGCTTTCCAGATATCTTCATCTATGCCGCGCAAACCCGCCAGCAGCATAGCCATGACCAGGCCGGAAGCCTGCCACACGGTCGCGATGACGATGGTATAGATCACCATGTCCTGATCGACTATCCAGTCAAACTGAAAATCCTTGAAACCCAGTTGCCGTATGCCTTCTTGTATCCCCACACCCGGCGTCAGCATCCATTGCCACACCAGGCCGGTGGCGACGAATGACATGGCATAGGGATACAGGAAGATGGTGCGCAGTACGCCTTCACCCGTGACATTCTGGTCTATGAATACGGCAAGCAAAAAACCAATGATGACGCAGGCCAGAATAAACAGTACACCATAAATAGCCAGGTTATTCAGTGACAAGAGCCAGCGTTCATTGTCGAACAAGCGCTCATATTGACTGAGGCAGACAAAGTTATTGACGGGCAGAGTGCGCGAGCTGCTCAGCGATATTTTCAGTGTCCATAACAGCGTCGCCAGATAGCCAAATACCACGGTCAGGCTCATGGGCAGCAATGCCGCATGAGGGATGAGCCTGGTATGCAGCTTACCTTTATATCTGGCGCTGGGTGAAGTGATTGGCATGTATGAGGGTGCTTGGCAGAGTATCAGTAGGGCACTTAGTTCTTCAATGCTGCGATGATATTCTTTTGCGCTTTTTCTACTGCCATATTGGTATTCCAATAGGCTGTCAGCACATCAGTCAAAGCACCGTTCTGGTCTGGTGTAAGATAAATTTCGCCTATGCCGGCATGGCGGCTTTTGTCTTTCATGATTTCCAGACCCATCTGGGCACACAGGTTCAGTTGCGTCACATCCAGATCATTACGTATGGGGATGGAACCCTTGAGTTTATTGAACTCCAGTTGCGGTCCGGGTGCCACCACAATGCTGGCCAGCAGCTTTTGCGCTTTGATGGTTTCTGGATTGCTGGTTTTTGGAAAAACAAAGGCATCGCCCTGTATCAGGTAAGGTGCTTTTGGTCCCAGTCCAGGCATGCAGCCATATTCGCGGCCAGCGACTTGTTTGGCCGCGACGAACTCACCCAAAGCCCAGTCACCCATGATTTGCATGCCGGCCGTGCCTTTGATGAGCAAGGCGGTAGTGTCATTCCAGTTGCGGCCAGGTGACGCTGTATCAATATAGGAACGCAAGCGCTTGAAGCTTAGCAACACCTTGCGAAAGGCTTCTGAATTCATGGCGGTGACATTACGGTCACGCATCACGCTCAGGTAGAGATCCTTGCCACCTACATTGGCCAGCATGGCCATGAAGACGATAGTCTCTTGCCAGGCCTGGCCACCATGTGCCAGCGGTATCAGGCCGGCTGCCTTGAGTTTATCCAGAGCAGCAAACAGTTCATCTGGCGTCACTGGTTCTTTGTCTATGCCGGCTTTTTTGAATGCAGATTTTGAATACCATATCCAGGCTGGCATGTGGATATTCACCGGTACGGCATAGTAATGTCCCTTGATCTTCAAGACATTGCGTATGGGTTCTGGCAGGGTCTTGTCCCAGTTCTCTTTGGCGGCGACATCATCGACATTATTGAGCATGTCTTGTTCAACGACATCCTGGAATTGTCTGGAAATATTGAATTGCGCAGCAGTGGGCGGGTTACCACCTACCATGCGGTTGATGGCGACGGAACGCGCCTGGTCACCACCGGCAATGGCAGTATCTGTCCACACGCCACCTGCAGCACGATAAGCATCGGCAAATTTGGCGACAGCAGCCGATTCACCACCGGATGTCCACCAGTGCATGACTTCGGCTTTGGGCCCTGCGGCATGCGCGGACATACTCGCGGCTACCAGGCCGCCCAGGCCACCCAACAACAGGGCAAGCACCGGTTTATTGGTTTTATACATTTTGTCTCCGCCTAAGTTTCCACGGGTGCAGATGGCAGATCATGGTCTGCAATTTTTCTGCTTTCTTCTGTTTTTTTATCGTTATACCTGTTACTGCATACATGGAAATTCCCGCCTCTCATCATGCCCAGTCACATCGGCTGAATACAATTGGAAACGTTCCCATAAATCCAGGCAAAATATAACACCCTGGGTTTTCCAGTGTCAACATATTGTCAATATGAAAAACAACAGGGTAAGCAACCCTACTGGCTTTCATCACACATCTCCCCCAGGAATTCAATGCTGCACCATGGCTGCACGCAACTGCGCAACGATGAGATCGACAAAACTCCTGACCTTGGCATTTGCATAGCGGCCTTCCCTGTGTACTACATGCACGGGCAATGGGGCAGTCTCGTATGCCTGCATGATGCGGCATAGCTGCCCATCATCAAAATACTTACCCACCTGGTAAGACAACAGGCGGCTGATGCCCAGACCTGCCAGGCTGGCTTCTATGGCCGCATCATTGCTGCTGACCGTGAGACGTGGCTTGACCTTGATTGCCATATTCTGCCCTGCATGGGCAAAGCGCCATTCGACCATGGGTGTGACACCCGTGGCGGCAATGATGCTGTGCCCGCTTAATTCATGCGGGCTGGCCGGCGTACCATGCGCTTGCAGATAAGCGGGCGAGGCACACAACAGGCGGCGTATCTGCCCTACCCTTATTGCCTTCATGCTGGAATCTGGCAATTCGCCTATGCGCACACCGACATCAATGCCTTCTTCCAGTAAATTGACGACACGGTCAAGGAAAAGTGCGGACACATCCATCGCCGGATAGCGTTGCAAATATTCGACGATACCAGGCATGACAAACATTTTGCCAAACATGACGGGAGCAGTGACGGCCAGATGCCCACGCGGCTCGGCATTGATGCCCGCCGTGGCTTCATCGGCAGCCTCAACATCGGCAATGATGCGGCGGGCATCTTCCAGATAGCGCTGGCCGGCTTCTGTGACTCTGACAAAACGGGTGCTGCGATTCAGCAGCTTGACGCCCAGCCTGGCCTCCAGCGATGCGATAGCGCGGGTCACTGCTGGCGGCGACATGGCCAGACGACGGGCGGCAGCGGCAAAGCCCTCATCCTCGGCAACGGCTACAAATACAGTCATCAGATGCAGCTTGTCCATGGCACTCCGGTGATTATTCCGCTATTTACAATAATTAATTGTAAATCATGGCTATTCTTGAGACAAACGATATTGCGTAAATTTGAGTATCGATAACTCAACTCACGATATTTACTTAAGGACAAATACAAATGGATAAGTCATTGGAAATTGCACGCCCACCCTTGCCACCCTTTACGCTGGAGACGGCAATACAAAAAGTACGCATGGCAGAAGATGGCTGGAACACCCGCGACCCTGACAAGGTGGTACTGGCTTATACCGTAGATACCGTCTGGCGCAACCGCCATGAATTCCCACAGGGACGTGAACAGGTCAGGGAATTTTTACAGCGCAAGTGGGCGGCTGAACGTGAATACCGCCTCATCAAGGAAATCTGGGCATTTAGCGAGAACCGCATTGCCGTGCGTTTTGCCTATGAGAGTTGCGATCATGAGGATAACTGGACGCGTTCTTACGGCAATGAGAACTGGGAATTTGCTGACAATGGCCTAATGCATAAACGATTTGCCAGCATCAATGATCTGCGCATCAGCGCAGATCAGCGTTTATTCCACTGGCCCCAGGGTCGCAGGCCAGATGATCATCCCGGGCTCAGTGCTCTTGGTTTATAAGTCAGACCGAGATCGAGTCCGAACAGGGGTCGCAGGAAAAACACCCGGCGTATGATCTCGTAACTGAGGAAGCAAGTCGCTGCTGTCAGCGCCACCAGCAGGATACCTTCTGGCAAGGCAGGCAAGGCCAGCGGTTTCATGCCATGCGCCATGATGACGATGTAAGTCTGATGCAGGATATACACAGGAAACACTGCCTGCGTCAGATAGCGCCTTGCCGGGCTGTCAAAGTTCAGGTACTGCTTCGCATAGCCACAGGCTGCAATAATCGCTGACCATGCCATGCAAACCCACACGCAACGCTGGAACATGATGAACCACTGTGGTGTTGCATCATATTCGAAGCTGAAATAGATAATCAAAAACAACCAGCCACATGCAGCTATTCTGAGGGCCAGCCAGCGCATGCTGGCAAGCTCTTGCCAGAATGCCTGGGAATTGGCGATCAGGGCACCGAATGTAAAGATAAACAAATAGCAGGCATGGTTATACCAGTCAGCCACCAGGCCATTATTCGGCGGGTAAGAACTGAACAAACCCATACGTACCAGCGCCAGGTAAGCAACAGGCAAAACCAGGATGCGCCAACCCTTCATCTGCTTTTGCAGCCAGTTGCGGGCAGCCTGGAACCATGCAGGTTTGAAAGCCAGCCAGAACCACAGTAATACACTATACACCCACAGGTAAGCAACAAACCACAGGTGATTCCAGGTGGGCAGATCCAGCACACCTCCCCCTATCTTAAAGCCGCGGTAATGATGCAGGTAGAGCTGCATGAATTCGCCGTAGCTGCCTGCATAAGCGAGTTTTTCTACCACTTCAAGATAAGCCTGCGGCGGTACGATCACAAACATGCCGAAGATCAACGGCAGCAAAAGACGCAGGCTGCGGCTGCGCAGGAATTTACCGGTGGCGATTTTTTCCAGCATGAAGGCAGATGCCACACCTGAGATAAAAAACAGCAGGCTCAGACGCCATGGGCTGGTCAGCATCATCAGCGGTTGTATCGCGCTATTCGCATGCGGGCTTTTGACATGCCAGCCCCATTCCACATAGTACATGCCCACGTGATACAGAATCAGCAGAAAGAAGGCGATGATCCTGACCCAGTCGAGAAAATATAAACGCTGGGAAGGCAAACCTGGCACTGCAATGCTTGAATTTGACATGGCTCTTTTTCTGGTCATTGATGAACACAGACGCGATACTAAAAGCATGGTCAAATTCACTCCAGAAAAATGTGGCGGACTGGATGTGAGCAGGGGTGAAATGGAAACCAGCCCTAACTCAGTTGGCAAGCGCCTGCACGACCTCGTCTCTGTGCTGGCGGCTGCATGGCAGGCGCAGGCCATCTTGCAGCAGCAGTTCAGCATCGCCCTTTTGCGCTGGCAAAACCTGGGTAATCTGGCTCAGCCTGACGATATGGCTGCGGTGGCAACGCACAAACTCCTGCCCCAGCCTGTCCTGCAAACCCGACAAGGTTTGCCGCATCATGTGCTGTTGTTGCGCGGTATGGATCATCACATAATTATCAGCAGCTTCCAGTCGTATGATGTCGGCCAGTCTGATGACAGTGACACGGCCTTTTTCGCTCAATAGCAAATGCTGTTCTGCCTGGATTTTCTTCGCGCTGCTCCTGCGCTCGCTTACTCTTTGCAGGGCACGCAAGAATCTCGCCTCATCATAAGGCTTGAGCAAATAATCTATCGCATTCGCATCAAAAGCCTGCAGGGCGAACTGGTCATAGGCGGTGACAAAAACGATCAGTGGCACAGGCGCTGCCAGTTGACTGGCGACGGTAATGCCGTCCATCTCCGGCATTTGTATGTCGAGGAAAACCAGGTCGGGCTGCTGCTTTTGTATGCATTCCAGCGATTCTTTGCCATCCCTGGCCTCTGCTACGACAGCATCTGCCACATGTTCGGCTACCAGACGCCTGAGTTTATCCCTGGCATAGGCTTCATCATCAACGATGAGGATTTTCATGGAGCTATTCTCCCGGCATCAATGAGCAGACGCAGCTCTGTCATGACACCTGATGGTCTCAGACCGGTCAATTGCAGGCTGGCTTTATCCTGATAAAGAACTTGCAGGCGCTGGCGCAAATTACTGATGCCTACGCCTGAGCCTTCCGCGTTCTCCTGCAAATGGCCTGCGTCATCCTCGATGCGCAAGATGACTTGTCCTGCCTCCTTGTATGCGCTGATCTTGATGTGAGTAAGCTGGCTGCGTTTTTCGACAGTATGCTTGAAACTGTTTTCCAATATGGTTTGCAGGCTCATGACCGGTACTTTACTGGTCAGCACATCGTCAGCAATGTCCCAGTTGATCTCTACCCTGTCGATAAAGCGCAGGCTCATCAGTTTTGCGTAGGCCTGCAGCAGCTTCAACTCATCTGCGAGGCTGGTTTCGCTGTGCTGACCCAGGTCCATGCTGGCGCGCAAAAGTGCAGCGATTTCACTCAGAGCGGTATCAGCCAGTTTGACATCGGTGTACATCAGCGATGAAATGGTGTTGAGTACGTTGAACAGGAAATGCGGTTGCATCTGTTGCGTCAGCCTGTGCAATTGCGCATCGCGTAACAGCGCCTGGGATTTTTCTGCATTTTCTTTTTCTTCGAGCAAAGAAGCATAGGCTTGCAAGCCAAAAATCACGACATAAAACATGCCAAAGAACATGAAGATCTTGCTGCACTCATAAAAATACACTTTGATCCAGCCATCATGCTGATAACTGAGTCCCAGCAAGGCGTATACCGAATGACGCAGACTATATACCATCACCACAAATACAGTGCTGAACAAAGGCAGGGGCAGGATTTGCTGCAAGAACCATTTGGCTGGTGTCTGCAATAAACGCCTGTCGGTCAACTTGCGCCTTTGCAGCAAAAGCAGCAACGTGCCGACGAGGGCAGAAGAGCTTTCCCAGAAGATGGGTTCCCAGATATGTTTGCCGCCACCTTTCAGATGATCTTGCACGGCTACCGCCACCATCAATAGCCAGAACAGAAACCAGCCGGCGAAGACTGGTTTTTTGATCTTGTCCCAATACGCCAGTCCGTCCATTATTGCGCCACCAGATTGCTGGTGCCCAGCCACTTGCCACTCAGGCTTAAATCACGGGTCAGTTCCAGCACCAGTTTTTCTACTGCCATGGCTGCATTCGTCAGCGGGATATTTTTTGAGGCACACAGGGTTACGGTACGAGACAGTTGTACATCGCTGATGGGGCAGGCACGCATTTCACCACGTTCAATTTCTGCCAGCATCGGTGATACAGGCAAGATGGTCGCTCCCATGTCGGCCATCAACGCAGATTTTAAAATCGCTATCGAGGTGATGTCGATGACATTCTCTATGTGCTTGCCGTGCTCCCTGACCACCTGTTCTATGCGTGGCCGCACGCCATGTTGTATGCTGGGTAAAATCAGGGTCGCCTGCAAGGCTTGCGCCAGCGTGATCGATTTGCGCTTGCAGGCAAACTGTGAGTCAGTGCGTGTGATGTACATCATTTCTTCTTCAACCAGCGGCTTGCTGGCAAAGCCGCCCAGTTGGCCATCATCAAACAGTATCGCCAGGTTCAAACGGCCTGAGCGTAACTGCTCGGTCAGGTTGCCGGTCAATTCTTCTGTCAGCTGAAAAACGATATCGGGATAAGCTGCACGTACCGCTTTTAACAAGGGAAAGGCCAGCGCGCCAGAGGCACTTTGCGGTATGCCCAAAGCAACAGTGCCACTGGGTTTGTCGGTTGATTGGGCGACGGCTGATCTGGCATCGCTGACTTGCTTCAAAATCGCCAGCGCATGTTCATAGAATATTTTTCCGGCGTCGGTCGCCTGCATGCCTTGTGCAGAACGATGCAGCAAAGTCGCACCGAGTTCTTCTTCTAGTTGCTGCAATTGCTGTGTCAGTGCCGGTTGCACGATATGCAGCACGCGCGCTGCGCGTGACAGCGAGCCGTGATCGACGATGGCGACAAAATAACGTAGCTGGCGCAATTCCATTTTTTTATTCCACGGGCTTGATGGCCCGTCTTTCTATCGATGAAGACAAGATCAGGGAAGTCGAAGTGACACCACAACGGGCGAGGCTGGTGATCACACGCTCCAGCTCACGCACCGAAGGTGCGACCACTTTGACAATCACGCAATCTTCGCCTGTTATGGCATGGCATTCAACCACTTCTGGTACTTGTTCGGCAATTTTTAAAACTGGCGTATCGGTTCCACGGCTGGCGATACGGACAAAAGCGGTGATGCCATAACCCAGCGCTTCTGGATCAACCCTGGCATGATAGCCAGTGATGACATTGGCCGCTTCCATGCGCTTGACCCTTTCAGTCACGGCAGGCTGGCTCAGATGTATGCGACGGCCTATCTCGGCCATGGTGACCCTGGCATCAGCCTGCAAAATCTCGAGGATTTTGCCATCCATCATATCCAATTCTATTTTCACGGAGAAACCCTGCTTTTTCGTTGAGATTAAAAGAAATGTACCTGATTTACCTTTGATTATCCATTCAATATTCAAACTGACTAACATACACTGATTACCTGAAATTAATTTAAGCTAGTCCTGCCATGCGCCATTTGCCACGTAAAGTTTTACTCGCCCTGCTTACCGTCTATATAGTCTGGGGCTCCACTTACTTTGCCATACAGGTGGCTTTGAAGGCTTTTCCGCCTTTCATGATGATAGGTACGCGCTTCCTGGTAGCCGGCGCTATCTTGTACGCCTGGCAAAAATCGCGCGGTGCGCCCAACCCGACTTTGCGTGAATGGCGCGATGGCGGCATCGTCGGCATTTTGATGCTGGGTGGTGGTACTGGTTTGACAGCGGTGGCGCAGCAATATGTGTCTTCCGGCTTGACTGCCGTGTTTATTGCCTGCTCACCGATGATACTGTCTGGCTTGTCTGGCATGTTTGGTGACTGGCCCAAGCGCCGTGAATGGGCAGGCATATTCTGCGGTTTTGCTGGTGCCATGTTGCTGGCGTCTGACGGCCAGTTTTCGGCACAACCTTTGGGCATACTATTTTTGCTGGGTGCGATATTGTGCTGGGATGTGGGCTCGATTTTGTCGCAAAAGAAACTCAAGATGGCGGCTGGCGGCATGGGCTTTGCCAGTGAAATGCTGGTCGGTGGCTTGTTCCTGTTCATCATCAGCCTGGGTAAGGGTGAGCAACTGACGGGTGAAGTCACGGTCAATGCAGTGGCTGCCTGGGCTTATCTGGTGGTGGCTGGATCGCTGCTGGCATTTACTGCCTATATGTATTTGCTGTCCAAGGTACCGGCTGGCCTGGCTGCGAGTTATGCCTATGTCAATCCTGTCATCGCAGTAGGTCTTGGTGTGGTGTTTGGTGGCGAGCACTTGTCCATGCGCGAGATGCTGGCGATGAGTATCATTCTTGGCAGCGTGATAGTGCTGACCAGCGCGCACAAGCATAAAGAACAGACTGCCAGCTGATAAATTGATCGTTACCTGACAACTGTCCCGCACAAAAAATAATGGCGCTGCAACACTGCAGCGCCATTTTATTAATTAATTCATTAATTAATCACTCAACTCATTCATCAACGTATTTATCAACTCATTCATCAACTCATTCATCAACTGAGCTGTCAAACAAGAGCAGACCAAACTCAGTCTTAAAAGAATTCAGCGGTATCGTTAGACACTTCAGTCTTCAAATCGCCGCTGGACACCAACTCATCATAAAAACACGTGCGGTTACGGCCATTAGACTTGGCGAAATACAGGGCCTGGTCAGCCCGGCCCACGATGGCGACGGCAGGTTCAAATGGATCTATGCGGGCATAGCCTATGCTGATGGTGACCGTGCCAACCTGTGGGAAATAATGCTGTTCCACATTCTGGCGGAAACGCTCGAAAATGGTATTGGCATCTTCCTGCGAAGTCGAACGCAGCAAGATGACGAATTCTTCGCCGCCAAAACGGAACAGGCGGTCTGAGGGACGGAAAGAACTACGCAAGAGATTGGCGATGAGGATCAGCACTTCATCCCCATACAAATGCCCGAACTGGTCATTCACACGCTTGAAGTGATCAATATCAAGCACAGCCAGCCAGTGCTGGCGCTCAGGCTCATGGCTGCGGCGTTCTTCTTCTGCACGCTCGGCTTCTGTGCTGGCTTGCTGCTGCAAGGCACTGCTGCGCAAAACCTTGGAAAAATTATCGTCGAAAGTCTTGCGGTTCAGCAAACCTGTCAGTGAGTCGCGCTCGCTGTAATCAAGCAGGTTCTGGAAATTGCGATAGACAATCAGCATGCCGTTGACGACTTCCATCGCCGTCGTGGTGTAATTGGCGGGCTTGTAAATTTCGAGACAAGTATGCAATTTGTCATTGATCCAGATCGGCAGCCAAATGATTTTGCCGCCTTCTATGACTTGCTCTATGATTTGCTGCTTCTGCGCAATACCCTCTTTCAATTGAGGATAAAGTTCGATGGAATCATGAGAAGCAGGGGATGCCTGGGTTTCGTCAGCAATCGCGACATTGTCGTTTTCTATGCTGATATGGGGTTTGATGAAGACTTGCTGACCAACAGAAACCACATCCAGCACCCGCGCCGACTCCGCGTTGGTCAATTGACGCAGCGCAGTAATTACTGAAATATTCAGTAAGTCATGATCGCGATGCCCGGTAATTTCTACCAGGTGTTTAATGATTGATTCCATGCCCCGTATTCCTGCATCTTCCTGCCGATTCCAGCCGATCCTTGCATAAATTACCAGTACGAACTCGCCAGCTACAATTCACCACACGCAAGCACTGTGCGCAAATTGCCCTTATACAATAGTATAACAATTCAGGGCTGGCTTTACCTGATATTCTGCAAACAATTCATCCAGAGACATATTTTTACAAAATTGCACGAAATATGCGTCAAGCCCTATTTGCAAATAGTGTAGGCATTCATGCAGGTATCGAACTAAAGTAATCGAACTAAAGTAATATAAGCAAAACTCATTTCAATCATTTTTTGCCAGGGTGTAGCCATGAAACGTTCGCATACCAATTCCTGCATCCTCACCCTGGTCTGTATCGCAAGCAGCCTGATCATGGCTGGAACTGCACATGCCAATTCAAGCATCCAGGTCACAGATGCCAGCGGACAGGCTGTGCCGGATGCGGTGGTCTATGCAGAACTTGTTGGCAGCCCGCAGATTACCAAGTCAGCCACTGCGGAGATTCAGCAAAAAGACAAGAAGTTCATGCCCTTCGTGACGGTGATACAAACCGGCACTTCGGTTTCCTTTCCCAACAACGACACGGTCAGGCATCACGCCTATTCATTTTCCCCGGCCAAGCCTTTTGAATTGAAGCTGTATTCAGGCAAGCCTGCTGCACCTGTAGTATTCGACAAGGCAGGTACCGTTGTAGTTGGCTGCAATATCCACGACCAGATGGTTGCCTATATCCATATCGTCGATACACCCTATTTTGCCAAGACCGATGCTAACGGCAATGCTCGCCTGCCAGCCATTCCCGCTGGTAAATATGTATTGAAAACCTGGCATCCCAAACAACCATCGACGGCAACGGTACAAGAGCAAAATATACAAATCGACAGCAATGGTCCCAGCCTGACGGTAAAATTGAATTACAAGGCGGGTTAATTACAAGGCTGGGTCAGCAGGAGATACTTTTCCCACGCACACCAAGAGGAAAGTTCATGCGTTTGCATAGTTTGGAAAACCGGGTTGTCACTCTTTTCATAGGCTTGCTGTTGACGGTACAACTGGCAGCCTATTTCGCCATCGGCAGTGCCATAGACAGGAACGCCCGTACCTCCGTTGAAGAGAATCTGAAAATCAATGAAAAATTCTTGCAGCGCCTGCTGGATCAGAATGCACAAAAACTCATACAAGGTGCCATCGTCCTCGCCAAGGATTACGCTTTCCGTGAAGCCATAGGTACGCATGATACTGAAACTATCGTCTCTACCCTGTCCAATCACGGCAACCGCATAGGCTCAGACCTGACCATGCTGGTCGGGCTGGACAAAAAAATTACTGCCTATTCGAATACCAGTAAAGCCAGCCGCAATAACAGTGCAAACACTGAACTGAGCAGCAGCCTGCAACAATCGGTTTCTGCACTGATACAAACCGCAGAAAAAACCGGTAGCGCAGCCAGCACCGCGATAGTCGATGGCAAACCTTATCAAATGGTGGTCGTGCCCATCGAAGCACCAGTCACTATCAGTTGGGTCGTCATGGCGATCCCCATAGGCAAGGCTCTGGTGACCGACATGCATGAATTGTCACGCATGCAAATCAGTTTGCTGACCTCTGAAAAACAGGGGAGCTGGCTCGCCAATGTTTCCAGTCTCAGTGATGACAACGCCAACAAGCTGGCCCAGCAATTACCGAGCTCAGACAAACTGGTCAACTACCTGCCCGCCCTGCAAATCGATGAAGACCAGTATAGTGCCCGCATACTCAAACTGGCACAGAATGAACAGTTCAACACCATCGCCGTATTGCAACTGTCTATCAGCCAGGCAGTTGCTCCTTACAAGGAATTGCAGCGCAATCTCTTGCTACTGACGGTACTTGCTGCCGTCGTCGCCAGCATCATCAGTGCCATCACTGCGCGCCGCATTACCGGGCCGGTAAGGCAACTGGCAGAAACTGCACGCAGCCTGGGTGCCGGTGATTACACGGCCACCATCAACGTCAAACAAAAAGATGAGATTGGCGACCTGGCACGTACCTTCATGACCATGCGTGATGGTATTGCCCAGCGTGAAAAAGAAATCAGCCGTCTGGCTTACTGGGACACCCTGACCAATCTGCCGAACCGGGCACTGTTTACCGACATGCTGGAAGAGGCGATTGCCAGCGCACGCTCTCATGAAAAATCCTGCTACGTGCTAATGATGGACCTCGACCGCTTCAAGCATGTGAATGACGTCATGGGACACCGCTTTGGTGATGTCCTGCTGAACCAGGTTGCCATACGCCTATCTGCAGAACTCGGCGCTGGCGGTACCAAACCAGCCCGCCTCGGCGGTGATGAATTTGCCATATTGCTGCCAAATAGCGCGAAGGAAGATGCGCTGGAACTGGCAAACCGCATCTTGCGCTCACTGGAAAAACCCATCTCCATAGAAGACCAGACTGTCGATCTGGGGGCTGGCATCGGCATCGCCGGTTTTCCTGAACATGCGGGGGATGCTCAGAGTTTGCTGAGCCGGGTTGAAGTTGCCATGTATGCAGCAAAACTGAGGCATAGTGGTGCTATCATTTATTCACCCGATATCGACAAATCCAGCCAGCAAAGCCTGTCACTGCTCAGTGAATTGCGGGCAGCGCTGGAACAGCAAGCGTTTCGTCTATATGTTCAACCCAAGGTCGAGCTCGATCATGGTCAGGTGATTGCGGTTGAAGCACTGGTGCGCTGGATACACCCTGAGCGTGGTTTTATTTTTCCCGATCAGTTCATTCCTTTTGCCGAACAGTCTGGCTTCATACGTCAGTTGACGCACTGGGTCATGAACGAGGCAGCGCGGGTTTGTCACATGTGGGATCAGCAAGGCATGCACCTGAAAATCTCGGTGAACATTTCCACCCGTGATTTGCTGGACCAGGATTTGCCGGGCAAGTTTGCCCAGATATTGCAAGACCATGAAGTAAAAGCGGCTTCATTTTGTCTGGAAATCACTGAGAGTGCCATCATGGATGACCCGGTACGGGCCTTCCAGACCCTGGACAAATTGCATGCCATGGGCTTTGAGTTGTCTATCGATGATTTTGGCACCGGCTATTCATCACTGGCCTACCTGAAACGCCTGCCGGTTCATGAACTGAAGATAGACAAATCTTTTGTACTCAAGATGGAAAAAGATATCGACGACACCAAGATCGTCAAATCCACCATAGACCTCGGACACAATATGGGTCTGCGGGTCGTTGCCGAGGGAGTGGAAAATATAGAAGTCATGCATTTGCTGAAAGAGATGGGTTGCGACCAAGCCCAGGGTTATTACATCAGCAAACCCATGCCTTCAACCGACATGCCTGCCTGGCTGGCCAAATGGCAGGAGAAAAACCAGCAAACTACCCAGGCCTGAGTCGGAACTCAAAAGAATCAAAGAACAATCAGGCCAGATGCACGAACTGGCCTGATTTGCGGTCACGCTTGCGGTTATACATACGGCTGTCGGCGATCTTGATGAGGCGCACATAATCACTACCATCCTCAGGGAAGCTGGCCCAGCCTACCGACACACCAACACTGACAACGATGTCTTCCAGCGCAATCGGCTGCTCGACTATATTGCAGATTTTTTCCACGGTATTGTTGATATCAATAGAGCTCTTGGTATCTTTCAGCAGCAGCACGAATTCATCTCCGCCATAGCGCGCGACTTCATCCGTCTCACGTATGGCAGAACGCAAACGCGCAGCAATCACAACCAGGGCCTTGTCACCAGCATCATGACCATGGTTGTCATTGATGTATTTGAAGCGGTCCAAGTCTATGAATAACAGGGTAAAACCTTCACTGGCACCAGGATTTTCCAGGGCCTGCTTTTGCAGGTAATTGATCTGTGTGAACAGGGATTCACGGTTCGCCACCTGCGTCAGCTTGTCATAGCGCAGCTTGTTTTCCATCTCCATGAAAGTCTGCGCCAGTGTGCCTATCTCATCCGTGCGGCGAATTTGCATGCTGGGCATGGGTTCACCGTTACCAAATTTTTCAGCAGCAGAGGTCAGTTTTCGTATATCTCGTATCACGCGCTCGACGATGGTCAAGCCTATGGTGAGAGCAAAGATCACACAGGCCAGGGCAATCACCATACTCTGCATGAAGCCCTGGTTAATACTGCTCATGAAGTCAGCGCGCGGCACGGCAACTACGGTCAGCCAGTTCAAACCCTGCTTGTTACCCAGTGGAGAAATCGCCACGTCAATGGTGCCGTTGCTGAGCTCCATGGATTGCGTCTGGGTAGACTGCAATTTCATGCCGCCTACTCTTTGAAAAGTCTCGCTGATCAGCGGTGTTTTCATGTCGATGGCACGCATGCGTTCAGGCACGCCATTCACCGTGCGCTCAGGCAGTTCCTGTCCAGAGGTGGCGACGATATAGCCATCTGCATCAACGATATAGGCGACGCTGTTCTTGCTGATCTCGAGTTTGCGCAGGAAATTCGATAATTCCTTGAGCGTCAGATCGGTTGCCATGACACCGGCAAACTCATGGTTCTTGTTAAAGACCGATTTTGCCAGCGTGATAGTCGGATAGTGGAAAGAGAAATTATTATAGATTTTTGACCAGACTGGTCTTTCCGAGGTCTGTGCAATCTTGTACCAGGGGCGCAAACGCGGATCAAAATCGTCACTGCGCAAGATGTTCGAGCGGTCACCGACATGACTGACGCGGAAGACCGTGCGTTTGTCACCATCTGGTTCACGCCAGAACAATTGCACCATTTCCCTGGAAATTCGGTAAACACCGACAAAGCGCCCGTCGCTACCGCCGAAATACACGTAGTTGTTAACATCCATGAACAAGCCACTGGCCGCCCAGAATTTTTCTTCCAAGGCTTTCATGTCCGCAGAAAAATTCTGCTCTTTGGGCAAATTGCTGGGGCTGGGTGCGACTGACTCCAGCGCAATCAGGGCGCCATCAAGGTGTTTTTCGGTCGCGAGGTTGATACGGTTGACCATATCGCCAAGTATGCGCTGCGTCAGGGTATAGACGGCATCTGTCCCGGCCTTCATGGAGACCCAGCCTATGGCGGCAGACACCCCTATCACCAGGACGATGATGGGTATCACCAATTCTCGACGCAAAGAAGAACGACTCATACTTGGGCTCAATCAGGCTCAAAAAAAGCGATCGGAAATTCCTGTCCGGTATCCTGCGCTGCTCTACCCCTGCTATTTCAGGCCATACAAGGCGGCAAAATACATTAAGAAAAAATCAGGGGGCTTTAGTATATACCGTTAAAAATTGTTAAAACCAACTTATGTGGCAACACAGAGATTAAATCTTGCGTATTGTGGTAATTGGACTGGCCAAATCAAAGCAAAATACAAAGGCCAGCTTAAATTTCTTCCATTTCTTTTATAAAACGAATCGGTTACTCTGATGAAAAATTTCTTTTGAGCAACCAACATACCATGGACTTATACGCCACCGATAGCGAAGTTACGCAGTTAGAGCAACGCTTGACCGGAACGGTGGTGCAAGAACAACTCGACGAATTGCTGACACTTGCCTGGCACTTGCGTCAGCGCGACAGTAGCCGCGCCCTGAACCTGTGCGAGCAAGTCAGCAAACTGCTAAATACCTCAAGCAGGATGGATACCGACAAAGCCCTGGTTTATCTGCGCCTGCAATTGATCAGGGCAGAAGAAAAATGGCTGCATGCTGATCTCGACAGCGCGGCAGCCATCATCCAGGCCATATTGCGCCATCCTGACGTGCATCTCGACCCGGCCGCCCTCAGCGATGCCCACCGCATACTGGGCTTTATCTTCTCTGACCAGGGCAAGCATGTCGAATGTGACATCGAAATGGCCATCTCCATAGATGAAGCCAGCAAGGGTGATGATGTCTTGCGCAAGCAATGTACTGCCGCTGCACTGGCCAGGGTTGCTGTCTTGCGTGATGATAAATTAGCCAAATCTTACTTCGACCGCTATTTTGCCTCGAGGAATAGCCCAAAAGAAATCCACCCCGGCCTGGCCGCCCTGATGGATGATTTTCTTGGTTTGTATACTGGCCTGAATGGGCAGCTCGACGAATCGGTTGCCTACCTGAGCAAGGCTTATCAGGCCTGTCTCGATTCTGGTCAGATACGCCGCGCCATCCTGACCGCAGCGAATATAGGTTATAGCTATAGCAAGGCGAGTGATTTTGAAACTGCGCTGGAATGGCTGCAAAAAGCACTGCAACTGGCCAAACCCACAGGCTGGGCACCCAGCATAGGCAATTGCCTGATGCAAATAGGCGACACTTTGCGCAAGATGGGTTCACTCGAGGCGGCAGACCAGATGCTGCATGAAGCACTGGAACAGTTATCACGGCTGACTGGCTCACGCAATTATGCATTGACCATCAGTGTCCTCGCCGATGTTGCGCTGGACAGGCGTGACTATCATCTGGCGCTGAATCTGTTCAGTCAGTTGGCCATGCTGCAAGGTGCGCAGGAGCAGGCTGATTTGCAGGAAGCCGCCAGACAGGGGCAGGCAAAGGCACAAGCCAGACTTAAAACCGCGAGCGCAGAAGCAATAATTCACAAATCTGACACACTTGTTGCAAAGCGTTAATTGGTCTTGTGCAACATCTGACTAACTTGTATAAAGAAACCGGACGCCAGACGCGAGTCCGATTACTTTTACAAGCCTGGAAAAATTGCATTCATGCCTTACCTGAAACCTCTCCTCATTGCTGCTCTGCTGACCAGCTGCATCGCATGCGCCAGCGATGTAATTGCACAAGCCCTGCCTACGCCTGACAAAGGCAAACTGCTGGCTACCGGGGGCGTGATACAACTGGAAGGCGCAGGCGGTGGTGGTCTGACACCATGGGCGACGATTAGCGGTTATGGCAGTGAAGACAGCTATGGCGTCAATGCCCATATCACCCAAGTCAGCACCCAGGACTATCGCCTGCAAGCTGCTGGCGTCGCTATCGGTATTGCCGATAAACTGGAAATGTCACTGGCGACACAAAAATTTACAGGCAGCCTGGCACCTCTCGACAAACTCGAATTGCAACAGGATGTCGTCGGCATCAAACTCAAAGTTGCTGGTGATCTGGTCACGGATCAGGACACCTGGCAACCCCAGGTCGCCATCGGTGCCATGTACAAACGCAATCATGCTGTCAAAGGGCTGGAGGCACTGGGTATCACCAACGTCAAGCAACTGGGTGCTGTCGATGACAGCGGCATTGATTATTATCTGTCGGCCACCAAGCTGATACTCGATCATAGCCTGCTACTGAATGGCACTTTACGTCTTAGCAAAGCCAACCAGATGGGCTTGCTGGGATTTGGCGGCGACAAGCGCAACCATTACCAGTTATTGCCAGAAGTGTCGGTAGCTTACCTGCTCAACCGCAAGCTAGTCGCTGGCGTCGAATACCGCAGCAAACCGCAAAATCTGGCGGTCGATAATGAAAAGGCTTATTACGATGCCTTCGTCGCGTGGTTCCCCAGCAGATCAGTTTCACTGACACTGGCCTATGCAAATCTGGGTGACATTACCATCTTCAATCCAAAGAACCAGCGTGGCTGGTACTTGTCACTGCAAATCGGCAATTGAGAATAAGCGCATGAAATTCATATCACCCATTCCACCCACTCCACCCATTTCCGCACTTGCCTGTTTGCTGTTTGCAGTAATGACAAACATTTCTGCGGTACAGGCCCAGACTACACCACCAACCCTGTATCAGGCGCTGGGTAGTGAAAGCGGTATCAGCCAGATCGTGGATGAAGCAGTCAGCATCGTTCTGCAGGATGAACGCATCAAGGCCAGCTTCAAGGAAACCAATATCCCCAGGCTGGCGCAATTACTGAAAGAGCAGTTCTGCGTCATCAGTGCAGGCCCCTGCAAATACAGCGGTGATGACATGAAAACCGTGCATCAGGGTCTGGGTATCAATGCTGCACAATTCTATGCCCTGGCAGAAGATGTACAGATCGCCATGGACAAACTGGCCATTCCATCCGCCACACAAAACCGCCTGATGGCCTTGCTGGCACCAATGAAACGCGATATCGTTTTCCCCAAGACGCAACCCTGATATTTTATTTTTTTTTTTGCATTAAATCTGAATCTGATTTTCAGTAGTCTCCGTACAAATAGCAGATACACGGTTCCCGTGTGAAATTGCCGCTTGATCAAGAGGAAATATAATGCAAATGAAGAGAAAATTCGTCGCCCTGGCCTTGTCAGGCAGTAGCGCCTTCTGCATGCAGGCCAGTCTGGCCCAGGACATGCTGAAACCTGATATGGGCAAACTGACAGCCACCGGCGGCGTCAGCCAACTTGAAGGTGCAGGCGGCGGTGGCCTGACCCCATGGGCATTAATTACAGGTTATGGTACACGTGACAGTTATGGTGCCAATGCCCATTACACACAAGTCAACACTCAGGACTACAGTCTGAAAACCTATGGCGTCGCGGTCGGCATTGCCGACCGTGTAGAGCTGTCCCTCGCTAGCCAGGAATTCACAGGTTCGCTGGCCCCTTTGAATGCGCTGAATATCAAACAGGATATTTTTGGCGTCAAAGTCAAAGTTGCCGGTGATGCGGTGTATGACCAGGACAGCTGGATGCCACAAATCGCCGTTGGTGCCATGTACAAGCGCAACAAAGGCATAGGCGGTCTCGGTGCACTCGGCATCACCAACGTGAAACAACTCGGCGCCAAGGATGACAGCGGCGTTGATTACTATGTTTCTGCGACCAAGATCCTGCTCGAACAAAGTCTGCTGCTGAACGGTACGGTGCGCATGACCAAGGCCAACCAGATGGGCATACTGGGTTTTGGTGGCGACAAAAAAGACAGCTATAAACCCATGCTGGAAACCTCAGTTGCTTATCTGATCAACCGCAAGCTGGCAGTTGGTGCTGAATACCGCATGAAGCCGCGTAATCTGGGCGTCGATAATGAAAAAGATTATTACGACGTGTTTGTTGCCTGGTTCCCAACCAAGAATGTGTCTGTCACGGCGGCTTATGCAACGCTGGGTGACATCACCATCTTCAATCCAAAAAATCAGCGTGGCTGGTACTTGTCCCTGCAAGCAGGATTTTGAGCGCCCACTGACTATCTATAAAAAAGACCTATCATGAATATTCTCTCCCGCCTGTGCAAAACCATAGCCGCTTCCACTCTGTTTGTCAGTTTGTTTGCCAGCCTGCCTGCGCATGCGCAAACCGGCAATGACGCCCTGTATCAAAGTCTGGGTGGCAAAACCGGCATCAGTACCTTCGTCAATTCCTTCGTCGCCATCGTGCTCGATGATGTACGCATCAACAAGGCTTTCAAGGAAACAGATACAGAAAGACTGGCCAGCCTGCTGACCGAACAATTCTGTGAACTCAGTGGTGGCCCTTGCAAATACAGCGGCCGCAGCATGGCAGAAGCACACAAGGATATGCAAGTCACGAATGCCCATTTCAATGCACTGGCAGAAGACTTGCAGATCGCCATGGAAAAACATGATGTCCCATCTTCAGCGCAAAACAAGCTGATCGCCAAGCTGGCCCCCATGCAACGCCCCATCGTGACCAAGTAAGCAATCTAAAGGCGATAAAAAAGATGAAGCTATTATTTTTGCAAAAGTATCGTACCTTGCTCACCCTGGCGCTGACGGTGACACTGATGCTGGTGGCAAGTTCACCCATGCTGGCACAGGCGGCAAAACTGAATTTCCAGGCAGTCGACAAAAATGGCAATGCCATGAGCGATGTCGTCGTGTATGCGACACCAATAGGCGCGCCCTTGCCAGTCTCAGAAAAAGCCGAGGCCACCATATCGCAAAACGATATGCAGTTTTCACCGTATGTGACGGCGATACGCACAGGCTCACAAGTCAAATTCCCCAACTATGACAAGATGGAACATCATGTGAAGTCTTTTTCGGCAACCAAGGAATTCGAGATCAAGACTTATGAACGTGGCGTGATGCCACCACCCGTGATCTTCGACAAACCCGGCATCGTCATCGTCTATTGCCTCTTGCATAACTGGATGCGTGCCTATGTGCTAGTACTGGATACGCCCTACTTCGTCAAGACGGATCAGAACGGTGCTGCCACGCTGGATAAACTGCCAGATGGTAATTACGAAATCAAGGCCTGGCATCCAAATCTTGGCAGCATCAAGCCGCCACTGAGCCAGACTGTCAAAGTCAATGATCAGGCAACGCCGGTCAAATGGCAGTTTGATTTTGTGCCTGTTCCAAGAAAATCGAAATCTGCTGGCTACTGAGATCTAGCTGCTTGAAAAATGAAGCCGGGCGCGAGTGCCCGGCTTCATCCCAACTACGCTTTAGCCAAGGCTATCCAGCCAGGCGGCAAACTCTTTATCCATGCCTGTACCCCATGATCTGACCAGAGATTGATAGCGCGGGTAGTCACCACTGCGTGTGAACACCAGCATCTGCTCTATCTCTGGCCTGTGCTTTTCCATCATGAAGCGCACTGCCAGATAACCCCAGCTATAAATCCTCCCTGTGCCATTATTGTTTTCATAGCCAGTATCGAATAACTGGCTCAGTGCATAAGTCTTTTCTCCCGCAGCTTTGATCGCAGCCGGATTATCCTTGCCCCTGGAAACATACTCAGCAATGCCTTCAGTCCACCACACCAGATAAGGTGTCAGTGGCGCAGGCTTGGCGCAGTTTTCTGGTGGCGCATGCGAGTCATGCAGATTCGCGCAAAAGTCACCATAGAGATTGAAACGACCGTCGAGGTAATGCACATATTCATGGCCGAGATTGAGTATGCTGCCATCTTTTTTCTGGTTGGCGACAAACTCGGCCTGGTTGCCTGGTCTATCAGGATAGCCTTCCAGATACATGCCACCGTTATTGGTCGGCATATCAAAATGCTGGGTCGCGTATTTTATGAAGTCTTCCTTGGACTGGTAGATATTGGCTCTGAGGCTACCGTTATGATCATCCTTTACCGGCTTGCCTGCGGTACCGAAAATGCCATGAAACTGTTGTTCAAGCGCGCCCAGCATCTCGCAAGACTTGCGTTCATCTTCCGGCGTCAATGCCTGTGAACGCAGGTTCAGCGTAGGGCTGCACTGATGCACATGCGTCAGTACTTTTTGTATTTCCTGGTCACGCGCAAGATCACGCGAATCACGTGCCTGTTGTGGGTTGCTGCTGCAAGCGACCAGGCCCAGAGCCAGCAAAGGCAAGGCCAGCATCCCATTATTTCTGAATTTCAACTCCGTCTCCTTTTTTCATTTCTCTACTGCAAAACAAGATTGCATCTTGATATCAGCGCGTTGTAAATACGCCGCAAATATTTTATAAATATACCTTAAATATATTTATATTGGTACATTTGAGTCCCGCCGGAATATGGATTTCTTTTTCCCCGTCCTGATTCTGGTGGCAAATGGCCAGCTCATATCCTTGGCAAACCTCACTGCTGTCAGAGGCTAAGCAGTGTGAACACCGGACGTGAGCTGGTAGCAAATAAAGAGAAGGCTGGCCTTGCCCTGTCACAAAAAGGCGAGAACCAGACCCGGAAGATATCCATACACATGCAGATGCAAAGTGAATTGGAAATGGCTGTTCATTCGAGGGATTGAATAGTGAGACAGAGGGCAACCTCAAAACTATGGAGCATATGTTGAAAACTTTACCCAATATGAAAAAATCCGCACTGGCCATTTCCCTGGCATTGATCGGACTACAAAGCAGCTATGCACAAGATGCTGCACCGGTACAAAAAGTGGTTGTAACCGGTTCGAATATCAAACGTCTGGACAGCGAAACTGCATCGCCAGTGCAAGTCCTGACCCGTCAGGAAATCATGGACAGCGGTGCCAATACGGTCAAGGACATTCTCGACAATCTTAGCAATAATGACCGCAGTGCCATCAGCGACCTTGGTGGTGCCAACTCCTGGGCCAGTGGTGCATCGGGTGTATCGCTGCGCAATCTCGGTTTGTCTGCAACGCTGACCTTGCTGAATGGCCGCCGCCTGCCCAGCTATGGTTTTGCTGACGGCTTGCAAGCCACCTTCGTGAATATCGATGCGATACCGGCGAATGCGATAGAACGCATAGAAATCCTCAAGGACGGTGCCTCAGCGATTTATGGTTCTGATGCGGTGGCGGGCGTCATCAACATCATTACGCGCAAAGACTTCAAGGGCGTGACCCTGAATGCCAGCGCCCAGCAATCACTGCGCAACAGCATGCTGAACAAATCCCAGACAGCCTCCATCACGGTAGGTGCTGGCGACATGGAGAAAGATGGCTACAATGTCTTTGGTCATCTGGAAGCTTATCACCGTGGCGCTTACAAAGACCGTGACATCTTTCCACAACTGCCGGACTGGTACCTGAAAATGAATCCGGACCGCGCCGCGCTGTCGACCGGCTCTTATCCCGGCAACTATACCGGGCGTTACCCAGCCAATTATGCAGACGCAAGCCTCGCGGGCAAATCTTTCACGACTGCTGCCCCCGGTTGCGCACCCGAATTGCTGATCGGCGGCCTGTGCCGCTATGACTACTGGAAAGACAGCGATGCCAATCCCGCAGCCGACCGCATTGCCTTCTTCAGCATGGGCAGGAAAAAATTGGGCGACAACCTGACCGGTTTTGCCGAAGTCAATTTCTCGAACACCAAGAGTACTTACTATACCTCAGTCCCGCGCTCGAATATCACGGGCGTTCCGCTGACCTGGTATGACTCCATCAAGGGGCAGATGCAGTATTTTACCGACCCGCAATTACCGGTTGGTCACCCTTTCAATCCTTATTCTTTCCCGGTAGGTTTGAATTATCGCTTTGCCGATAATCCCGAGATGTTCAAGAACGTCGGTGAGGCAAAACAATATCGTGTACTCGTTGGCCTGGAAGGCACGCATCTGGGCTGGGAATGGGATGGAGCGATAGGCCGCATGAGTTCTACCGCAACCCAAAAGCAGCACCTGTACCGCGACCGCTATGCTTACTACGATGCCATCGTCAAGGGCGAATATAAATTTGGCGCAACAAACTCGCAGGCAGTACTCGACAAGATGTTTCCGGAAATGGGTTCGCACGGCACCTCTACCCAAACCTTTTTGGACTTCAAGGCTTCACGTGAATTGATGGCTCTGGGTGGCGGCCCCCTGCAACTGGCCACCGGCTTTGATCTGCGTCATGAAACTTTTGAGCAAGCCAGCAGTGATAATGTATTGAATGCGCAAATCGTGCAGTTCAGCGGTGTCTCCATACAAGGCTCACGCAATGTCGGCGCCGCATTTGCTGAATTGAATGCACCGTTCACCAAACAGCTGGAAGGCAGTTTCGCCCTGCGCGCTGACAAATCCGGCACGACAGAAGCAGCGGTAGTTCCAAAACTTGGTCTGTCGTACAAAGCCACGGATTTTCTGATGTTGCGCGGTACCGCAGCGGAAGGCTTCCGTGCACCGAGCTTGCCAGAGACAGGCAACGGCGGCGCATCCTGGTTCAACAATGGTTACCTCGATCCCAAACGCTGCGCCATGGCGACGCAAATGTCTGATGCCCTGAAAAAAGGCAATTCCATTGATCAGGCCAATGCCAGTGTTGCTTATAACCTCGGTTGCTCGGTCAGCTTCCCGGCACGTGTCTTGCCGAACAAGGATTTGAAACCAGAAAAATCCAACAGCTTCACACTCGGTCTGGTCTTGCAGGCGACCAAAGACACCAGCATCACCATCGACTATTACAACATCAAACGCCGTGATGAAATCTCTGTACTCGGTGTGGATGAGACTCTGGCGAATGAAGACAAAAAAGCCGGCCTGGTTGAACGTGGCGTGATGACAACCCAGGATATTGACCTGGCCCAGCGTGCATCCGAGTTGGCAGGTAAACCACTGGGCTTCGCCATCGGTCCTATCGCCACCATCGGTGCGCAATATGCGAATCTGACCAAGACCAAAGTTGCCGGTGTCGATGTTGATGTCAACAGCAAATGGAACCTGGGTAGCGCAGGCAAGCTCAGTACCGGTCTGGAAATGAATTACCAGACTGATTACCGTAGCTGGAGTTCATTCACCAATGACTATAGCGAAAACTATGTAGGCCGTCGTGGCGTACCAAAAATCCGCGCCATCGCCAAACTTGGCTGGGCCAACGGCGACTGGAACGCAGGCACCCGCATCTACTACACCAGCGGTACAACATTGAGCTGGGGTGACCTCGACAGTGCCAACACTGAACAAGGCTGCCTGGACCGTGGCGTCGCCGTCGATCAGTGCAAGATCGCTGCCGACACCACGGTTGATTTCTCGCTCAATTACAAAGGCTGGAAAAACACGCTACTGACCATGAACCTGTTCAACGCCTTCAACCGCGAAACCGTCATGCAGATGCGCCCAGGCAGCCCATTGCCTTTGCGTGGACGTGTGCTGAAATTGTCGTTTGAGCATAAGTTTTAAGGTAGTGATTTAAAAATATCAAAGGCAATCGCATTAAGGTCCAGAAAGGTAAATCAACCGTTTTTGACCTTGGGGTTGTCTTTGATTTTGCTTTTGACTTTTTGCAGTTCCCATGTGTCGATGCCTTTGCTGCAAGGCAGAAAATGGAAAAAGAAGAGCCGCTGTTTGAGCGAAGCGAGTTTCGGATCTTCCCATTTTTTGACTTGCAGCAAAGGGGCCCCCTTTAGGGGGCAGCGACGCCTGGGTCGCCTTCTTTGGCTTACTTTTCTTGGCGAGACAAGAAAAGTGAGTAGCTGTCGGGCTACCCCCGACCGGCAATCGTAAATTACGTGTAAGCGTATTCCGCAAAACAAATGCTCAAAACACGACGAATCTAAAATTAATATACCTAACAGTACGCAACGAACGCCACTGGAGCGCCAGCCCGGTGGATTCCAGCCAAAAACATGCTGGAATGACGCCATTAAAGATACGGTCTATCGAGAATCGTGGCAATTTATTAGATTGCATCAGCGATCCGTGATTACACCACAGGCTCCATCACTATGCCGATTTCGTCAAAACCCCAAGCACAAACCATCAAGACCCAAGCCCCCGCCTTATACTATCCTCCCCCGCATCCATAAAACCCCATCAGGAGTTCCAGCATGACATCAGGCATAGGCGGTTCCACAGCAGCCCTAGAATTAGCCAGCATCCAGACAGACTTCAGCGATGTCACCCCCATCAGTGCGGCTGAACGTCAGGCCAGGGTAGAAAAGGCGGCCAGGCTGATGGAGCAAAATGGTGTGGATGCCATGATCATGCCAGCTGGCAGCAGTCTGTATTATTTTACTGGCCTGCGCTGGTATCCAAGTGAACGCCTGACAGCAGCAATATTGACGCCAGATGCGAAGCTGACTTATGTCTGCCCCTACTTTGAAGAGTCCAAACTGCGTGAAACTCTGGGTACAGATGCTGACATCCGCCTGTGGCAAGAAGAAGATGACCCTTGTCTGCTGATCAAAACATTCCTGCAAGATTCGGGTTATAAAAGCACTACCATCGCACTTGATGAAAATGCTGCCTTTTTTATTTTTGACGGGCTGCGCCGCGCCTTGCCGCTGGCACAGATCGTCAATGCCAGCAGCATCACGGCAGAGTGCCGCATGCACAAGTCAGCAGCCGAACTGGCCATCATGCAACAGGTCAAGAACCTGACATTGGAAGTACAAAAGAAGGCAGCGAAGATTTTGCATGAAGGGATTTCTTCTTTTGAAGTTGCCCGCTTCATTGACCAGGCACACCGCGCCTATGGCGGCAGCGCATCAACATTTTGTATTGTCAGCTTTGGTGAAGCGACTGCCATGCCGCATGGCCCGGACGCCGAGCAGTTCCTGCGTGAAGGTGACATGGTGCTCATCGATACCGGCTGCAAGCTGCATGGCTATAACTCGGACATTACCCGCAGCTATGTGTTTGGCAAACCCAGCCAGCGCCAGCATGATATCTGGGAAATGGAGAAAGCCGCGCAGGCCGCCGCATTTGATGCGGCACAGCCAGGTGTGCCTTGCGAGCAGGTAGATGCAGCAGCGAGAAAAGTATTGGCAGCAGCCGGTTTTGGTCCTGACTACCAGTTACCTGGTCTGCCACACCGTACCGGTCATGGCATAGGCCTGGACATCCATGAATGGACTTACCTGGTCAAGGGTAATCAGCGCCCGCTGGCGGCTGGCATGTGTTTCAGCAATGAACCCATGATCTGCATAGAAGGCGAATTTGGCATACGCCTGGAAGACCATTTCTACATGACAGAACAGGGGCCACGCTGGTTCACGGGCCAAAGCCATGCAGTTGATGCACCGTTTGGTCGCGATTGATATCTGCTACCGGCATCTTCCATGCCGGTAGTATTTACTCACCTATCTGCTCACTTATCTGCGTACTTAGTACTAACTTACTTGCTAACGGCAGTACTTTCTTTTTTCTTGGCTGGGGCTGGTGTTTTGACGGCATTCCTGGATTTCAGGAATACCGGTCCCCAGACAGGATGACCAATTTCAGCGGCTGACAGATTGAAAGTCGGGTCCAGCTTCAGGGCCTTGTCAAATTGCTGACGGCACAATTGCGTGCGGGAAGTCACGCAGTAACTGAAGGCCATGATCTTCAGCGCGCCCAGTTGCACATCCTTGTTATGACCGCTCCAGATTTCATTACCACCTAGTTTTTTGATGGCGCCATTGTAGTCGCCGCCATCATATAGAGCCGTACCATCTTTCAATGCCTGCACGTCAGGACTCAGCGCAGGAACTGTGGGCTCTACAGGCGGAGGTGGTGGCGGTGGTGGTGGTTCTTTTGGCTTCACTACAGGCTTGGGAGCCGGTGCCTGCTTGGGCGCCGTTTCGCAACCCTGCAGGAGGACACATGCCACCATCAGGCCAGCCACAGACAGCGTTTGGGCTAATTTATTCATTTTTATTACACTTTACTTATTCGTGAACTCATGTTCTATGGTTGCAGTAGTGGTTTTCCCGGCTTCGACTTCGGTAACGAAGTCGGGGAAGCCAGGGTTAGTCACTCTGATCTTATGCTTGCCTGCAGCCAGACTTAAATGCTTGAGAGGCGGGCTGGCCCCTTGCTGTACACCATCCACAAAAACTGTGCCCCAGGGCTTGATGGCCAGCTTGAGGTTAAGCTTGCTGGCCGCCGCAGCCTTGGCTGCCTTGACTTCTTTGAGGCGTGCTTGTGCCGCCTCGGTAAATTTGCCTTGCGGATATTGCTGCAAGTAGGCGTTCAAGGCCTCAGGCGTCACTGTATTATCGTCCTTGAGCTTGTCCCATGCCAGTTTTTCCGGATCTGGTTTGTCGGCAGCTTCTGCCACGCTTGCAGGGGCAGCCGCGGCATTGCTGGCCGCCGTCGCAGTTTTTTCAGCCGGTGCTGTTGCGGCCATTGCGGCAGCCGCAGATGCCGGAGTGGGCACTGACTGCGCTGTAGATGCAGCAGTCGAAGCAGGGCTTGGAGCAGCAAGCAAGGTTTGCCCGGGCTTGTTGGCACCCTGACGGCTGGCCAGATAAGCGATCACCACAACCAATACGGCGGCTAGCGCCAGCAGGGGCACTAAAAGCTTGCCGGACTTTGCTGGCACTGCTGTCCCGCCTTCTGCAGTTTTGGCTTCCGGCCTGTGTGTTTTGACTGCTGAGGTGTCCTTGACGGGCAAGACATGCACCTGGTCTTGTCCCTCTGCCATGCCTGCAGCATGCTCTTCCCTGCCCTTGCGCGATTTGCGCACAGAAGCAAACGAGCTGATACCCAGCAGCTGACGGAATTCATCCATGCTTTGCGGGCGGTCTTGCGGCTGTATTGCCAGCGCATGATCTATGCCTTTGAGGAACTTGGCACTGAAACCTGCATGCTCACCATCCTGCAGCGGGAGCATGGTGTCTTTGACGACCCGGCCCACTGATATCGGCGGCGGTGATTTCATGATCGCAAAATACATGACCGCAGCCAGTGCATAGATGTCAGTCCATGAGCCCTGGGGCATTTCTACATCATCGGCATACTGCTCTATCGGTGCATAACCGGGCTTGAGGATGACCGTCATGCCTTGCGTCATGTCACCAATGATCTGGCGGGCAGAGCCAAAATCCAGCAAAACAGCCACGCCATTCTTTTGCACGATGATATTGTCAGGTGAAATATCCCTGTGCAAAATCTTGGAACGGTACAGGGTATCGAGTGCTTCCAATATCTGCTTGAAGATAAACCGCAACCAGGCCTCGGTCACCAACTTGGGGCGCTTGTTGACGATTTGCTTGAGGGTATGGCCGTCGTAATGGCGCATGACCATGTAGGCAGTCTTGTTTTCTTCCCAGAAACGATAGACCTTGACCAGCGAAGGGTGGTCAAATTGGGCCAGCAAACGCGCTTCATTGATAAAGCTCTTCAAGCCGGCTTCAAAGGTAGCCTTGTGCCGCTCTGACCTGACGGTCACGCTGGTATCGGCAGAACGACCGGCCAGCGAACCTGGCATGTATTCCTTGATGGCAACTGTACGTTGCAGGGAATGGTCAAAGGCTAGATACACAATACCAAAGCCACCCTCACCCAATACCCCGGTGATTTCAAAGTCATTTAGCCGCGTGCCGACAGCGAGACAATTCTCGGTACCTGCATGGAATGCAGTTGGTGCTGCAGCGGCGAGTACTTTTTCTGTGTTCAAGGCTGACTCGGATCTTAGTTTCTTTATAGAAGCAGAAGCCATGTGTCGATCACATTCGCGGCTTCCAGTTCGGGTTAATTCAGCGTTTTACCTGCTCATCATGCAGGCAAATTGCAAAAGCCGAGAAATTATCCCTGTTAATTGCCTTTGACGTACTAATATTTTTTTCTGCAATGGCATTCATTTTACTCAACCATGCCTCACTACTGTTGGTCGTTGCCAGGCAAAATTCCATTTCATGCTCAAGTACCCACTCCCAAAAGCCGTCGGTACACATGAGAAAAGCATCGCCATGACGTAATTCTAGGGCATCTGCCGTCACTTCGGGGATGCTATCGCCTTCTGCACCGATGGCTGCAAACAAACGGTTGCGATGGGGATGCTGGCGTATGCGCGAATAATCGGCCATACCGGCATCGACCAGGCGCTGGGCCTGGCTATGATCTTTTGAGACTGCCTTGAGCCGCCCCTGGCGAAACTGATAAATCCTGGTGTCTCCCATGTGTGCCCATAAGGCGCAACGGTTGGTCTGGTCTATCAAGATAGCGGCTATGGTGGTGCTCATATGCCGCTGGCTAACATGGTCGCGCTTGCTTTGTGCCACTTTCAGGATGGCCCAGTCCAGATAAGAGCGCAAGGCCCGGGAACTGAACGAGGCTTCGCGCACAAATTTTTCTATGACAGCATCAATCGCCAGTCTGGCCGCAATTTCACCACCAGAATGGCCACCAGTACCGTCAGCCAGCACAAAACAGGCAAGTTCATCCTCATTTGCCCATGCCAGCGCATCTTCATTGGTTTCCCGGGTACCGATGGCAGTAAATTGTGCAATGTCCAGACGCATGGCTATGCTTAAGTTAGGGTTATGCACAAAAAACTAGCGGTTTGACTCTGCTTTTTCTACTTCTTTTTCATAGGCAAGCAAAAATTCCTTGCCAAACATTGCCTGGAATTCATCCTTTTTGCCCAATGCAATACCCTCATACAAGACATTAAACTGATCCCACATGGCCGCCTTGCGGCGTCCGGGGTTGATCTGGTCCATCAGGCCAGGCGTACCCAGTTGCGCTTCCACATGGCCGGGTTGCAAGGTCTTTAGGATGGCATCGGTCACTGCGCGAGTACCTGCAGCTACCCCCATCTGGTGAGTCCGTATGTCAAAAAAAGCATCTTCCATCGCCTCAGCCGGTGCCATAAAGCCTGGCATCTTTTTACGCAGCATCTGGGTCAGCACGGTTTTACTGTCAGGGAAAAATTTTAAGGGATTGTTTTCCCTTAAGACAACCATGGTTACTTCTGCTTTCACTTCACGCTTGAGCAGCGCGCGCTGGGACAGCTCTTCCATCGCCCCTTGTACTGAGGTTGCCATGAATTTGCCCAGGGTTTCCATTAATTCCACTGTCAGGCCAGAAGCGAGGTTCAATTGCTGCAAACCTGCGCCCTGCAAAAAGGCTTGCATGAGTTCATTGGCGTTGCCTGCAGCATGGCTGGAGGTGGCAGCAGCTGTTGCCATGCCGGGCACACTTGCAGGCTTGGCAACTTCAGCTTTCACTGCACTTGCTTGCACAGGCGGGACATCAGCGATTGTAGCTTCAGCCTGGCCAGAGGGCTTGCTGTCGGTACCAGCAACATCTGCCTGCGCACCGGCTACTTCCGGACGCAACAAGAATTGTGGCGGCTGGGAAGGGGGAATGTCTTTGCCTGAAGGCAAACGTGTCACCGCCGGGCTGGCAGGCAAGGCTTCGGCCTGGTCATTTGCGGTTACTTCATCGCTTTGCACTTCAACGACAGTTTCGTCCTGCGCCTGCGCTTCACCAGGCACGGTATCAGCGGCAGCTTCAACTGCTTGCTCTTCTCCTGCATGTTCTACGGCATGTTCTACAGCTTCTGCACGCAATACATACAAGCCTACCTGTAGCTGGTCCCCGGCCTGAAATTCAACATCAGTTTCTGCCACTATTTCCTTGCCATTGATAGAAACGGGATTGGCGAGGCTGAGGTTATGGATAAAGTGCCGGCTACCAGTACTCCAGATATTGGCCTGGGTACGGGAAACAAAGTGTTTGGGGTCTGGCAGTGCGAGGAAATTTTCTACATTTCGTCCCATCGTAGCTGGTTCCGGGCCAAATACAGCAGAAACCGGATCGGCTGGTGCTTCGTTATTGTAAGAAACAACGGCAATTTTAATCATTAGTGGCACTCCAAAACCATTTTGTATCGCCTATAAAATAAGTATCCTGAACAGGCAGTTTGAGATAATCTTACGACAGTGCTTTTTATGCTGAACCTGGCAACATTGATGGCAGTAATGCGCAAATGCATGATTATTTGCCGCAATGACCACCAAGTTAATATCTTGCCATGTCAACATGAACTCGCAGCTTACCCGATTATCATCAAATCGGCGACTCGGCGAGGCCAAGTTTTGCTGTTTGCAGCATACATTGCGACAAAGTACGACACTTGATATCAATTAAATATCGGTTTCTACCTTGGCGAAGCAGAGCACCACCAGCACGAACTTGAGCACGATCTGCTCGGTTCATTGTTATAGTTTGCTGCCATTTAAGCAATGGCTTGCATTGGCGTCATTGTTTTGGAAGATAATTGTTATGTATATGAGGCGAGGGTAATGAAAGATTCTGAGCATAGTCAGCCTGCTCTGTCAGAAAGTACAGGTACATTTCATTATCAGGAATTGATTGAATCCCGCCTGGGCCAACCTATTGCCTCTGACTTGCTTGAGGCCGAAGCACAAAGATTGGCAGCCTCTCCCGGTGCCAAACTGGCAGCGGCACGGCTTGCCCTGGGCTGGTCAGTGGAAAAGGTGGCATCTCAGTTGCGATTGGCACCACGCCAGATCATTGCACTGGAAAAAGACGACTATCCCGCCCTGCCAGAGGCGGCGATAGTCAAAGGCTTCACACGCGCCTATGCGAAGCTGGTCAAACTCGATCCCGAACCTGTCCTGGCTTTGATAGCTGCGGATACAGACCAAAAAAGGCTGGCACCAGGCAAACTTGAAAAGCCACGGCGTCCTGGCAATCCGGCGCAAAACCAAGGTTCTGCGCTCGGTATTTATATCTGTTTGTTCATCGTGGCCGCTCTGGCTTATGCTTATTTCAACCTGCATTAAAGCCATGCATGTTTAGCCTGAACCGGGCGTTTTGCCGATTAAAAGTTATACGACCCCGTCATGTAGAAAGTCCTGCCCAGCGCATCGGTATAACGGCCATCGTAACCAACCTGGTCACCATTGCCTTCTTTCAGTGACAAAGGCGGGTTGACATTGAACAGATTGCGTACACCCACCGTCAATGCCAGGTTCTTGCGCACTTGTGCCCGGGTCTGCCAGTCAAATGTGGTGTACGACGCCACATCACGCTTGACCGTGACAAAATCACCAAAGTTGCCATTCGCATTCACTTCGCGCACAGAGGCGGAGGCATCGTGATAGCCGGAACGGTAATTCATCGTCAACGCATGCGTGAACATGTCTGAAGTCTTCAACGTCGCCACCAGCTTGCTGATAACACGGAAAGCCACCGCGTTATTTTCATCATAGCGGCCAACACTGTGCACCGTCGGGCTGCCTGGAATATCAAAGTCTGACATCAGCATATAAGTCCCCGTCCAGTTCAAAGCCAATTTGCCCAGGGGTGTCGCTGTCTTGAAGCTGTGGTCCCAGTCTATGCCGCGATAATGAGCATTGGCGATATTGTAGGAAGGCAGGGTACCCACCAGGATATTGCCGCCCTGGCCTGGTTCATAGAAAGTCGAAAACAGGTTTTGGTAACGCTCTGGGTGGCCGAACACAATCGCCTCGGGCAATTGCGCGATCTGGTTAGACATTTTCACATCCCACACATCCACGCCAAGGGACAGGCTGGATGTTGGCTCTATGCGTATGCCCATGCTGGCCTGTTTGGATTCTTCCGGCTTCAGCCCGTTTTCACCCGTAAGGCGGTTACCACCAGTCAGAACATCATATTGGGTAGAGCCCATACAGTTCACGGCACGCGGATCAGGCGACTTGACCGGGCAGGGATAAGTACCACCGGTATTGCCACTATGCGTCAGCGGTGATGTGATATCGCTCATGCTGGCCATCTTGAAACCCGTGCCATATGAGGCACGCAACAAGAGATTATCAAAAGCGCGATAAGCAGCAGACAGTTTATAGGTCAACTTGTCAGCCTTGTTACCCTGCGTGGCTGATGCGATAGGCTTGCCCTGCTCATCAAAATTGGCAGTATTGGTGACGGCACTGTAATCATCGTAACGCAGGGCAGCTGTCACATCAAATTGCTTGCTGATCGGCAGCAAGAGCTCAGCGAAACTACCCCAATTCTTGCGGGTGGCCGCAATCGGCAAATCACCGGGAGAGTCCCCCAAAGGTGCATCGGTATAATTTGGTTGCAGCGGATTGGTGCCCATGCCTATAGACGTGGCGAAGTAGTCATAGCGTTGTTTGCTGAAATCGACACCCAGGCCCAGTTGCGATTTACCACTGCCGATAGCGAACAGTTCACGTGAGCCACGCAGGCTTAATACATCCAGCGTACTTTTTGAGCTTGACCAGTTTTCATGCAGGACAGCGGGAGCGAGGATAGCTGCAGAAGAGCCCGCAGGTGCAAAAGGATCATATTTACCGCTATCGACTATGGCGTAGAACTTGTCCTTACTCAAAAAGCCTCCGGCAAAATCGCGGCTGCGCTTGGAGATGGAATGTGTATATGACAGGTTATAGTCAAAACCAAAGGCATTGCCTTCTGTACCGAGTACCAGATGTTGTGCTTCTGTCGTGTAGGCGGTATTACGGCCACCTGCATCGGAAATACGCAGACGCATCCGGGCAGAATCAAGATCAGCCGGATTGACACCAAGGCCCGCCAGATATGGCGTGACATATTTGGCGAACAGCGGGCTGTCCAGGCCGAGGCTCAAGGGTTGCGCAGCTGCTGCATAACGGCCGGTTTGCTTGAATTTGGATACCACCGCTTCCGAAAAAATGGTGTTGTCGCTATTGAGTTTGTAGTTCAGTGAAGAAAACAGACTGTCGCGTTTTGATTCGGGTATCAATTGCACGGTCGATGCATAATCGTAACGGCAGCGGTTTTCTACCTGGAAGGTATTTGGCCCACAGGATTTGTCTTTCAAGTAATTCGGAGAAAACAGGATAGGGTCAGCACCGTTCTTGAAATTCAGTTGTGCGATTGAAGGGCTGGAATTGTCTGACAAAAACCAGGTCGCATAGTTTTTTCCATTGGCAGAAAATCTTCTGACACCGGTATCTGCGAATGAACGCTGGTTCGCATTGAGCATGCTTTGCTCATCATGACTGTAAGACAGCAAAATGTTGTAGCCATCTTTATCCAGATCACCAAAGCCTTTGGAAACACCCACGCGATATGACTTGCCACCTGACTCTTGCGGCTGGGTATAGCTGAAGTCAACTGCCGCATCCGTCTGGTTCTTGCGCAAGATGAAATTGACGACACCGGCAATCGCATCCGAGCCATACAAGGTCGATGCACCGTCAGTCAGTATCTCTACGCGTTCAACCGCAGACAAGGGAATACTGGCCAGGTTAACAGTACTACCCGCACCGTAGGAAGCCAGCCTGTGGCCATTCAACAAGACCAGGGTATAAGCAGCGCCAATATTATGGATGGACGCAGTCTGCAAACCGCCACCACCGCCATTGATGGTTTGATTGGCTGTGCTAAAACCCTGCATGCTGGGCAATGCAGCGATGAGGCTTTCTACATTGGTTGCGCCACTTTTTTCTATGTCAGCGCGTGACAGGGTCTGCACTGGCAAGGCAGTTTCCTGATTAATGCGTTTGATGGATGAACCTGTCACTTCCACGCGCTGCATGGGCACGCTGGTGTCTTGCGCGTGACTGCTGCCCGCCATGATACTGAGGCCCAGGCCTAGTCCGCTGGCGAACATCAGTCTCAGCGAATGGGATAATACTTTTTCTTTCATTTGTCTGCTCCGGATCTGGATAATTTTTTTGATTTTCTTGCGTGGTGATTGGGGTATTTCCGGGATTGTGAAACTAGTCCCGCAGTCTTCGTTTCTGCGTTTGTTCAGCAATGCCGGTTTTTACTTTTTTTTTTGATCCCTTGTGCGAATCAATCGATGTAAATCCAAACCGCCTGGATCGCAGACAGCCTGTCATTCAGGGTGATGTGGTGACATCAGGAGCGACATCCTCGTTAACCTGCCTGCTTCCAGACAAAGCCTGTTCTTCGCATGACGTCAAACCCACAGGAGATTTCTGCGTCTTTCTTGTCGAGTTACTCATGTCATTTTTTAATATATCATAAATATATTTTAAATATACGTAAACTTTCGCGGAAATTTTAAGCAGATAAAAATAGTTTTTTGCTGTGCCAATTTCCATGCGAGAGCTCATGCAAACCGTCAAGACAGGCGGACCCACGCGCTCTAAGCTGGCGTGTTTGAAACAGAATTTAAAGCAGAATTTAAAGCAGAATTTAAAGCAGAATTTAAAGCAGAATTTTTCAAGCAAAATTTTGAGCAAAAACATGACCATGCCAAGTGCAACACTAGCCAGTGCTTTCTCGGGCTGGCGACCATCACCAGACATCTTGCAGATCAGCAGCCTGGACTGTCATACCGGCGGTGAGCCCCTGCGTATCATCACTAGCGGTTTCCCCGTTCTACCCGGCAAGCGCATACTAGATAAACGTGAATACTGCAAAACACATTATGATCATTTGCGTACGGCGCTGATGTTTGAACCGCGTGACCATGCCGATATGTATGGCTGCCTCATCGTCGCAGCAGAGCGCGAGGACAGCGATTTCGGTGCGCTGTTCCTGCACAATGAAGGCTATAGCACCATGTGCGGCCATGCCATCATCGCCCTGACCCGGGTCGCGCTGGAAGCTGGTGTCGTTGCCAGCACTGGCCCCATGACTACCATCAAGATCGATGTACCTGCAGGACAGATCACAGCTTATGCCGAGATGTGCAACAACAAGGTCACACGCACTTATTTTGACAACGTACCATCCTTTGTTGCTGCGCTTGACGTCGCCGTGGATGTGCCAGAACTGGGCAAGGTGAATGTCACCCTGGCGTATGGTGGTGCTTATTACGCCTATGTCGATGCGCCCAGCCTAGGCCTGTCACTGGCGGCAGACAATCACCGCCAGATCATCGCCATGGGGCGCAGCATCAAGGTTGCGGTACAGAAGAAAATCCCTATACATCATCCGTTTGATAAAGAGCTCAGCTTTCTGTATGGCTGCATTTTCTCTGCGCCATCAACCACGCCGGGTGTGCATAGACGCAATGTCTGCATCTTTGCCGATGGCGAGCTGGACCGCAGCCCAACCGGCAGCGGGGTGTCCGGCCAGGCCGCCATCCTGCATGCGCGTGGTGCTTTGCGGCTGGGTGAAAACATCGTCATAGAAAGCATACTTGGCAGCCAGTTCAAGGTGGCTGCTTATCATCCACACAGCTATGGCTACCACAGCGCGATTATCCCGCGTGTGGAAGGTAGTGCCCACATCACCGGGCGCAGCACTTTTTATCTGGACCAGCATGATCCATTGATACAAGGATTCATATTTCGATGAGAGCAGAATTTGAACAAAGACTGGCGAAACTGCGTCAACGCATGTCGGCAGATGACCAGCAGGCACTGCTGGTTTTTTCATTGGATAATCTGCGCTATCTCGCCAATTATTCTGGTGAAGCTGCATACGGCATCGTCACGATGGATCAGGTATTTTTGATTACCGATTATCGTTTTATCGAACAGGCAGAAGAAGAATGTTTTGATTGCCGACTCATTTGCCGCAACCGCGACCGGCAAAGCCTGGGGCAGGCAATAAGGGAAGTGCTGGACGCAGAACATATCAGCAACTTGTTGTTTGAAGCAGGACATATCAATTTGCAGATGTGGTCAGGCATAGCGCAAGATTTGAATGGCATTGCATGTCTGGCCAGCACTGGCCTGGTAGAGGAATTACGCAAGATCAAGGATGAGTGGGAGATAGCGCAAATTCGTAAAGCAGCAGCAATTGCCGATCAGGCCTTGAATGACAGCCTGCCTCTGCTACGCACAGGCGTCAGCGAACGCGACTTTGCTCTGGAGCTTGAATACCGCATGCAAAAACTGGGATCTGAAGGCCTGTCTTTCCCCAGCATAGTCGGTTTTGGCCCACGCTCTGCGCTGCCACATTGCATACCCTCAGAAAAAAAACTTACTGAGGGCGATCTCATCGTCATCGATTTTGGTGCGGTCGTCAACGGCTATCGCTCGGACATGACGCGCAGCTTTGTTGCGGGCAAGGCCAGTACGCAGCAAAGAAAGATGTATGACACCGTGCTGCATGCACAACAGGCTGCACTCGATAGCCTGCATGCCGGTCAGCCAGCCATTATCACCAGCGCCGCAGCCAGCGATATCTTGCAAGCTTCAGAATTTTCCGCCTACACCAGCACCGGTCTCGGCCATGGCGTAGGCATACAGTTGCACGAGCAGCCGTTTATCAGCCCTGTCTGCCAGGACGTATTTCAAGCCAACTATGTTGTCACCATAGAACCCGGCATTTACATACCCGGCTACGGCGGTGTGCGTATCGAAGATGATGTCCTCATCCTTGAAGACGGCTATAGCTTTATTAGCCATGCTTCAAAGGTTTTTGAGCTGCCAATTTAATTCATCCTATGTCCACAAATACATCCGCAACGGGCCGCAGCCCCTTCCATAAAAATTTCTATGTCGCCAACAGCATGGAAATTTTTGAACGCCTGGCCTGGTATGGTTTTTTTACCCTGTCGTCCTTATACATGACCAGCCCGGTCTCGCAAGGTGGTCTTGGTTTGAATGACCAGGAGCGTGGTTTCTTGCAGGGCATCATCCCTTTCCTGCTGTATCTGCTGCCCGTGATTACTGGCGCGCTGGCTGATCGCTATGGTTACCGGCGCATGTTCCTGATTGCGTTTTGCATCATGTGCCCGGCTTATTTCCTGCTGGGTCAGGTGCATGATTTCTGGGGTTTTTGCGCAGCCTTCCTGGCCGTCGCTGTCGGTGCTGCCTGCTTCAAGCCCGTCGTAGTCGGTACCATAGGTCGCACGACTGATGACACAAATCGCGGCCTTGGATTTGGCGTGTTTTATACCATGGTCAACGTCGGTGGTTTCCTGGGACCACTGGTAGCAGGCTACGTGCGTGCCATCAGTTGGGATATGGTATTTCTGATGTCTTCATTCTGGATCTTGCTGAACTTTATACCCGCGATTTTTCTGTACAAGGATGCCGGACACCACGAAGGCGACGCTGATCAGCGCAGCTTGCACCAGGTCTTGCTGGAAACCCAGGAAGTACTTGGCAATGGCAGGCTGGCACTGCTGGTCGTGCCAGCCATTATCGGCATTATGGTCGCAGCCAAAGGTGGTATCAGTTATGCGCAATACTTCATGGCGATGGCGGGCTGGGCAGGTATCAACCTGGTCTGGAGTGTGCTGAATAAATCAGGCCACCAGCAGCACTGGTACCAGCAAGGCATACGCATAGGCAATGCACAATTCGTTATTTACCTGCTTATCATGACAGGCTTCTGGACTATCTATAACCAGCTCTTCATCACCCTGCCATTGTACATACGTGACTTTGTCGATACCGGCGATCTGGTGCAGATGATAGAAAAATTCAGCCCATCTGCATTGAATTTTCTGGCAGCGGTGAATGTAGAGCAGTTGGCTAAGGTTTTGGCAGCCATGGCTGCCAAAGTGAGCACTGGCGTCGACAGCCAGATGCTGGAACACTTGCGGCTGGAACTGGTGAACTACAAGGTCATGCCACCGCTGGAAGAATTACAGTCTGGTTTGCAGGCCTTGCAAGCAGGCCATATCAGTGCGGCCAACCTAGCCATCGACTGGAGCCAGGCTTACCGCCAGGTCAATCCTGAATACATCGTCAATCTGGATTTTGGTGCTGTCGTACTATTGCAAATCGCGATCAGCACGTATGTGCAGCGCTGGAAAGCCTTGCCCGTACTGGTCATGGGCACATTGGTGTTGAGCCTCAGTCTGTGGATGGCAGGGCTGTCAAATGCCTTGCTGTTTGGCGGCGTCAGTGTCTGTATGGCTGTGTTTGTATTTGCTTTGGGCGAGATGATTGCTTCACCAAAAAGCCAGGAATACGTGGCAGCGATTGCACCCAAAAGAAAAACCGCAATGTTCATGGGCTATTACTTTGTCTCCATGGCACTGGGCAATTTGTTTGCCGGGCTGTTGTCGGGATGGTCGTATACCGTACTGGCGCGGCAGATGCATCAACCGATGTTGATGTGGAGTTTGTTTGGGGGGATAGGGGTGATTACTTCGATTGCACTGCTGGTGTTTAATTTGCGGCTGAAGAAGGCTGTGCAGGATTTTGCAGTGGCGGCATAAAAAAACGGCATGCCGGTTTGAGGGCGTAGGTTGGGCTACGGGGTATCAGCCCAACACTGGGCCTTTGATAAACGAATACGTTATTGTAACGCCGAGTGTTGGGCCGGGCCTCGCTAGGCTGATGAAACGTAGCCCAACCTACGAGAATAGCTTAACGCAGACCCATAAAATCTTTTTTACCAATTTCCACACCGTTATGACGGAACAAGGCATATGCCGTCGTCACATGGAAAAAGAATTGCGGCAAGCCGTAGTTCAACAAATAAGCCTGGCCAGTGAAAGTCTGTTCTTTTGGTGTACCTGGGCGCAAGACGATGTTACGGGTTTCGCTACCTTCAAATTTGGATTCGTCCAGTGTCGCAATGAAAGCCTTGGTTTTGGCGATGCGCTCTTGCAATTCTGCGAAAGTCTGTTCATTGTCTTCGTAGGCTGGTAATTCAGCTTGTGCCAGACGGCCTGTTACACCCTTGGCGAAGTCAGCAGCGATCTGTACCTGACGTGTCAATGCCAGCATGTCAGGGAACAAACGTGCCTGCAAGAAATTCTCTGCGGGGATATTCTTGGCTGTCGCATGTGCTTCAGCTTTTTTCAGGACATCGCTGAGGCTATCAAGCATCTGGTTAAACACGGGAACAGAGGCAGCGTACATGGAAATGGACATGGAAATCTCCTAAAAAGTTGGCACAATGCGCCGAATGGAGCTGCATTATAGGATGGATAGAAGATTTGCGTATGAGCTTAGAATTTTCCTGATTTTGCCTGGCTTTTCCCTGTCTCAGTCATTGATGAAGATGTCAAAACTGGTCTCACCCTGCTCATTTCCCGTGAGTTTATGACTATAGCCATGCCGGTTCAAGACCTCACGCACAAACATCAGGCCTATGCCCTGGCCGCCTTTCTTGGTCGTGAAGAAAGGCGTGAACAGTTGCCCATGTGGCACATCCGACAAGAGATTGGCAGAATCCCTGATGGATAACAGTATGCCCTGCGTATCTGCGTCACGCCTGAGTTCGAGCTTGACATAGCCAGGCTTTTCTTGCCCCTGTCTGATGGACACTTCAACAGCTTCAATTGCATTCTTGACGATGTTCAATAAAGCCTGTTCCATCAAATGCCCATCCAGCATTTGCAATGGCAGTTCTTCACGCACTACCCAGTTGAAACTGATGCCCAGCTCGCTGCATTGCTGGCGGTATAAATAAACAATACCATCCAGCATGGCGGCCAGGTCATGCGGCTTCAATTCAGGTTCCGGCATTTTGACGACGCGGGTAAAGCGCTCTATGAATTCACCGAGATTGCCATTACGTTTTCTAACTGCGGTGATGGCGGTAATAAAATCATGCGCATCCTCAGCCTGCAATTGCCCGCTATAGAACAGCAATGATTCGAGTACAGACCCGGTTGCTGCCACGGTATTATTGACTTCATGTGCCAGCACCCGTATGAGTTTTTCATAAGTGGCTTTTTCTGAATTGGCGAGTTCTGCCGTGATCTCGTCGATCAATAAAAAATCTCGTTTGAAGCCGCGGTCTGTGAATTGACTTCTCTGGCAGCGATAGCGCCTGCCCTCGGTATCACCATACACTGCGCTTTCACCAGGCAACAGGTCTTGCAACTGTTGCAGTTGTTGAAGCAGCCCGTTATTGCCGGAAATATCACTGTCCAGCATCAACTGCGGCAAGCTCCTTCCTGCCAGGTCCTTACTACCCAACAAGCTCTGGGCACTGGCATTCATCAGGCTGATCTTGTCGTCAAAATCAAATACGATGACTGCAGTTGGTGTCGCTTCCAGCAAGCGGTCCAGCAAACCACGTTGCTCACCGAGTTCCAGCCTTTCTTTATACAGCGCTTCGAGCATACGGTTGAACAGCATGACCAGCTCATTGACTTCCTTGTTACTGTCCGGTTTGATGCGGCTGGCATAATTCTCATCTTGCAAAAGATCATGAAATTGCTGGGCAAAATCCAGGGGTTGCAAAACTTTGTTGACCAGATAAATGCCCAGGGCAAGACTGCAAGCCAGACCTAATTCAAAACAGATAATGAGCAAGGGCTGGCTCAGGTAAAAGCTGAAAGCCAGGCCCAGAAAAATACCATGGACTATGAATAGATAAGCCAGCAAGCGCCGCTTCAGGCTCATTGCTTTACCTCATTCCCATCATCATCTTCAGTAACAGTGATCTGATGTTTTTCCAGCCTGCGGTACAGTGAAAATCTGCTCAGGCCCAAGGCCTTGGCGACGCGGGTGATATTGCCACCATGCTGTTCCATGGCTTTTTCTATCATCAGCTTTTCTACCTGATCGAGTGTCATGCCAGCCATGCTCGCACTCATGCCCTGGCCTTGTGCTTCTTCATGCTGTTCGGCAAACAGGAAATCATGCTGTTCGAGTACAGGCTTGCCCACCAGTAGCAAGGTACGCTCCAGACATTGCCTGAGCTGGCGTATATTGCCTGGCCAGGTCCTGCTACTTAGCCAATTCAATGCGGATGGTGCCAGGCTGACTGGCTGCATGCCATAGCTATGCACCAGGCTTGCCATCATACGGTTTGCCAACAATGGGATATCACTGCGGCGCTCGCGCAAAGGTGGCAGGCGTATCGTGATCAGGTTCAGGCGGTAATACAGGTCTTCACGAAATTCATTGCTGGCAACCAGTTCTGCGAGTTCGCGGTTGGTGGCCGAGATAATGCGCACATCAGCCTGCTCAGTCTTGCTGGCCCCGACAGCCTGATAACTTTGGTTTTGCAATACCCGCAATAACTTGACCTGGTCATTGCGGTTCAGTTCACCGATTTCATCGAGAAATAAACTGCCTTGGCTAGCCATGGCGAAGTGACCCTTGCGGTCACTTTTGGCATCGGTAAAAGCACCCCTGACATGACCAAACATTTCGCTCTCAAACAGGCTCGTCGTCACTGCGCCCATATTCACCTTGACGATGGTTTTGCCAGCGCGCGGACTGTTGCGGTGTATCGCGTCGGCGATGAGTTCCTTGCCAGTACCACTCTCACCTAGTATCAGGACAGAAGCATTGGTTTTGGCAACCCGGCCTATGGTCGCCAATACCTTCAGCAATTCAGCATGCTCGCCTATGATGTCGCTGAAATCAAACTGCCTGTCCAGGGCCTGGCGATCTGCATTTGCGGGCATGGCAATTTGCGCCATCTCCAGCGTGCTGCGTATCAGTTCCTGCAACTGGGTGTTATCCCAGGGTTTGGTAAAAAAATCTGTGGCACCGAGTTTGACGCCACGTACCGCCAGCGCAATCGAACCCCAGGCCGTCATCAGCAGCACTGGCAAAGCTGGGTACAGGCGTTTGATGTCAGCCAGCAAAGCCAGGCCTTCTTCCCCCGTAGTTTGCAGGGAAAAATTCATGTCCTGCAAGACCAGGTCTATCTCTTGTGTTGCCAGTATCTGCATGGCCTGCTGCGCATCGTCACAACTGATGCTGGTATAGCCAGCTTGCTTCAACAGCAAAGCCAGCGACACCAGCACCGAGTTGTCGTCATCTATGATCAGGATACGTTGATTTGCTAATGCTGCTGGCATGGCCTTCAATTACCAATGAGTGAAAACAGGCTGACTATCTTATACGCTTTAAGCTTTGGCAAGCATATATTATTCATAGTGCAAGGCCTCGGTCGGGCTGAGCCTGCTGGCACGCCATGCAGGGTATAAGGAGCACAATGTGGAAATCGCATAGATCAGCGCCATGGAAATGACCGTGGCGGTGATGAATACTGCCCAGTTGATCGCCTCTCCCAAAACACCGGTCAGTGGCAGTTGTATCAGCAATACCATACCTGCCAGCATGGCAATCGAACTCAACAATAATTGCTCGGTGACGATTTGCTGATAGATATGCCTGCTACTGGCACCAATGGCACGCCGTAAACCTATCTCGGGGATACGCTGCGTAGTATTTTGCCAGAGCACGCCAAACAAACCAAAACCAACCATGATGAGCAAGAAAACTGCAATAACTGCGATGACCATCAATGGGACGGTGTCTTCGGTCATCTTTGATTTACGCATCTCGGCCAAGGGTGAAATTCTGTAACCCCAGTCACTGCGTATGAGTTTCAATTGCTGGTTCAGTTTTTCTTCAAAGGCGCGTGAGGTACCTGGTTTTACTTTAATCAGTACCACCTCCATACGCTCATCTGCCGCAGCCCGGGAAGCACGCCTGATGAAAAAATTGGTGGGTGCCATGAATTCTCCTTTATTGCGGAAATCTTCAAATACACCGGTGATACGTAGGAATCTGGTTTCTTTTGATCCCGGTTCAGTATCGGTCACCAGTTGTCCCACTGCACTTTTGCCAGGAAACATGCTGTCGGCCAGCTTTTTATTGATGACGATGGCTTTTTCTGCCCTGCCTTCATCTTCACTGGAAAACCAGCGGCCTTCCAGCAATTTCATTCCCAGCAGCACAGGCGTTTCATCAGCCATGTCCGTCAAGTTGACCTTAAAACCTGTTTTATTGTCAGGTAAAAACAAGTCCGAGCGCCAGGTAGAATTGCTATAGGGTGAATAATTGATGAAGCCGACTTGTTCCACCTCTGGCAAGGCCGACAGACTACGCTGGAAATTTTCGGCCACGATGGGATCATTTTTTTTGTCAGACTCTCCTGAACTCAGCATCCTGACGGACCAAACGTCTTGATAGACAAAGCCTTTGGGCAAATGATATAGCTGGTAGTAACGGGCACTCATCAAGGCCAGCCCAAAGACAACACAAAAAGCCAGCAGGATTTCCAGGCTCAGCAATAAATTCTTGAACTTGCGCTTCCATATGGGCTTGAGTATATGAAAAAACATTATGCAGCTCCTTTCAAGGCAAGCACAGGATCAAGGCGCGACATTTTCCAGGCCGGGATAACACCGGACAAAACACCAAACACGATGGCGATCACAAAGCCATAGGCAAACACGGCAAAGCTTAAATCCACCTTCAGATAAGGGATCAGGTCTGCATTGCTGAGCCAGATCAAAGTCAGTTTGGTGAACATCAAGCCCAGAAGCGCACCAAACAGGCAAAGCAAGATGTTTTCCATAACAAATTGCTTGACCAGTTCACGGTTGCTGGCACCAAAGGCTTTGCGCACGCCTATCTCGGCGGCTCTTTCCATGATGCGGCCAGAATTCAGATTGACCAGGTTCAAAGCAGGCAAAAGCATGAAGAGCAACATGAAAAATACGACGCCAGCCAGTAATTGTGCGGCCCCTGAATCAGGCACTTCATCGCGACTCAATATACCTCTGGCGAAAAAATCCAGCTTGCTGTCAGCCCACATGTAAGTGTGATCCCAATGTGTGGGTTCGTCAGCATTGACTTGTTTGACAACCTGGAGAAGTTCATCTCTGATCAGAGGCAAATCTGCAGCGCTCTTACCCATCAACATGACTGTGAAATTACCCGAATATTGCTCACGGTACTGTGAAGAAGGCAAGGTCGTGACGGGTACCCAGATGTCTGCAAAAGCATTCATGTGCAGCACGTCTTCTACCACACCGATGATTTCAAACTGCTGCCCACCGGCGTTGATTTTTTGGCTCACTACTGTTGTGCTGCCGAATATTTTTTTTGCTGTACTTTCATTGATGACTGCGACGAAGCGCCCCAGCTTGACATCCTCTTCCGTTGGTACACGCCCGGACAAGAGTTTGAAATCCAGTATCTGCCAATACTCAGCATCAGCGCGGCGCATCATGATTTCATTGACGCTGTCTTTTTGATAGACAGACACAGACTCTGGACCAGTGACAGCAGCCACTTTTTCCACGGTCTTCATCTTGCGCAAATATTGATCAATGACTTTGTAGCCCAGTGGGCTTCGCCTCGTACTGTTCTTGCTGACCTGAGTGACCGTACCGATCTGTAAAAACCGCTCGCTCTTGCCTTCTACACCGGTGGGGAAAAACGTGGCTTGCAAAAGCGCTGTCACCACCAGCAAGACCACCATGGTCAAGACTATGCAGAGCAGATTGATGGCGGTGAAGAGTTTGCGCCGCATATACACCTTGCAGGCAATCTGGAAATAATTCTTTAACATTGCCTGCTCCTAAGCTACCAGTTGGCCGTCAAATACCCGCACTATGCGGCCCCCTTGTTTGGCCTGGCGCTCATCATGAGTAACCATGACGACCGTCGTACCTTCATGACTGAGCTTGAGCAGGATGTCCATCACCTCGGCCCCCATCTGGCTATCCAGATTACCGGTAGGTTCATCTGCCAGCAAGATGCTGGGGCGACCGACCATGGCACGGGCAATCGCGACCCTTTGTTGCTGGCCACCTGACAATTGATTCGGATAATGATCCATGCGGGCCGACAGTCCTACTCTGGCCAGCGCTTCTTCTGCCAGACGGCGACGTTCTTTGGCGTTACAAGAGCGGTATAACAAGGGCAGCTCTACATTATCGATAACACGCAGATCATTGATCAAGTGGAAGCTCTGAAAAATAAAACCAAAGGTACGGTTGCGCATGCTGGCCAGTTCCTTGTCGCGCCAGGATTTCAACTCTGCACCATCAACGGCAATCTTGCCCTTGCCAGGTCTGTCGAGCAGACCAATCAAATTTAACAACGTACTTTTGCCGCAACCACTGGGGCCCATGATGGAAACAAATTCGCCTTTTTTTACATGCAGATTAATGTCGCGCAAAGCCAGGGTTTCGACTTTATCGGTCTGATAGGTTTTGCTGACGTTTTCCAGCTTGATCATGATCGTTTCCTTTTTTATTCAATTTTTATGCTTTAGGTTTATTGCGACACTCTGAAACTGTTTAAGTGCTTGAGGCTGCTGATATCAGAAATCACCAGCCTTTCTCCTGCTTTTGCGCCCTGCAAGACTTCCACCATCTTGCTGTCACCCAGGCCGATCTCCACGCTGCGTTTTACTGCCTTGCCATCTTCCAGTACATACACATCCTGCCTGCCCTTGCCACTGATGGCTGGGCCGTTTTCAACAATCAGGCTACGCGCTTTTTGTTCTGTGATGATATTCACTTCTACCCGCAGTTTATGTCGCAGTGAAGGGTGGTTTGCCTGGTCCAGTACGACGATGAGTTTTACGGTACCGTTTTGTATTTCGGGCAAAATGGTTTGCACTTCACCGGGCATGATTTGCCCACTGTATTCGACCCGCACTTTTTGACCGGGACTGAGGTAACGCGCATAAAAATCAGAGACCGTGGCTTCTACCTTGAAATTGTTTAGCTCAGACACCTTGGCGATCAGTTGCCCGGTATTCAGGCTGGCACCTTCGTCGGCCAGCATCCATGTCAGCAAGCCGTCAAACGGTGCTTTGACCTGGGTTTGTTCCAGCAGCCTTTGCTGCGCTTCCATCTGCTTCTGGTAAATGGACTTTTGCAGGCGTGCTGCCTCTACATTGCTTTGCGTGGTACGTCGGGTATCGTTCAAACTCTCTTTATGCTGGCGCAATTGCACTTCATTGCGTTTGACGGCCAGTTCTGCCGCCTGCAAATCAACGGCTGAGGTAATGCCTATAGCCCCCAGTTTTTGATAGCGTGCAAGTTTGACTTTATTGCTCTGCAAATCCAGTTCCAGCAATTCAATTTCACTGGTAATTTTTTTGAGATTGGATTCCATTTCCATCGCCAGCAATTGTCCCTTGATCTCTTGCTGGGAAACCTGCTCACGCAAATTGTCGATTGCCAGGCGTATGCTGTGGTCATCCAGCACCATCATTAATTCACCGGCGCGCACTTGTTGGCCAGCCTTGGCAATGACTTTGCTGATACGTGACTGGTTGGGGCTGGATAGTTGTTCTTCATGAACAGGGATGACGACGCCTGCCGCGTTGATGGTATTGTCGATAGCCCCTACACGCACCTCGCCCACGCGTATCTCACCCAGGCTGACACCGGGGCTGATAAGCCGGTTCACAGTCCATGCCGCACCTGTGACAGAAATCGCAGCAGCAACAAGCAGCAAGATAGTCTTGCGCCTGCGATTTTTGAGTGTGTCCTGGCTGAGAGCCTGATCCATGTTAAAACCTGAAATGAGTAAATTGCCAGATCAGGTTTGCAAGGGTCGTGCCTGCTTCATGAGTTTTAATTTAACTATTTAAAATCAACTACTTGGAAGATTTCAACAGCAAGAAAAGGAAAGAGTAGTGCAGCGGCATCGTTCGCCAGCGAACGATGGTGTGCGAATTAGCACAGTGATGGCGGGGAAAATCTTTTGCCCAAATGAAAATCCCCTTCATGGAAGGGGATCACATCATTACCGGCAATTATTCTGGCTTAGAAACGGTAACCTACGCCGACACCTAACAACCAGGGATCAACTTTTACTGCACTGACTTTGGCACCGCTGATCGTCACATCACTGCGTATCTGCACTTTTTTGATATCCAGATTCAAAGACCAGTTTTTGTCGAGTTTGAAATCGACACCAGCCTGTATGGCCAGACCGAAGCTGTTGCTGTCCAGACCGCCCGCGCCTTTGAGCAGGTTCACATCAGAGATGCGGGTGTAATTAACACCTGCACCAACATAAGGGCTGATTTTTGAACCAGGTGCAAAATGATATTGCGCTGTCAAAATTGGTGGCAAATGTTTGAAGGTACCGATGATGGCACCATCAAGCATGACATCATGTTTTTGCGGATAAGTCAGTATCAATTCAGCCGCCCAGTTTGGTGTGAAAAAATAAGTGATATCGACTTCAGGGATTTCTTTACTGCTGACTGTGATACGGTCTGCGGCGCCTACGCCACCCACAGGGTCAGAACTATTGGCAGGGTCGATATTGACGACACGGGCACGCACTTGCCATGGACTTTGTTCCTCGGCCATTGCCTGACTGGCGGTAAAACCGATAGCGACGAGGGAGAGAGCAATTACTAATTTTTTCATTTTTATTTCCTTTTCTTGACAGTCAACAGGGATGAATAAAGTGTAAATCCACACTGACTACAGGGACTTGAGCTAGCTCAAGTTTTGTTGCGGAGCACAAAAATGAGAATAAGGCCTGGGGCTGTCTGGCTCTCTCACTTGCAAAGCAGCCTGACTTATATTGGATGAAATATTCCGTCCTGCGCCTGCTTGAGGTATCCTTGCAGGCATTCTTATTCCCATGAAAATTCAAGAAAAATGGCCAATTACGTCTATACCATGAATCGCGTCGGCAAAATCGTCCCGCCGAAACGCCAGATTCTGAAAGATATTTCCCTCTCCTTTTTCCCTGGCGCCAAGATAGGTGTGCTGGGTCTGAATGGTTCAGGCAAGTCTTCCCTGCTCAAAATCATGGCAGGCATAGACAAGGACATACAGGGCGAAGCAGTACCCATGCCCAACCTGAACATTGGCTACCTGCCACAAGAACCGCAACTGGACCCGGAACAAACCGTGCGCCAGGCGGTTGAATCTGCGCTGGGCGAAGTGTTTGAAGCCAAGGCCAAGCTCGAAGAAGTGTATGCCGCCTATGCCGAAGAAGATGCTGACTTTGATGCACTGGCCAATGAACAGGCACGTCTGGAAGCGATTATTTCTACATCTGCAGGCGACAATGTAGAACTGCAACTGGAAATGGCTGCCGATGCGCTGCGCCTGCCACCATGGGATGCCAAGATAGGCGTCTTGTCCGGTGGTGAAAAACGCCGTGTCGCCCTGTGCAAATTGTTGCTGTCCAAGCCAGACATGCTCTTGCTTGATGAACCGACCAACCATCTGGATGCTGAATCCGTCGATTGGCTGGAACAGTTCCTGCTGCGCTTCCCTGGCACCGTCGTGGCGATTACCCATGACCGCTACTTCCTTGACAATGCGGCTGAATGGATTTTGGAACTGGATCGTGGTCATGGTATTCCATGGAAAGGCAATTACTCTTCCTGGCTGGATCAAAAGCAAGCCCGCCTGAAGCAGGAAGAAGCGACAGAATCTGCGCGCCAGAAAGCGCTGCAAAAAGAATTGGAATGGTCGCGTCAGAATCCGAAAGCGCGTCAGGCCAAGAGCAAGGCGCGTCTGGCCCGCTTTAATGAGATGAGCGAACACGAATACCAGAAGCGCAATGAAACCCAGGAGATTTTCATCCCTGTGGCCGAGCGCCTGGGTAATGAAGTCATCGAATTCAAGAACGTCAGCAAAGCCTTTGGTGACCGTCTGCTGATTGATAACCTGAGCTTCAAGATTCCTCCTGGAGCTATCGTCGGCATCATCGGCCCTAACGGTGCCGGTAAATCGACCTTGTTCAAGATGATCAAGGGTCTGGAAACACCGGACAGTGGCGAAGTAGTACTGGGCCAGACAGCAAAAATCTCACTGGTAGATCAATCGCGTGAAGACCTTGGCAATACCAAGACCGTGTTTGAAGACGTGGCAAACGGCGCCGACATTCTGACCGTAGGCCGTTTTGAAATGCCATCCCGCGCTTATCTGGGCCGCTTCAACTTCAAGGGCGGTGACCAGCAAAAGATCGTTGGCAACCTGTCTGGTGGTGAGCGTGGCCGCCTGCATCTGGCCAAAACCCTGCTGCAAGGCGGCAATGTCTTGCTCCTGGATGAACCGTCAAATGATCTGGACGTGGAAACCCTGCGTGCGCTGGAAGATGCCTTGCTGGAATTTGCCGGTAGCGTCATGGTGATTTCGCATGACCGCTGGTTCCTCGACCGTATCGCCACCCACATCCTGGCGTTTGAAGGCAACTCTCAAGTCAGCTTCTTTGATGGTAACTATCAGGAATATGAAGCCGACAAGAAAAAACGTCTGGGTGAAGAAGGTGCAAAACCAAAACGCATCCGTTACAAGCCTTTGAGCGTATAAACTATCAGACGGCCAAGGCCGACCAACACCCGGTATGTAATTTGCATAAGCCTGTTTGTTATTCAGACAGGCTTATTGCAAATAAAACTACTGTAACTATCTACCTGGCGGCTTCAAGTTGTTTAACAGTATGTTTTATTGCATTGCGGTAAGCTATTGAAAAATAGTGATTTTTCCTGAGCAAACATTTGCAAAAGATAAGCCATCATGCTGAAAAAACATTTATACCCATTCCTGCTTTGCCTCGTACTCAGCCTGTCTTCTGGCATGGCTTTGGCCAATTCTGGCGGCAGTGCCAGCGCTTCTGGTGGCGGCTCCACTGCCAAACTGGAGGCATTTGTGGTTAACCTCTCCACTACCGAGCGCTACCTGCAACTTAGCATGGCCTTGCAAATCGCCAATGCAGAAGTCAACGACAAGATCAAATTATTCATGCCCAAGGTCAGGCATACTCTGATCCTGCTGCTTAGTAGCAAGGACGGCGAACAATTGCAAAGCCTGGAAGGCAAGCACCAGTTGATGGAAGAAATCAAGAATGGTGTCAATAAAACCCTGGATCTCAAAGAACACGATGGCGTGACTGACGTATTTTTTGAAAACTTCGTCATCCAGTAGGGCTTGCAAGTTCATCAATCGCAGGCACAACAGCTTTCGAGCGCAATTTCCACCATGTCGCTGTAACTGTTTTGCCTTTGCTCTGGGGTCATGCCAGCACCGCTGCGCAAATGATCTCCCACCGTCAACAAACCCAGGGCCTGCACGCCATGTTCGGCGGCTACTGAATACAGACCTGCCAGCTCCATCTCCACCGCCAGTATCTTCATTTTTTCCATGATGTCAAAAAGCTGCGGCTGCACGCTGTAAAACAGATCAGCAGAAAATACATTGCCCACCTTGACAGGCTTTTGCAGGCAATGCGCAGTCTGCATTACCTTGGCCAGCAAACCATAATCAGCAAGCGCTGCAAAATCATGCTCCATGAAGCGCATGCGGTTGACCTTGCTGTCGGTACTGGCGCCCATGGCGACGATGACATCACCGAGTTGCATGTCTGTCCGCAACGCACCACATGATCCCAGTCGTATGAGTTTCCTGACGTCATAGTGGCGTATCAGCTCAGTCGCATAAATACTGATCGAGGGTATGCCCATGCCATGTGCGAGCACAGAAATTTTCCTGTCGCGGTACCAGCCGGTATAGCCCAGCATATTGCGCGCTGTATTGACCAGCAAGGCATCGCTAAGCCAGTGGTCAGCAATCATCTTGGCGTGCAGAGGGTCGCCAGACATCAGGACAATGTCAGCAAAGTCACCAGGGATAGCGTTTAAATGGGGAGTAGACATGCAGCTGCTCCGGTATGAAATACCCAAAGCTGAAAGATAAAGCGCATGTGGACAAAGCTGCTTGATGTATATCAGACATCCCGAGTATTTCAGGTTAACGAAAGAACGGTTTATGCAGTTTATCCAGTTTATGTATACCCAAGTCCGATTAGCCGCCAAAATAGCGGTTTTCCCCCATCCAGCACCCCATGTACCAGCTCGCCGCCCCTGCTTTTGCCGAGATTGAAATCAAGAAAAGCCGTTTTCTGGGGCAGTTGTACCCACTCAACAGTCGCGCAGAAGCACGCCAGCAACTGGCACAGATACGGGCACAACACCCGGACGCCGTGCATGTCTGCTGGGCACTGATCTGTACGGGTGATTCTGGACTCGATGATGACGGCGAGCCATCGGGCACCGCCGCCAAGCCCATGTATAACGTACTGGTACACAAGGACGTCACCAATGTGCTGGCCGTAGTCGTGCGCTACTGGGGTGGCATCAAGCTCGGTGCAGGCGGCCTGACCCGTGCCTATGGCCAGGCCATCTCCGACGCCTTCAAGCTCGCAGAATTGACCGAAGTTGAATACATGCTTGAATGGGACATCGTCTGCGCCTATGCCGACGAATCCCATGTACGCCGCCTGTGCGATAAATTCACCGCCAGCGTCACCGGGCTGGCCTATACCGAATCAGCCACCATCAGCATCAGCCTTAAACAAAAACTCGCTGCCAGCTTTGAAGCTGAATTGATAGAAATGCTCAAAGGGCAAGTCAGCATCATCAAGCCAGAACAAACAATTTAATTTCCACCCCACCGTTCCCGCCCCGTAGAGACTGTGCAAGCGGGATTTTTACATGTAAATTACTATCAATTAACATGTCATTTACATATAAAATAGATTGGCTTGTCACTGTGAGTACACAGTTTTGTAATAAAGTTCGCTATATTATTGCCGTTACATCTTGTTACGACTAGCAACTATCTTGCATGGATAGATAGCTGCACATCGAACAATTGCGGCAAAAAATAATAACCATGCAAGAAACCCATGCAAAATACCAATCTGGCTAGCAACGACAATACTGGAGTAGAGGAAGTAAGCGTCAGCCTCAGACACTACGAATTCAAAAAACGTCTGGGTGAAGGCGGCTTTGGGCAAGTCCATGAAGCCTGGGACAGCAAACTCTGCCGCCCTGTCGCCATCAAACAACTCAAAGCAACAGAAGGTGTAGGAAGCGCAATCCAGACCAGTAGCCTGCTCAAGGAAGCCCGCCTGGCTGCGTCGCTGAAGCACCCTGCCTTCGTAAAGATTTTTGCCATTGAAGATGAGGACAATAGCCATTCCATCGTCATGGAACTGGTGCCCGGCCTGACCCTCAAGCAATTGCTGCAACAAAATCCGCAGCAGCCGCTGCCAGAACAGCAAGCCATCAACATCATCAGCCAGGTCGCTGAAGCCATGCAAGAGGCCCACGCCAGCGGCCTCATCCATGGCGACCTGAAACCGTCGAACCTCATGGTCGAACCCGACGGCAAAGTCCGCATACTCGACTTTGGCCTCGCATCAAAAACCGATGCACAAGCCACCACATCCATGAGCCAGCTCGACCCCCAAGGCACGATAGCCTACATGGCCCCGGAACGCATGATGGGCAACCCGGCCAGCGCCCAGAGCGACATCTACGCCCTCGGCGTCATTCTCTACGAAACCCTGACCGGCCAGCGCCCCTTCGCCAACGCCAGCGGCCTGGCCCTGGCCGCCGCCCTGATGCAATCGAATTCTGACACTTGGGAATTCCCACGAGGATGCAAACCAGAGTTGATCAAGCTGGTGCTGGGAATGACGGCGCGGCAGACGGACAAACGTTTGGGTAGCATGCAGCAGGTGTATGAGCAATTGCGTGGGCTGGTGAGTGGGCCGGTGCTTGTGGCCGCAGGAGGTGCTGGGAATGTAAGCAGCATTCCGGACAAAGGATGGAAGGCGCTGAGTGCGCCGAAACGCTTTGCTATCGTCAGTGCCATCGTTGTCGCTCTGGGGTATGGGGCTTGGCAGGCTGTGCCTTATCTTGAAATGGACAAGATGTCTTTAAAGCCGTTTTCGGAAGCTTTGACAATGAAGCAGGGGCTAGAAGCACTAAAACAGTTTGACAGACCTGGTAGTCTTGATGCAGCGGAAGCAAACTTCGAAGCGATTTTGAAACGTAACCCCATGCATGCCGCTGCAGTTGCGGGCCTATCGATTATTTACACATATAGGTATGACAGTGATAAGCAGGATGAAGTGTTACTGCAAAAAGCTGGAGCCAGCGCACAACAAGCTTTGAAGCTCAATGATAAGTTAGCTCTCAGTCACATTGCGATTGCTCGTGTGCAGGCTCAATCAGGTAAAAAAGAACTAGCTTTAAATACTTATGAAAAAGCATTAACGCTTGATCCCGACAATATTTTTGCCATTTACGGAAGAGTTAATGTCCTAAGAAAAATGAAACGATTTGACGAGGCAAAAAAATATGCTTCATCAGGACTTGATAAATTCCCACATGAAAGGCTGTTCGCTGAAGAATTAGGCATTGCCAATTATGAGCAAGGCAAATACACAGAGGCAGAGCATTTTTTTAGATTGAGTATAAAAATACAGCCTGACTCTGTCATTCCGTATGCGAATCTTAGTAATGTTTTAGTTAAGCAAAACCGTGATGTTGAGGCGATGGAGATTCTTCAGCAAGGACTATTAATCCGGCCAAGTGCGTATCTATATTCAAATTTAGGCCTCGCATTATTCAAAAATGGTAAATATGTCGAAGCAGCAGAAGCATTTGAGGCAGCTATATCCCCCGATAAAGGTAATCCAGAAATATATTGGGCATGGGCTAACTTAGGAGATACTTTACGTTGGATCCCCGGAAAAGAAAGTGAAGCAAAAAAAACATACGAAAAGGCCCGTGATTTACTTGCACCACGTGTACAAGCTAGTCCAAATGATATTTCTCTAGCCTCTCGCTTTAGTCTCTATTCAGCTCGAATTGGTGACAAAGAAAAATCAACAGAATATATGCAACGTGCTCTCAAGCTTGGTCCCAAAGATTCAAATGTACATTTTCGTGCAGGTATGACTTATGAGCTTTTTGGTCAAAGAGATGCAGCAATTGAGGAAATAGGCAAAGCAATAGAGTATGGTTATTCGATAAAATCATTAGAATCCGAGCCCGACCTAATCAGTTTAAGACGAGATCCTAGATACACAAAAATAATAAATAACCAGTCAAAATAACCTGGAACAGATTTTGCTGACGTGTTTACGAAGTAAAATTTTCTTTAATCTATTGTGCTCGATTATGGAAATGGCCTGCATGTATATCATGGGTAAGCATGCTTATTTGTTTTGTTCAATCATTTGAAAGTTTGAATATGAGTGATCCAGTCCCACCAGTAAATTACATCTTTACAACGCTCTTTAATCAAGGTGACCCGCAAAGTCGTGCCACTGTTTCAGCCATAGGAAAATTCACTCCAGAGCCACCAAGAAGTCAAATCAACAATAAACGCATCCTTAAAGTTGGAGATACCGTAACGTTCAATTTCCAAGGAAAGCCGAGCGATCCAAATAATACGGTAACTGTTACGGCTAGCGCCTTCATTGCAATTTGCAAGGGCATATTAAGTGATGGCAAAGAAGCTCCCGTCGGTACAGCAAAAACTTTATGTCCCGTAGATGGCGTAACAATTGCCATATCTGACGACAGTCTTGGTTTTTGGGGTTTTACCATTTCATTTACCGCGGACTTTATAGATCCTTCTGGCAATGTCGTAAGCTCAGAGTTTTTCTACCTGCCCGATCCTGAGGTTGATGTAACTGCAGGAGGCGGTGGTGGATAATGTGAGTTTACAACTTACCCATCACCTTCAAATACCGCCTCAACGCCTCGCTAGGCGTTTTCAATAAAGCAGCACAAGCCTCTACATCGCCAGCACTGGTTTCCAGTGACTGGCGAATTTCTTCTGTGGGTATCTGCTCAGCCCGGCGTATCTGGCTGTGGTTGTCGAGCAGCTTGTACATCGACGGGCGTGAGACGCCGAGTTCTTGTGCTGCTCCCTGTATATACCAGTCGTTGTTTTCCATCGCGCGCAGGACGTCTTCATCGCTGAGTTCGGCCAATTTTTTGCGGGGTGTCGCTGGCTGCAGGATTTTGCTGTCTGTGCTTATGCTGGCCTGTGCCACGCTGGATTGCGCCTGGTGGGTGGTTTTGACGAGGCTGGCGAGTTGTGGCACCTCACCGAGTTGCAGGGCCAGCAGAGCGCGGCGCAGGACGTGGGACAACTGGCGGATATTGCCTGGCCAGTCGTAATTGGCAAATTCGCTGACCAGTGCCACCGGCAGGCTGGTGCCTATGTCATTTTGCAGTTTGCTATTGCTGAGCAGGTGCAGTAGCAAGACACCTATGTCTTCACGGCGGGCGCGTAGCGGTGGCAGGTGGATGATGAAGCTTTCGAGACGGCGTAGCAAGGCCTGGTTGAAACCTTCGCTATATAAATCCTGGTCGGTCGCGGCAATCAGGCGGGCGCTGGACTTTTGATCTTGTTGGGCACCTAGCGGGCGGTAGTCGCCGCTCTCAAGCACGCGCAAGAGCATGGGTTGTATGCTGCCCGGGGTGTTGCCTATCTCATCGAGGAAGAGGGTTGCGCCTTCTGCCTCGGCAAACAGGCCTTTGCGGGCGTTTTGTGCGCCTGTGTAGGCGCCTTTGACGGCACCGAACAAATCGGCAGCGGCCAGGGCTTCATTCAAGGCTGCCATGTTGACACTGACCAGTTCTGCACTGGCTCGCTTGCCATAGGCATGGATGGCGCGGGCGGCGATTTCTTTGCCGGTGCCGGTTTCACCGAGTAACAAGACGGGCAGCTCCGTGCCGGCGACCTGGCGTATCTGGTCGCGGGCGACGATGGCGGCGCTACCTACGCCTATGAAACCCAGCGCAGGATTATGCTTGGGCAGGCAGCGCATCCAGTGCAGGCAAATCACAATGGCGCGGCCCAGGCCGAGGATGACGCCTGCTTCTATCTGCTCACGGCTGAGTGCCACGGGTGCGCTGATCTCTGCTCCATTGACCTCAACCACCATGCGGCTGGCAGGTGGTGTGATGAGGACGTTGTCACCGGCATCGCGGCTGATACGCACAGGGTCACGCGAGATGCCGCCATAGCCTAGCGGCAGGCCGTCTTTACCGGGATGGCGGAATAGCGGCAGGAAACGGTTGATCTCGACCTGGCCGTCAGGGTTGCTGGCCATGAACTGTTCACCTATGCGCTGGCTGTCCGGGTGCCAGATGATAGTCAGACCCAGCAGGGCAGACGCATTGTCGGCCAGTTTAGCCAGGGGTGAGGTCAGGGTGTAGTCGGTATCGGTCATTGTGTTTGCAGCGAAGCTCTTACTTGAATGTAAGCGACAGTGTAAAGCGCCAATGTAAATTTGTATGCTTTACATGTCAATTGGGTCTGAAAAACAGGCTTCTCCCTAGGGAAGGCATGCTGGCACGGCGTTTGCAAACAGGCATGCATTGCGCAAGTGAACGTACTTGCCCCCTGAAGGAGATCGCCATGCCCACGACTGAAATCTTGTTAGTTGCTCTTAATCTGCTGTTATTCATGCTGCTCAGCAAAATGGCCCTGAAGGCCAGGCTGGCGCGCAATATTGCCATGCGCTTGCTGACAGACGATGTTTATTACAATGAAACCCGCGGTGTACTGATACAAAAAAATGTAGAACGCGCCAGGCTTAGCTGGGGCTGGTCCAGCATAGGGACGGTGACACAGCTACCAGTGACCCGCCCACAAGACCCGCATGCCGCCTGGTCGGCAGCTGTGCACACTTCTACCCACTTGCGTTTGCGCCCTTTGCCAGAACCGGCACCCTCAGTGCTGGAAGTGCCATATGCATTGTGGGCCACGACCTGGGCATCAAAAGATACACCCTGGTCCACCACGGTCAGCCTGAAACCAGAAAAGAAAAACGACACCGTGGCCGAAGCACAGTCAGCAGTCCCGGCCACACCAATCACACCAATCACACCAATCACACCAGCCACACCCATCACACCGGCCCGCAAATCTGCTGTCAAGCCGGGCAGGACCGCGCAAGACATGCTGGACCTGGGGATGATGCAGCACGCCCTGTTTTGCAAATAATCCGGAGCAACCAGCCATGCCTATATTCTTCCAGGAGTCACGTATGAAGCCCGCACAGCAATTCGTGAATGCAGAGATGTTATTGAAACTTGATCCTGTTGCAGACTTTGCGCTTTTCCAGGATTGCCTGCCACCGATGCTGAGGTTGCAAGCAAATCTGTTTGGCGAACATACGCCTAGCGAGGCTGAGGAGGAGGCTGCTGTAGAGAGTTTCCGCAATCTTTTTTCTGGTGCCAGAACCGGCTTTGACAGACGCAAACTGGACAAGCCAGCACCATTGGCAGCAGGGATGAAAACGCATTATCACCGCCGCAAGAGTGATGGCAATGCAAGTTGATGGCACGAGTGCTTTGAGGTGAAGCACGATAAAAAAATAATGCAGGCATCTGACAAAATCAGGATAAAAAATGATGACAGAAAAAAAATTACTCGCCTCTGATGACATTGATCCTCTGGTTATTTTTGCGCCAGAAGAGCCCGGCCTGCAATGGCAGCGTATCAGCGGCATGGCGGTGCTTGATGAAGCCAGCCAGGAGCTGGAAGTTTGCCGCATGTCTTGCATGACGCTGGCAGAAGCCAAGGCATTTGCGGCAACAGATGACCGCATCAGTTTTTTCTTTTACGTCAAACATTACGCCATCATGTATCACCATTATGTTTTGCATGCGGGCGATGTAATCTTCTTTTCCGGGACACCTGTATTGCATGCAGAGCCAGGAGCCGACTGCTTTGAAAAACCGGCAGCGCCGGACAGCAAACTGAGCATTACCGCAGCCCCTGGCAATAACTGGGTTTCAGTACAAGCGCAGTTGCAAGTCCCTTTTCTGAGCAGTGAACAGGCACATGCCTATCTGTGGCCCTGCCTGCGGCCTGGTCAGGATAATAATGTTGAAAACATGGATGGTGGCTTGCAGGCAGTGCTCAGCTACAGCCCGGCCAGCTCCGCATCTGGCCCTGGTGACCATGCGGGATGGTGGGTGTGTGGTCAGTATGTGCATGCAGGCGGCCAACAAAAAACTGCGCAAACCTGCTTTGGTGGGCCCAGCATGCCAGTCAAACCTGGCGATATCCTGAGCTGCCGCATTGTGTATGATGCGGCTAGCCGTAGCTGGCTGCAAACCATCACCAATACCGAGAATAATAATAGTGTCTCTTTCCCGGTATCGGTAAAACAGAAACCGGGACAGGCACACGACAGAAACACGGTCAGCTTTAGCCTGGAAAATCTCTCTCAGGCAAGGCACCGTCACTTGCACCAGTGCCTGAGCCTGTTCAATGTCATCATCAAGACCAAATACCCGCAAAGCAATCTGGGGCAGGGTTTGAATAACCTGCCCTATGTGGATCACGCCAGGCTATGTGAAAACCAGAACAGCCTGCATATCAGCCGCATCATCCTGTACAGCCCCATGCAGGATGTCAGATAGACGATACGCTGGGATGCTTGCTGAAGTAAGCCTGAAATACAGACAGCACTTTATCGATTTCGACAGCCGAGACATCGAGATGGGTGACCATACGCATATGCGGGGTCACCCTGGCGAGGATGCTATTCTTGTGCAAAAGTTCTGCCAGCCCGGCACAGGCAGCTGCGGGCAGGTCGGCATAGACGATATTGGTTTGTGGCGTCTGCACTTGCAAGGCGTTGATCTGGCGCAAGCCATTCGCCAGGCGTTCTGCATTGGCATGGTCTTCTGCCAGGCGCGGGATATGATGTTCCAGCGCATACAAACCGGCAGCCGCGAGCATACCGGCCTGACGCATGCCACCACCCAGCATCTTGCGCCAGCGTTTGGCCTGATTGATCAAGTCATGACTGCCACACAGTACAGAACCTATTGGTGCACCCACGCCCTTGGACAAACAGACCGAGACACTGTCAAAACCCTGTACCGCCTGCCTGGGGCTGATGCCCAGCTTGACGATGGCATTGCATATGCGTGCGCCATCCAGATGGGTGGCCAGGCCGCGCTCATGGGCGAGGCTGGTGGCAGCTTGTATGTAGTCAGGTGGCAGTACCTTGCCGCCTATGGTGTTTTCCAGCGCCAGCAAACGGCTGCGGGCAAAGTGGAAGTCGTCAGGCTTGATGGCATTGGCGATATCGTCCAGGGCTATGCTGCCATCTGCCTGGTTAGTCAGGGGCTGTGGTTGTATGCTGCCCAATACGGCGGCACCACCACCCTCATATTTATAGGTGTGCGCCTCCTGCCCGACGATGTATTCATCACCACGGGCGCAATGCGCGAGCAGGGCCAGCAAATTGCTTTGTGTGCCGGATGGCGCGAACAGGGCAGCTTCATAGCCAAACAGGTCGGCGGCATATGCCTGCAGGCGATTGACTGTGGGGTCGTCCCCATACACATCATCACCGAGTTCGGCGGTATGCATGAGTTCACGCATGGCAGGAGTAGGTCGGGTGACGGTGTCACTGCGTAAATCTATCCAGTTTTGCTGGCTTTCTGACATGGTTTTTCCTTGAGGAGGGAGATGACCTATTCTAACAATTTTCATCTGACAATTTTTAAAGCCACAAATCCGGGTATTGCGGCACTAGAAACAGCTACACTGTTGCTCTTGTCCATGCTTACCAGATCAACCACCCATGCGCAGTAAGGATGCGAAAATCGCTGCCAGCCTGTTTTTGCTGCTGGGCCTCATGAGCCCGGCAGTGGTATCTGGTTTGGTGGATTTTTCGCAAGGTCTGATTGAGCATGTGCACAAACGCTTTGGTGCTGAAGGGCCACGTCGGCTGACGCAAATGCAAATTGCCGTCAACAAGATCAAAGCCACTGCGGGCAAGGACTTTGCCAAAAATGCAGCACGCTCTGCCGACGGGCTTTATGAAATGCCGGTCTTGCGGCAGGTGAATGATTTTTATAACCGCGTCCCCTACTTCAGTGATCAGGAACACTGGGGCGTCAATGATTATTGGGCTACCCCGGTAGAATTTATCGCATCCTGGGGTGGTGATTGTGAAGACTATGCGATTGCTAAGTACATGACGCTGAAAGACCTGGGCATACCGGCAGAGCGTCTGCGCATTACCTATGTCAGGGCGACCCGCATAGGTGAGACGCACATGGTGCTGGCCTACTATCCAACGCCTGCCGCCGAACCCTGGATACTCGACAATCTCGTCGATGAAATACAGCCGGGCTCAGCCCGCAGTGACCTGGTGCCTGTGTATAGCTTTAATGACGAAGATCTGTGGCTGGCCAGCGGCAATACCCGCAAGGGTGGCGCATCAACTGTGCGCCTGTGGAAGGAGTTGATAGAGAAGATGGAAAAAGAAAAACGCATGTGAGCAGTTTTTAGTAAGCCCTGACGAAACCCTTCGCTTATCCTGCCTCGGCCACCACTATCTTTTCTGGGGCGCCAAAATAAAAGCCCTGCCCACATTCGACCTGATCTGCGATCAGTAATTGCAGCGATGCTTCACTTTCCACATTCTGGGCTATCAGGGGTATGCCCAGGGATTGCGCGAATTTGACGATGGCGCGCAAGTGGGCATGGCTGTTGTCATTCGTGGCAACTTCCTGCACCAGGCCGCCATCAAGCTTGATATAGTCTGGCGGTACTTCGCGGATAAAGTTCAGGGCATGCGGGTCGAGACCAAAATGATCAACACCAAAACGCACACCTAATTCGCGCAAGACACTGACAAATTTCCTGGTCACGGCATGGTCTCTGGCGCAGGCAAATTCACTGATCTCAACTGACAGCAAAGCCGCCAGCTCTGGCGAGTATTTCAGGCGCGCCTGCAACCATTCACAGAACTCTTTGCTCTCCATCGATTGCAGCGACACATTGATGGCGATATTTTTATAGGTGCCGCGATTTTTTTGCAGCATTTCCATGACCAGGGTAACTACCGCCTGATCTATTTCAGGCATGAGCTGGTGACGCAAGGCCATGGGTAAAAACTGGTTAGCCGGAACCAGATTGCCCTGGGTATCAAGCAAACGCGAAAAAACTTCATGATGGACAAGCTGGCGCAATTGCAGGCGCATAACGGGTTGGGCAAACAAGACCCAGCGGTGGTCTGCGAGGGCATCGTGAATCAGCGTACGCCAGCCATGCGAACCGGCAATCACGGCTTCGCTGTCTTCCATAGGGGTCAGGCTGATCTGGCCATTGCCAGCCTGGCGCATGACTTCTATCGCCAGGTCAGCCCGGGAGAAAATGTCACCACGCGTTTGCGCAGGGCCAAATACCAGGGCGCCGGCAGCCAGGCTGACCTGGCGCGAGGCACGCAGCAATACCTGGTTAAGGCGGTATTGCAATGCATCTACCAGCAACTGCATGGTCTTTTGATCGATATCGATACAAACCGCTGCGATAGAGGCACCGCCTATGCGACCGAGGATATTGCTATATTTGCTGAACACTTCTGCAACCACCGTCGCCACATCGGCCAGCAGGATATCGCCTTGCTGATAACCGTGCTGGTGGTTGTATTCTTTGAGGCCATCGAACTCAAGCACAAAGATGACGGCAGTTTCAAAGCGCCCTTCTTCTGACAGCAAGTGATTGAAGCGCAAGTCAAAACCATGACGGTTTTCGAGACCACTGACTTTGTCGATAAAAGCTTCGCGCCTGAAATTTTCTGCCCTGGCGATTTCTTCATCGAGCAGACTGGAAATACGTTCTGTCATGTGGTTCATGGCGACCACTACACGCTGCAACTCGCGGGTTTGTGGCACGACTTCAATACGGCGAAAATTCTTGGCCTGTATGGCAATCGCAACTTCTTCGATTTTTTCCAGCGGCCCCAGGATAATCCTCAGCAAGACCACGGTCAGGCCCCAGACCACCAGATACATGGCAAACATCCACAAAGCCATTTCCCGCATCGAGCGCCACAGGTAGTCGTAAGCATAGGCCGGGTGGCTGACCACGACAACCTTGCCCAATTGACGCCAGCCAGAAGAAATGAAGGCCTCGCCCGGCGGAGTCTGCAAGTCAAACAGGGCAGGTAGCCATGCAGGCACATTGTCTTTGCCGGCTCCCAGCTCCATGTGCAGCAAGACTTTGCCTGCAGGATCAAGAACCACGATTTTTTTATAATAACCACGGTCAAACAGGGTGGATATCTGGATATTCGCCAGCGTCTGGTCATTTTTTGCCAGTGCTTCTTCGAGAGGACGTGACAAGGCAGTGGCCGCATCCTGGGCATGCGAGGCCAGCTGCTGCTGCAAATAATCCCGCATCGTCAGGACTGACAGGATTTGCAATCCAAGAAACACGGCAAAAAAGATGATGGATATGGCAAGAAGGAGTTGGCGTCTCAGCGTCATAAAGTCTCTTTGAGTGTATTCATTCCCTGGAACTCATTTCTGTCTGCAATTTTCTATCTGTTGATAAGTCATGCTCATGGCGACTTTAACAAGAAAATAGCCCTTGCCACTTATTTCTTCCGCTTTATTTCAGGATTTGCATAGAATTATGGATGTGGTCTCGCGTTTGCCGCCCCAGTTCAATATATTTTAATTAAATTTCATGTCCAATACCGATATTTTACGTAGCAAGATCAATCTCGAAACTGCAGCTTACCCCTGGAGTGAACTATTACGTCATTTTGCCAGTGGCACGGTGCTGGTTGTCCAGCCAGGTCTGGACCTGGTCGAAGTTGCCATGCATATGGCAGAAGACCATGCAGCTGTGATCTCTGCCCTGCTTGAGCATGGCCAGATAGGCAAGGTCAGCGATGAGCAGGCCCAGGCATGGCTGGAGCGGGATGCCCAGCACTGGACCGTGGTCGTCAAGCCCTGGATACTGGTGCAGGAAAGGCAAAAATGACACTGCCGGTGGGATTGCGCGTCGGCATGAACTTTTAACAAGCAGGGGCTGTCTGAGTCGAGATACCGTAACGGCAGTTTGGGAAAGGCATGATGCAATTTTCTCTGGCAACTACACATTCAACAGCAAATCATGGGATCAGCAAACCTGGTTTTCCGGCAATGACCGTCTTGCTGGTCGTTCTTGCCCACCTGCTTTTCTGGCAACTACTGCGTCATCAACACGCCACTACAAGGGCGGGTGAGAACCATCCCTTGATGCAGTATCTGCAATTATTGACGATAGCCCCCAAGCCTGTCACCCCAAAGGCAAGCCAGCCTGTGGAGCAGCCTGCCAAACCTGAAAAGCCAGCCAGGAAGGAAACCAACAGGCCCCTTACTGCCAGCAAACCCGCAAGATCATTGGTGCAACCTGACCAAACAGCAGCAGAAATAGTACCGGACACCGTCAGCCATCCCTCATCTCAGACAAGCATCAGCCCCGAAAGCCCGATTGGCCTGGGCCTGAACCTGGAGTCTGTGCGCAAGTCAGCCATGGCCATGAAGCCCACAGAAATTGAACAGATACAGGCCAGCCACAGGCGCGGCGACAGTCTGGAAAAGCGGCTAGGCGAAGGCACCAGACGGGCAGAAAAGAAAGAATGCCTGAAGGCATATTCGGGCATAGGCATACTGGCTGTCATCCCGCTGGCAGTGAGCGCCGTTGTGGACACAGGCTGCAAATGGTAATGCTGGCAAGAGCTCGGCTATAATGCCGGATTCCGTACTGTGAAACGGGCTTGCATGGAACGGCCAGGGCATAAGCAGCGATGAAGGCCGGTACTACGCCTGTTGTCATTTGTATTATTGATGTGTTTTGATTGATTGTTGCGTGGTGTTTTTGCATTATTGCAATAATTTTCATTTTTTATCTGGATCATTCATGAAAAAAACTTCTTACCTGTTCGCCGCCATGATGCTGGCAGCACTTGGTTCTGGCTTCTCTCCCGTGACTGTGAATGCCGTTCAGGCACAAGAAGCGGCTGATCCTGCGAAACAGCAGACAGTACGCCAGGAAATGGCCAAGCCACTTAATGAAATCCAGGACTTGCTGACCGCCAAGCAATATCCTCAGGCATTGGAAAAAATTAATGCCATGGATGCCTCTCTGGAAAAGAAAACGCCTTTCGAGCTGTTTACCATTAACCGTTTGCGCGCCGTGGTTGCATCCAGTATCAATGACTCTGCGCTGATGGCAAGCTCCTTCGAATATATGATTTCGACTGATTTTCTGAAAGATCCAGAAAAACAGCGTTTGATGGAAGCCATGGCAAGTACTCTGTTTGGTGAAAAGAAATATGCTGATTCCAGGGTATGGGGTAATCGCTTCCTGGTGAAAGCACCAGGCAATGAAGTCATGATCTATCTGATCGCCCGTTCCTATTATCTGGAAAACGACTTTGCCAATGTCGTCAAAGTCTTGAATACCCAAATAGCATTCGATGAAAACGCCAAACGCAATACCAGTTCTGACAACCTCAAGTTGCTGGCTCTTGCTTACCAACAGCTCAAGGAATGGGATAACTATGCCGTTGCGCTGGAACGCCTGGTTGCGCTGTACCCAACACCAGAATTCTGGACAGACCTGATTTACCGCGTTATGAAAAAACCTGGTTTTTCTGACCGCTTGCTGCTCGACTACTATCGTCTCCAATTCCTGAACGGCAAATTAGAAGATGCCACGGATTTTGTTGATATGGCAGAGTTGGCCTTGCTGGCAGGTTTGCCAGCAGAAGCCAAAACCGCGATTGAAGCAGGCTACGCAGCCAACGTGCTGGGCACCGGCAAGGAAGCGACCAAGCACAAGCAATTGCGCGACCGCGTCAACAAGCAAGCCGCTGACGATATCAAGAGCCTCGATGCTGGTGAAGCCGCTGCCAAAAATGCCAAGACCGGTATCGGCATGGTCAATATTGGTTACAACTACGTCATTAACGGCCAGTACGACAAAGGCCTGGGATTGATGGAACAAGGTATCGCCAAAGGTGGCTTGAAGTCTCCAGATGAAGCAAAACTGCATCTGGGTATGGCTTACCTGAGAGCAGGCAAACGCGACAAGGCTGTTGAAACACTGAAGTCGGTACAAGGCCGTGATGGCTCTGCTGACTTTGCACGTTTGTGGCTGCTGGTACCTGCCAATAAATTTGCTCCTGAAGCAAAATAAGCTGACGGATATCTTCTCAGATTACAAACCGTTTTAAGAAATACGCCACCTGCGGGTGGCGTATTTTTTTACCCGTGCTTGTGCAGATGTTCAGATATAGGCTCGCCACCAGATAAAAAAAGGCTGTTTTGCGCAATGCAAAACAGCCTGTCAAATTCAGGACCGCAAGCTCTGATTACGGTACTGACGGTACACCTTTGGATACTCTTTGCTGCCCCAGCCTGATCGAAGCATCAGATACAGGCTGGGCAAAACTTGTTACTCAGAACGCGATTCAGATCAACAACCGCATCAAGAGTGGTAGGCAGACTCACCATGGCTGGTGATGTCCAGACCTTCACGTTCTTCATCTTCTGGTACACGCAGGCCAACTACCAGATCAACCAGTTTGTAAGCCACGAAGGACACGACGCCTGACCAGATGATGGTCGTGCCAACTGCAGTCGCCTGTGTCATGACCTGACCAAAAATATCATAAGGATCAGCCGACATTTTATTGGTGATATAGTCAAATATGCCCTGGCCGCCAAGGGATGGTGCAGCAAACACACCGGTCAGCAAGGCACCCAGAATACCGCCCACGCCATGCACACCGAAGACGTCGAGGGAATCATCTGCACCCAGCAAACGCTTGAGGCCATTGACACCCCACAGGCAAACAATACCTGCCAGCAGACCAATGATCAGGGCACCCATAGGGCCGACGAAACCGCAAGCTGGCGTAATCGCTACCAGTCCGGCTACCGCACCGGATGCGCCACCCAGCATGGAAGGTTTGCCTTTGGACATCCATTCACCAAACACCCATGACACTGTTGCTGCAGCCGTTGCCAGCAAAGTATTGATGAAAGCCAGTGCTGCGACATCGCCCGCTTCCAGCGCGGAACCGGCATTGAAACCAAACCAGCCCACCCACAACAGCGACGCGCCTATCATCGTCATTGTCAGGGAATGAGGCGCCATGGATTCTTTACCATAGCCTACACGTTTGCCTATCAGGTAAGCACCGACGAGGCCAGCGACTGCGGCATTGATATGCACAACCGTACCACCAGCGAAGTCCAGCGCGGTTTTTTGTTGCAAGAAGCCGCCTTTGGCCAATTCAGTTGCCGCAGTAGCTGCATCCTTGATCGCGTCAGGGCCAGTCCAGAACCAGACCATGTGAGCAATAGGCAGGTAGCTGAACGTGAACCACAAGACGACGAACAACAGTACAGCAGTGAATTTTGCGCGTTCTGCAAAAGCACCGATGATCAGGCCGCAAGTGATCGCTGCAAAGGTCGCCTGGAAGGCTACATAAGCAAACTCAGGAATCACCACGCCTTTGCTGAATGTCGCTGCCGTAGCAAATGTTGCCTTGGCCGGATCCCAGATACCTTTCAGGAACAGACGGTCAAACGAACCGATGAACCTGCCACCTTCAGTAAATGCCAGTGAATAACCATAGATACACCACAGAACAATAATCACGGCGAAGATCATGAAGACCTGCATCAGGACGGACAACATGTTCTTGGAACGGACCAGGCCGCCGTAGAAAAGTGCCAGGCCAGGTATGGTCATCAAAATAACCAGCAGGGTGGCAACCATCATCCAGGCAGTGTCGCCTTTATTTGGCGTTGGTGCAGGTGCGGCAGCACTGGCTGCCGCAGGGTCAGCCGCGGCTGCCGGGGCAGAAGCAGGCGCCACAACAGCAGTGGAAGCCGGGGCCGGGACGGGTGCCGCTGCAGGTGCAGAAGCGCTGGCCGACGCAGTAACCGAGGCAGCAGAAGCTGCCGCAGGTTCAGCTTTAGCTGACGCATCTTGCGCCGATGCGACAGAGGTGAAACCGACAGTGACCAGCAAAGCAGCCCCCGCCAGCATGTTCTTCAACAGTTTTTTCATGTGAACTCCCTGGTTAGCTATCAGAGTGCGTCGTTGCCGGTTTCACCGGTACGAATACGCACAACTTGTTGCAAGTCATAGACAAAAATCTTGCCGTCACCAATCTTGCCAGTGCGGGCTGCGGTTTCTATTGCTTCAATGGCGCGCTCAACAATCGCGTCATCTACAGCCGCTTCAATTTTTGTCTTGGGCAGGAAGTCGACCACATACTCTGCACCACGGTACAGTTCAGTGTGACCTTTCTGACGGCCAAAGCCTTTCACCTCAGTCACGGTAATGCCCTGTACACCAATGGTGGACAACGCTTCGCGGACTTCATCGAGTTTAAAAGGCTTGATAATTGCAGTAATCAGTTTCATGCTCGCCTCGAATATTAGAATGTTTTAACTGCAGACAATACCAGTGTCGTTTTGCCTGTGAATTTGCCTGCTGGCGTGACATACAGTTTTTTCTCTGCATTCGTGCCCAGCGCTGCAATACCAAAATTCACACCAAAAAACTCTTTATTCACACCAATTTTCCAATCGGAATAAGAATAGGCACCATTGTTCTTGATGGTCTGATGGCCAGCATGCAGGGCCAGCGTGTAACCTTCAGGCAGCTCAATGTTTGCGCCGATATCCAGGTAGCCACTGTTCTTGCTATCGATAAAACCGAACAGATTGGTGACGGAGTGTGAATACTTGATATAGGCTGGCCCCATGCCTAACTGGCCGTAAATCTCGGTGGTGTTGGCATCAGCAAAACCGGCAACCTTGTTCAGGCCATTGGATGGGTAGATATAAGTCAGCACGCCGACGTCATAAGAAACATCCTTGGTGATCTCGCCTTTTTTACCGGCATACAAATCCCATTCGATATCGCCACTACCACCGGCATCCTTGGTCCATTTAATCGTAGATAACCATGTACCAGCATAAAAGCCGCTGGGGTTATTCACATAATCAGCGCCACCCTGCAACGCAGGGTCAAGGCGTGATTGCGCAATCGCACGATAGCGGTATTCGCTGACGACGCCAATGTTGAAGCTGACTTCATTATCTGGCTTGGCTTCAGGCTTGGCATCTTCTGCATGGGCAAAACCACCAAAGAATGATGTGGCTACAGCAGCGGCGATTACTAGTTTTTTCATTGCGCTTCCCCCTATTGATTAAGATTTGATTAGATTGAACCCGGGACAGAATCTGTTTTCAGCTCATAGCGAGGACAGGCACGGACAAGCATTAATACTCACCACCACTTGCGCCCCCACTGCTTGCATCGGTCAAACTCTTAAATTCTTATTTCCCTTACCTGTTAGCAGGAGTCGTGCCAACCATGGCTATCTCATCAATAAAACGGCAACACAGTGCAGGGCCCAGAGTGTATTAATATGCATACAGCCAGATAAACACTGGGTCGCGCTGGTTTTTTATATTGCGCTGCAATACCAGTAGCAGCGCGGGCAAGATGCGCTATCATTGCCCTATAGGTAAACTTATAAGCAAAAAACAGCTTTGCGCACCAATTGCGGGCAATAATAAATCCGCACAAAAAAGTGGCAACGCATAATTCGCACCAAAAATGTGCAGTTACAAGGCAGAGGATAAAAATGGACAAGCAAAATTTCTTTAATGACATGCACGCCAAGATCAGCCAGGCAATCGAAAACTCGCCAGCCAAGGACATAGAAAAGAATGTCAAGGCCATGATGAGCCAGGGCTTTTCCAAGCTGGATCTGGTGACGCGCGAAGAATTTGATATCCAGGCACAAGTCCTGGCCAAGACCCGCGCCAAGCTCGAAGCCCTGGAAGCAAGGGTTGCCGCACTCGAAGCACCACAAAAAGCCGACTAAAAAAAGACAACTAAACCGCAGACCGCATGTCATTAGCCGTACTCAAAAGCCGCGCCCTGAATGGCATGGATGCACCACAGGTGACTGTGGAAGTGCATCTAGCCAATGGCCTGCCCGCCTTCACTATCGTTGGCCTGCCCGAAACCGAAGTCAAGGAATCCAAGGACAGGGTCAGGGCCGCCCTGCAAAATGCCCGCTTTGAGTTCCCGAACAAGCGCATCACAGTGAATTTGGCACCGGCTGATTTGCCGAAGGAATCTGGCCGCTTTGATTTGCCTATCGCGCTGGGTATTCTGGCCGCATCCGGGCAAATCCCTGGAGATGCGCTGGAACAATATGAATTTGCCGGTGAGCTATCATTATCAGGTGAACTACGGCCGATACGCGGCGCACTGGCGATGACGTTTGCGATATGCAAAAGCCAGCAACACTCGGCACAGGAACCGGCCTTCATCTTGCCACGCGCGAACGCGGATGAAGCGGCGCTGGTCAGCGATGCTGCGATTTACCCTGCAGATTCACTACTACAGGTATGCGCTCACTTCGCTGGGGTCGATGGTGAGCAAAGACTGGCACGTCACCGTCCAGCCTCCAGACCCAGTCGCCCCAAATATGCTGACTTTGCAGAGGTAAAAGGCCAGTTACAGGCCAAACGCGCACTGGAAGTAGCAGCCGCAGGATCGCATTCAGTCTTGTTGATGGGTCCACCAGGCACCGGCAAATCCATGCTGGCCGCCCGCTTCCCCGGCATTTTGCCGACCATGACCGATCAGGAAGCACTGGAATCAGCGGCAGTGCAGTCCCTGACTTCCGGTTTTTCCATAGAAAAATGGAAGGCGAGACCGTATAGGGCACCCCATCACACAGCATCTGCCGTAGCATTAGTTGGTGGAGGTGGAACACCAAGGCCAGGAGAGATTTCTCTGGCTCACAGGGGTGTGCTCTTCCTTGATACACTTGACATAACCAAAATAAATCGTAGAGTCAGTCATAGAACCATCGACACTCTATAGCTATAAATTATTCGCTTTTAGTCTATGCTGAGAGTTAAATCAGTTGTACAACTAGTATTACGAGATCTTACGAGATCTTACGAGATCTATCTGCATAATTCGACTTAACGCCCTCACTATAGTTAGCGCTCGCTCAGCGATGCTATCTAGTTTGAGCACATACTTCACCAAATAGTCTGCTCCGCAAACTGCCTGGTAAATCCTGGGAGCATATGTAGTGAAAAGATATATTGCTTATTTAACGCGTCGCTAACTTGTTCAAAAAAAGATCATCAATGTCTAGATGTAAGATAGGTTTTGATAATTACATATTTTTGGTGAACTAAGATTTATGTTATCAGTACAGCTATACAGGTGTTACAGGGTGCGCGGTTATGTCGTTTGGCTCACGACGAAGAAATTCCACTTAAAGGTGGACACCATACGCATAATCGGTACTACGTTATTGGGCTGATCCGTGAGGAGTCAAGCTCGACGACACCAAGTGTGCCAATAGTCTCCCGGCAAGCACTATCGCAGGTAATTCCGCACGCGGAAGTGAGTTCGTCAGGATTTATACAAATCCTTCAAAACCCCGATTTCTTAAAATGATAGGACAGGGAATAGTGACTAAATCGACCAGCATGTATTTGCACATTGGTGGCAGCTACATGCACTTACAGCACATGAATTCTCTAGTTCGGCTATTATCGATTAGTACTTTTTATCTTTACTGCTTTTGGGATCATGGCCATAGCTATCGCTATCTCGAATCTTGCCATCCCTTCGGTGGATCACTACCTCTACATGATCCCGTTTTGCTTTGACTACGGCGCGGTCAATTGCTTCTTTCTGTGTATTGGTTTTAACACCAGCACGTGATGCGCCCTCGGTTTTTGTAGCCCAGCCATCGCCGTGGGGAACAACGTGCACGTCTTTCTTTTTCATGATTAGTTCTCCGTAAAGTCCCGCAGGAAGTCTGCGCATTTGTTAACAATGAAGACACCACCTAAATAATCGTTGTACACCTTTGAGATAGGAACCGTGCCGAGCCAGTCAGGCAGCCTTTTTTCCTTTAAATGGAAGCTGAAGCTCTTCTACGTCATATGTGAAATCCAAAGGAATCTGAATGGATGGCTGCAAAGGGTCTTTAGTATTGTAGACATCTACATCTGTTTTCAATTGAAAGCAGTCGCCTACGATCTGCTGCCGACGCTGAGAAAAGGAGCGCACAAAATGTTCCCGAGGTGCACGCACGTCGTCGAGATCCGCCCATAGTGTCTTTGTCTTGTTCCCTTGCTTAGTGCGTGCAGCGTGCTTTGCCCTATAACGTTGTCCATCTTCACCAGTACGGTATTCCTCCCGACAAACTTGAGAAATATCACTCGCAATCGCATCGATAACAGTCTTGATGTTTGGCTTGTGCAAACCGTTCTGGTATGCCCACTCCGCTACAGCATGAGGATCAAACAATCCGTCATCACCAAATTCATTCTGATAGCGTTCTAGATAATCTCTTACTTGATTTGCATAAGCTGACATTTGACCTCCTATTATTCAGAGAATGATCCCCATCCGTCGGTGTCAGCCGATGGGAGAACATGTGTACGAATCTTGACTTGATATTTGCGAAGAAAATCATGTCGATTTAACCTGCGTTGCAACTGCCCTACTACTATTCCTGGATGGATATTGAGCCGCTGTGCAAAGGCAAGCACTTTTTGCTCAGAAAAATATGGTTGAACGCGTTCCACAAAATTTTCTAATTGGGCAGTTGGCACACAAAAATCTGCCCCTGCTGAATTAGCTCGCATCTCGCACTCTGATAGTGCTTCAGTCTCGGCACCTACGTCACTATCGATTATAAGTTCGCCATCAGTTCGACCATCCTCTTGGAGCACATGCTCAATCTCGTGACGAAGTACAAACCAGAAATTATCGATCCGGTCATACCGCAAGGTCATTCCTATGACTGGTTTATCGCTATTTAACCAAAAGCAGGCGCCGTCGATTCTGGATCCAGATATCGATTCGACGAGAACTAGGCGTATCCCCGCCTCCGCCAGAATTCTTGGAGCATGCCGAGTCTCCTCTGGGGCAAGAAGAAGCGTCTTAAGTTTTTCAACAGCGTCTACCAATTTTTGACGTGAGTACGATGGAACTACTTGCTGAGTCGCCATACTTTGAACTCGGAAAAGCCATGCCAACTGCAATGAATTAACATCCATAGTCACGTCAGTTTTCTTTGCATAATGGTTAAGGACTGGTTGATCATCCATTCCATTTATGCCGAAAAACTCACAGAAGCGTTGCTCAAGTACCTCTATGCTTTCACTAGCTTGAACCCATCCGCGGCGAAACATTTCTCGTACTGGAAACTTTCCGTACAAGCGAGCTTTCCTTGCTACTTGATTATCGGTAGGTTTTACTTTGGACAATTGATACTGGCTTTCCAAACCCATCCAATATTCCGCAGAAGTACCAAAAGCATCGGCTAAGCCCCGCGCAGTTTCAGGGGTAACGGCACGTTTTCCGGATATAAGTTCGCTGACGAGTCTTGGCGGCCGCCCCAAGATATCGGCCAGCTCCTGCTGGCTCCATTCTCGGGCTTCTAGCTCTTCACGCAGAAATTCGCCTGGGGGGAATACTTCTGCAGGCACACGTGCATTCATGATTTCTCCAAATCTTTTTTAGTGGTAATCGACTATCTCAATTATTCCAATGAGTTTGCATGGGTGGCTGCCGCGAATCTCAAGGATCAGACGCCACTTTGAATTCAGCCGTATTGACGACTGTCCATCCCGGTCACCCTGTAGTTTTTCAAAATGTAGTGATTTCAAGGCGTAAAAGTCACGCTCATCCTGGAAACTGATGATCTGTTGCATACGCTTCCGGAAGGCAGTGACGACCTCTTGCGATAGCCCAGCCGTGAACTGGGCGTCGGTATAGAGCCGATCCAGACTTTTGTCGTCGAATTCAAATTCCATGTCCCATAACTCCACAGTCTATAGCAATCATCAAATAATTGCAAGTCCATCTTTACACGTGGTGTAAAGATGGACTTATTATATTCCATTTTTTTGCAAATTTGATGGGCATGGATCGAAATGTGTGTTTTCACCAAGAAAAGCATGTTGATTTGCAATGGATTATGACCCAACGGGTCATAATCCATTGCAAACTAACACTTGATAGAGCTATTAAGAAGGTATAGGAGGCGCTGTGAAATATTCTCGCGGCTGTCATCCCCTCTTTAATAGGGGTAATATCAGAGGGATTCCCTCCTGAAAGATAAAAATGCTAAGAACAAACACGACAAAGGCATCCGTTTTCCCATATGTATTTTTGACATCACTTCTTTGTATTTCCACCATCGCAAATGCAGACATATTGGCAAAATCTGGATATGAATCTGGCAAAGATGGCGTGATTCTTTTAACAGAAAAATGTAAGGCTGATGCAACCGGGCAGTTGAAGACGGCTGTTTCCAGAATCGGTAATACGGTTTTGGAAGGTTGCTATGTCATTAACAATCGTGGAAATGCAATCGTTAAATGGAGTAATGGCTCTGTCCAAGAATTGACTTGGAAAATGTTTGGAAAGGAAAAATTAAGTGATCAGTCAACGCGTGTAAGCAGCCGCTATTCACCATGGGAATTTTTTTCAGACAAAACAACTGCTGGTACACCTGTGTGCGGTATGTGGTCAGCAAGCTTGGATAAAAACAATGTTCGCAATGCATCCGTAAAACAGCTGGCCAATCGTGATCAGATGTCGTTGACATTATTCAATGATCGCTGGAATTTTAAGCAAGGCACGTCTATCGATATCACAATTGATTTTATGGATAATCAACCTATTAAACTACCAGCTTATGCAGACGGCAAAATACTTGATATAGATGTGCCCAAACAGATCACCCATACATTCCTCTCTGTGATGAAAGACAGTAAGGCAATTCAATTCAAAGTTGTCGGTGGGCCGGATTGGGGCATTCCTTTGCAAAACATGGAAAAACCACTTATTAGCTTCACAAAATGCGCAATTTCGTTGAATGGTAAAAGTGCTGGCCGTTGAAACTGGATGTTTATTACAAGGACATGGACAGCACCAGGTACTGCAAGGGAACGCTCAAACTATCACAGGATGATTCACTCATGGCCTGGGCAATGCGCCAGGAGAAAAAATCACCGGCGTACACTACCGACTGGCATCAACTGCCTGTATGTGGCTGAAATTTTCATGATGAATTAAATTGTCATAAATCGGTGGCAATCTTGCCACCGACAATGAAACTAGCAGCAATGAGGGCAGATGTCGCGGGTGACTTCGCCATCACCGTAGCAGGTGTGACACTGGCCAAAGTTATTTTCTTCGGTCGGCGCATAGCCGGTGCCGTAGCAGTCGGGGCATACCTCCACCACATCGGCACCCCGACCGCGACAGTGGCGGCAGACCCGCACTAACGACCCTGAGCTACGCATGGCGCGCATGGCGGTCATTCGAACCACCTTGGGTAGATCTGGCCCTGCGTGTCCGAACGGCGCTTTGAGGATACGATGCACTTGCCTGCATGAGAACCATCCCGCAGTTCGATGGACACACCTTCTTCCAGCATTTCAATATAAAAAGGCGAATCGGCACCCGCTATACGGCAAGCGACATAGCGCTCAACTAGAAACACACTTTCACGCATTAGTAGATCGCGCTGTTCGCTCAGCGCGGCAACGGCTATTTTCATACTAGGATCGTCCCCCGACTGGGCCAGAACGTGGTCAATGTAGCGAGAGGTCGTGCACAGCACCATATAAGACGGAGATCCCAACTGTTGCGCCGCGTGGTCCAGTTTCCCAATGTGCACTATCAGTTCCGTTACATTGGAAAAACCGTATTCGCGCGCGAAGTGATTGAGGCGACCCGAGTGACCAAGGCGCAGAAAAGCGCGGTCCAGCTGGAATTGCATGGCGGCCTGCGCGATGACGGTTCCCCCAAGGCCCACCGCTTCGAACTCTTCGATGGTAAACGGGGTATCTTCGATGACAATTATTTTCGCGCCGCCCAAGAATTTCGATAACTGCTTTTCGCGAGCGTTATGCGCCGCAACCATCTCGTGGAACTCTGCAATTCTGGAAACGACACTTCGGGCGTAGGGTGCGCCATCTTTGACACGAGCCTTAAAGTTGGCTTCGTCAATTGGAAACACCTGGTGACCATGCTGCGCGGCCACGGCAACGTGAAGCGGATCGTGCACAGAAAAGACAGTCGGGGATGGCAAAGGAATGCGACTGAGCTCGACGAGAGCGCGGTTGGAAGGTATTGAGAGATATTCTTTGTAAAAGTCGGCATAGCCGAAGGCGACGCCGTCGCTGGATGGCAACATGGTGATTTTCCTCAGAGAATTTAATAAAAATAGCGCAAATTGCGCAAAATTCTCAGCAGGAAAAAATTCCTTGTCTCGCCTAGGAACAGGCTCGGGAGGGTTGCTAAGGTTACCACACGTTCGACATCGCACCAGAAGCGCGAATACGATTGCATGCGCTTATTCTATCCGCTGATAAATGCAGCGTCAACATCAGCACGCCACAGCATCATCCTCATGGCGAACCGTCCCAAAGTACCGCAATTACAATTTTGTCATTATCGTTGATAACCCCAGTTACAACACGCAACTTTCACACGTGAAAGTTCCAAGGTTGGAAACTCCAGGCGTTACCGACAATATCAAGAATGCCCAATGTAGATGGGCTGTATTGAGAAACCATCATGAACGAGTGGGCTTCCTTTGCTTGCCTCGTTGCACATTGACATATCGGTAGAAAGTTGAAATGTGGATGCCCAGGGTTTCGGTGATCTCTTTGATGGACAACTGCTGGTCTATATACATTGACTGTGCCGCGAATATCTTCTCATCAGGCAACGCGGGACGCCCTCGCGGCCTCGCTCGCCCCCTTGCTGAGGGCGGATTGTCATTTGACTCTTCCTTCAAGATATTCTGATCACCGTTCTGACTCTGGGCCTCGATTACCCAATCTAGAATTCTGCGAATGCCAGCAGACAGATTTTCTTTCCTCATCTTTTGGCCATTCTTGTGATCTTTCTCGACAAAATTATGGAGTCCATGCCTTTCTGCCCAATCCACTGCCCAACGAATACCCGCTGAAAAGTTTCCTTTCCCTAGAAATAGGGCCATTTCATACTGCTTCTTTGTTAGGCGCACTGAGACAGGTCGCATCCCGACCTCATCGTAAGGAGCAACGCGCCGTCTTTTTGATGGGGTGCTTTTAGGCATTTTAAAAATTCTTTTTATTCGAGCGGTATCGTATTACGTTAGCCGGGCAATACTTCTTTATCGCTAATCAAACGCAGAAAAATCATGAAATACAGGTTAAAAATAGGACGTATGCTCGATTTAGAGTTCGATGTCCGGGTAATTTTTCTTAATACTCTATTATCATTTTTTGCCGCCAGGTCAGTCAGTGTACATGGCCAAACACTGGATTTTAATATGACACCGAGGCAGGAACTGTGACCGAACGCGGCTAGCATGTATTTGCACGTTAGTGTCCGCTCTCGGCTGCACTTCCGCGTTCCTGTACTCTGCGAAAGTCAACACCACATGACGAATTTACGATAAAAAATAATTGAATTAAAAGTGAATAAATTAAGTAAAAAGCAGTTGCATATAGCCATATGCGGCACTAGAATCGGGGCGAGTTAAGGAATCCGCCCTAAATGTAGTATTTTTGGGATTCTCAACTTAAAAGGGGGCTAAAGCAAAAAATGCCCAAGAACTTCGCAGGTTCTGGGCACTTTTTGGTGAGGCAATTTCTAAACTGGCAGGATACACCAGAGTTCATACGTATTAGCATGCGGAACTATAGCAAATGAAATCGCGTCAGCCAAGCGATTTAACGCGTTAAACATTTGAAATAGTTGATGAAATCTTAAGTGTTTTCCTGCCCTTTATTTGGGGGAATTGCAATGAGTAAATTTTGATTAAAAAATTAACTTTTTAATATTCTGTAAGGAAAATATGGAGCATATCCAGGGTGCAGCCAATGCAATTGTAACAATTGCGTCTGGCTTGCAAAGTAATCCGCTGGGTGGAGTTTTGATTTCTATCATAGTTATTTTTTGGATTTACTCAAAAAATAAGCCACCTTCCCTTTAACTTTTTAAATGAGTAAAGCCCGCTTTTGCGGGCTTTTTTTCATCATTCAACTTTCACCGGTGAAAGTGACAATAAATTTTCCAACGTTGGAAACGCCTGGCGTAACCGACAACGCATAGAAAGATTCAGATGTATAAAAGACAAAGGGCACTCCTAAGAGCGCCCTGTTCACAGAATCAGCAGGCTTGTCGTCGCCTAGTTGCTGAACCTGGCTTCTGTTTCCAGAAGGCTTCAAGTCCCAATTGGGTACAACACAAATATAGCACATTTTTATTTACAACGTAAATAAAACCTTATTATTGCTTAGCGCTCCCAGCTGCCACGTCCTCAGTGGTTGCAGCTGGGTTTTGTGTTGCAGCTAATTGCGAACTGATGACAGTATTCTGTAGTTGAAGTGCATGCATTACACATAACCTTATTTCTTGTATGTCTTTTTGATTTAATTTTGGAATTACACGAGTATACCCATCCTTTAACCTATCAAGCCTATCAATTGAAATTGTGGAAATCATGTCACATTTTGCCCAACACTTTCTCGATCTCTGAGCAGGAACGGGATTTATAGGTAAGGGGTAGTGATGTGATTCTAGAGTTTCTGGCTCAGTTGTACTTAATGGAACTATGGTTACCAATTTAGAATTAAATTTGTTTCTCGCAATTATTACTACAGGGCGTTTTTTAACCATTTCCGGTTCAACAAATCCGTCAAAGTCACACATCAATACATCTCCGACTTTTGGTTGAAATTGCAGTGCCATGAAATCTTTCTGGGTATTAGGTATTAAGTTGGTGACATTGTATCTTCACTCCTTTGATATACAGCACTTCAAATGAATAGCTATGTTCTTCATTGTCCATCCTGCTGGCGGTCATGTAACGGTATTTATGAACGTTGATTGCAATTTTGCAATCAACGTCAGAAACGCCAGGAGTTAACATTACCGAAAACATGGTGGCGAGGTCTCTTCCAATCGGATCTGTCTTATGTACGTTGATTGTAGATTCGGGGGTGAGTCCTGCCAGCGCGTTACCAATGAACAAGTCTGAGATTCCAAGTGACAGAGTCACTGGATCTTGATGGTCTGCCGCAGTTAGCTTGGTCAGCAGTACGCCGCAAAAAAATCTTCTCCACGCTCCTCGAAAGCGAGGCTGTAAAGGTCATTTACATCTTCAGCTTTGACAATATTCATATTCAAGTTGTGTGCCTGGGGATTAGCGATATAGCATTTCCTACTACGAACTGGTAAATAACAGACGATAAGTGGGACACATAAAATTAATATAGCTTCAACATTTAATTACCGTTGATGCATTTTTGAAAACAATTGTTAATGTCGAATTACTAAGTTGACTGGATAACTGATATGAAACTACATTGACATTAGTTCAATGATGGAATCACCTAAATTGCAATATTCCCCTATTGGCAATCATCAATCAACTCTGGAATTTTAGTAAGGTTCAATTTTCAAGATAGAGCGAAAGTATTTACTAAATGACTTAGCCTTTTAGGAATATGAAATGACCATCATAGTAGAAATCGCAAATTGGATAGGTCAACAGCCAGCTTGGGTCTCCGACGCAGCACGTCGCCTATTTTTTCAGGGCGAACTTACGCTGAGTGACGTAGATGACTCTGTTGCGATGGCGAAGGCTAGTTTCGGTATTAAAGATTCTAAAAATCGAATTCCTGTTCCATTAGACCTTAAATCTGTCCCGCAAAAAAAACCAGATCAACCGCCAGTTAAAATTACTGCAATTAGCGAGATAAATTTCGTCAATGCGATCTCAAACTCAAATGGAATTAGCTTTGCATCAAGCGGTATTACAACAATCTATGGATACAACGGCGCTGGCAAATCTGGATACGGTCGCATTTTAAAAAAGGTATGTAGAGCCAGGCAAGCGGAACAAATCTATCCTAATATTTTTGAAGATTCACCGGTCGTAGGGTCTGCGCAAGCAACTGTAGAGTGGTGTAGCGGCGCTGTCGGCCATAAGGACGTTTGGACTGATACCGATTCACCGCCAGAAGAATTAGGACGAATTGCAGTATTCGACAGTCACTGCGCACGCACCCTCCTTGATGACAATGCAGAGGTTTTTTATATTCCCTATGGGCTAGACATACTTCGAGATCTGGCTTTTCATCTCCAGCAAGTCCAAAAAAAAATCGAATTGGAGACGGCAGCTATAAAGTTCGAATGGTCTAAATTGGACGAGCTTCGTGGTGAGACTCAAGTGGGAAGATTAATTGCAGCTCTAAATCATTCGTCTGATTTAGCAAACTTCGAAATGATTGCAAAATTGTCTGAGGAAGAAAATGATGAAAGAGTGATGCTCGGCAAACTGCTAGGAGAAGAGGACCCTGTAAAGGTAGCAGCCTCAATGCGACGATTTGCAACCAGGCTCCAAGCTCTTGATGGTGAGTTGGATATGTTGGCTCATCCGCTTTCGAATGAAAACGTTAATGCGCTGGATGGGTTATTTCAGAAATTGAAAACCGCTGAACAAGCCGCAGAACTAGCCTCAAGCATCCTTTTGGACGAAGGCAAAGCGCTACCGGGAACTGGAACAGAACCTTGGCAACTATTGCTGCGAAGCGCAATCGATTTCGCAACTGAGACAGTTTATCCTGGCGAAGCATTTCCAGGCCCAGAATATGACTCACAATGCGTGTTATGCCAACAACCACTTGCTGCAGATGCACAGGCAAGACTGAAGAAATTTGTAGACTACCTTCAGTCGGACGCGCAACGTCAGATCAGCGATTACCGAAATCAAGCAAAGGTACTTTACAGAGCGATAGCGGGATTGGAACTTGTTACATTCCCATCGGATGCCACTATCTTGGAAGAATTAGAGGAGCGTTATCCAGAACTTGCTTGTTCAATAGATGAATTCTTGAGCGCATTGAAAGAATCCAAGAAATATGTAATGAATATGGCCGTCTCAAAGTCATTGGCAGGTATAGCAAATTTACCATATGGTCCGTCTACTGAAATTCTACATATAGTAGCCATGATAAGGAAAGAGGCAGGCCAATTAGATACTCAGATGACGCAGGAAATTCGCACTGCTAAGACCAAGCGCTTGGCAGAATTAAATGCCAGAAGAAAGTTAGGTGAACTTCTTGGTGTTATTTCTGACGCAATCTCCTCATTAAAGGTTGAGCACTCATATTCTGAAGCTGGCCGCACCTGCTCAACGGTTGGTATCACGCGAAAGATGACGGATCTCTATAACCAGGCTGTTACTGTGGAACTGCAAGCAGCTTTATTTCAAGAATGTGCTGTACTTGGTGTGCGCAGCGAGTTGTTGGGATTGGATATGCTTGGACAGAAAGGCGTACGCCTTCAAAAGTTGAAATTGGCAGCGAGTCCAAAATTTGCAAAGATCAAGCCCTCGCTAGTATTAAGCGAGGGCGAACAGCGGGCAGTTGCGCTTGCTGCTTTTCTGGCAGAAATTAATGTTGAAGGTGATAGTTCAGGAGTGGTATTTGATGATCCTGTTTCTTCACTGGACCAAATACGCAAGGAGCGTATTGCTTTGCGCCTTGTGGGTGAAGCAAAAAAAAGGCAAGTTATCGTGTTCACTCATGACCTCGCGTTCGCATGGTCACTACGTGAGCTTGCGGAGGGACATGGGGTGTCACATGAGGAACGATTTGTTTTTAAGACGGAGGACAGCGCAGGTAATGTGCAGGATAATTTTCCGTTTGAAGCCAAAAAGATTCCTTCACGCGTTAACGAATTGAAGGACTACGCCGCTAAGGCTCGAAAAACTTTAGATGCTGACAAAAATTTCGACGCGTACAATGACACGGCACGCCAACTTTATCGGCGCATGCGTGACACGTGGGAACTCGCCGTCGAAGACCTACTGTTCAACGGCTCCGTAAAACGCTTTAAGCGCTCAATAAATACCCAGCAATTGCTCAAGGTTGAAGTGAACGATTGTGATATTAAAGAGATTTCCGAAGGCATGACCCGATGCTCAATGTTTACTCATGAAGGCGGTGCCGAAGATCCACCACCTCTGCCAACCCCTGACGATCTGGACATTGATCTAAATGTGTTGGCTGCCACCGTAAGCCGCTTAAAAAATCGTTTGGACGAAGTGGAAAAACGTCGCAAAGAAAATGGAATTTCAGCATAGTCTTTTGATGATTAAAGGATCGTATATTTCTATATGGGATGCTTTGCTAAGGCGCGTTTTCCACCTGCTGACATCAAAGTAATCCCGGTCTTTGTCACCGACTATAATTTTCAAATCTCGGTTTAAAATGCAAAATAATTTATCCCTTCTTTTAAGTGCGTTGCTGTTCCTGCCATTTCCAGTTTCTGCAGGAAAAGTAGTCTCCATCCTGGATGGCGACACGCTGGAACTCATGGAATCTGGCAAAGCCATTCGCGTGCGCTTGGCAAACATCGATGCCCCAGAAAAATCCCAGCCCTACGGGCAGGCATCGAAGCAATCACTGTCAGACATGTGCTATGGCCGTGACGCTCAGTTGCAGAAACAAAGTATCGACCAGTACGGACGTACAGTTGGCATTGTCACCTGCGGCGGCATTGAGGCAAACCGAGTTCAAGTAGAACGAGGGCTGGCCTGGGTGTATCCCATGTATAACCGGGATCCTAGCTTGGTGTCACTGCAAAACAGTGCGAAACAAGCTTCGTCTGGGCTATGGCGGGATGCCAATCCAACACCACCTTGGGATTATCGACACGGTGAACAGTCAAAACCCACAACGCACGCAATTTGTTATACCGGTCCACGCGGTGGACGGTATAAATTGGTGAACGGCCACAAACAATATCGATGTTAATTCCGATAACAGGTCCAAAAAAATTCTGCTGATATCAAATCTTTATTGTGAGTCAAATATGGAAGAATTCAAATCAATTCAGGATTTGCTCTGCGCTGATACCGTATGAAAGGCATTTTGCCATGTAGATACTACTACATTCGAATCAAGACCGTTCTCTTTGGAGGGGCTACATGGAGAGGTCGCAAGTATCGTTTTAAATACAAGTGCGCCTGAATGCATAGAGCAAAATTTTTTGATGTGGAAACATGTCGGAAGGTATAAATAGTACTGTTGGGCGTCTTCATGTGATTCAGTCGTACCTTTCAGATTTGAGCAAATTACCAAAATGTTTCGCGTAAATTTTAGAGACAGAGAATATTTATGCTATTACTGCTACTTGTAGCCGTAATAACAAATGCCCAATCCGCAAGCAAATCTCGAAGCTTTTTATCAGAACCTTTTTCTAGGAGCATCAATGCGGCTGAGATATGTACTCGTCGTACCAGAAGACGAATCAGATGCCACTGTAATACCCTTTCAAGGCTGGAATTCAGTCATGCTTGACAGGCGGTTCCATCATTTACTCTATCTGCTTTCCTGCTTACCTAGTGCAGCGATCGAGATCTTCATGAGCCACGATGAATTGCTTTCTTTTCGACGACAGGGCACATTTAAGGATGTTATTGCGATTGGCGATAGGTCTCTTGACAAGATAGTTTTAATTGAAGAAGGCCAAATCGGAATCTTTATCTGTCTACCATCTCAAATAGAAAAAATTAAATGCACTCAAGTCTCAAAGAAAACGCTGGCATTAATACTATCTCCTAAAAAAGAGAAAGGTGTAGTTGATGTTGGCAACCTTAAGTTGCCCTTCTCACATTCGATCGACAAGCAAATTTTAGAGTTACTCTTAACAGGAAAGACTGCAAAACAAAAAATAAGGAAAATAAGAAAGCCCTATTCATCTGCGATTGAGATTCCGATGCAACATGGAATAGTTAGTCCAAATCAAGTGCTTCTGGAAAGCCTCGGCTACAGTGTGACTGGGCCAGATGGCGTCGTATTGGAGAATCATGAAGATGCAGTGAACGCAGTAACAAAAACCGCTCAGCTAACACTAGACATTTTGTTTTCAAGCGATGAAAGTATGCGGGAAATTATAGTGTACTCTCCTTCGGTGAAAGTGTTCTTCTATGACTTCAAGCAAAATTTTTGGAATCAACTATTAAGAGGTGTAAAAGAAAAGTGGAAGAAGAAAATTATTGAGGAAGGGCTATTTAGAAACAAATCATATTCCTTTTCTAGTTTGTCATTGGACGGTGAATCTATAACTAATCCCTATAAAGATCCCGTAATAGGGCCGATCCTTGCCGCTCGTCAAAGTGAACTGTTCGCTACTTCTTCGGCGATAGCGCTCTTGTCTAATGTTCAGAGTATTCCCAGTGTACGTCTTCCAAACGCTATTAATTTACACCTCAGTAAATTGAGGAACATTGAGTCTTTGACTAAACGTACGGACCCAAAGGGAATGTCTCTACTTCAAAAAACTTTCTACGAATACGTCACTGTCCTAAAAAGCGAAATTGGCGAAGGGATTGCTACACTGATATGCCAGCAAAGCCAAGCCTGCAAATTTTGTAGCGATGTTCCGTTGGAGTGGCTGTACTTGGGAAAGGTACCACTGATGATCAGCCATGAAGTATCAAGGTTGCCCATGACTCCAGGCAACCTTCTTCTACAATATGCGGCAAGTGGTGCGCCCAGAATTATACCTAGTGCAGTGCTTCAGCAGGTATTGGTCATTCGCTCTTTTCGCAATAATGATCCCATCCGAGATTTTTTGGAAACGGCCATTGCAGGCTATCCGCTAAGTGAGCGAATGAAAATTACGATTATAGATGTTGATAGCAAAATGGCTGCAATTAAAGCCTTGAACGAATTTGAAGGGGCAATTGTTATATTTGACTGTCATGGCGATCACGGAGGGCACGAGCTTGAAGGGTGGCTCCAATTTGGAAACGACAGGACAAATACTTGGGAATTGGCCCATGTCGCTGGCGTGCCGCCAATCGTAATGTTAAGCGCTTGTTCTACTTCAGCAATCGGGGGTTCTCATATATCTGTTGCAAATGGTTTCCTTAGATCCGGTGCCTTAAGTGTAATTGGCACGTTTCTACCTGTAAGTGGTGCAAAGTCTGCAATTTTCATTGCAAGAATATTGTATAGAATTGACGCATTCCTTCCTTCAATTGCATCGCACGGTTTCAAAACTGTAAGCTGGCGAACAGTAATTACTGGTATGTTACGCATGAGCTACATAACTGACGTCTTAGACCATTTCTATACAGAAAAACTATTTAACAGGGAGCAATGGATGAAAATCCATTTGGAAGCGAACAATGGAATAAATAGTTTGTCGTCGGATTGGTACGAAGCAGCCATAGGACACGTATCGCAAATTACTGGCATTACCATAGAGCGTCTTTTTGAAAAAATCACAAATGAAAATCCTCTGATGGAGACGATGCGGTACTGTCAACTTGGTATGCCTGAGCATATCAAAATTTTTTTGCAAGACTAGTTATATTTTTAGCGAGAATCAAGTCGACTTTAAAAAAAATCGCTTTCTATTTTTTTGTTAAATTTAACTGCGGTGCTGATTATATTAAAAAATTTTAATCTTACCTTTAAGGCCGTGAATTGGCAGTTTTCGACACAATGCGATGAATATGTTTTCAAGTTTGTGCTATGGACATTGCGTATTCTCATAAAAGTATGCGCTCCCGCGTTTTTTAATAGTAAGCGCCGTTTATGGGATGAGCCCTTGCCACCGGCGTAATTGCCATCTTTTGCGAATGCGAAGTAGGGGCGGACAAACGCATAGAATTTGCAAAGTTAATAGTACCGGCAATTGATTTCATGTGGCCAAGTGTTTTGGCAATTGCCAAAAGCGATCTCGATGAATCGTTGAAAGTGGCAAGTCTGGCGTCAAAATGAAGAATTTAGCAGTGAGGTGTCGTAGATGCAGAACGAAGAAATAGAGCAGGAGCCAGATTGGAGAAACTGGCTTAAGGAGTGGTCAAGCAACATTTTCCCAGAAGACGAAGCGCTGCTGCGATCAATTGAAATGGGCAATAGCACTCTTGATGGCATCATGTCTCCCCTGACGAAAGCCTTGGTCAAAAGCCATGGATGTACTGGCGTCGACATGGACACGTTGTGGGCTTATACCCCTACCTCATGGAAATGTCCCGCATGTCAGAGATCGAAGGTGGAAATTGCAAGGCCCAACAAGAACGGTGACCTGATGTGCCGGTTAGTTGAGCATCACGACCACATGAAGGACCTCTTGCTCAGGAAATTTCAAAGTATTTCAGCCAGCATGCATCGCGTTCTCGCGGACGAAGCCGCTGAGGGTTTTGCCAAACGTAGTGCGCCAATGGTTTCGGCTTATGACAACACCGTGATTTGCAACGATTGCAATAATGCCGATGCAGCGGCGAAGAAACTTGTCAAGGCTAACTCCTCGTTTTCATTCTCGCCGCAGGAAATTCTCAAATTCGTGATCACAGTACCGTATGCAGAGCACCGCATCGATCAGGCCATTGCGGCAAGGATTTGGGAGCAAAATCGAAGTACCTTTGAATTGCGAATGAAAATCGTAGAGCGGATAGCGGAAATTGCGGCCAAAAATGAGCACTGGTATCAAAGCATGCCCGTTCAGGCCCATCCTGCCTATATCAAAAAGATGGCGGAAACCACCGCGCAGTTTCGGAGGGCTCCGCACGCGCTGAGGGTACTTTGCGGGCCAACACGCCAACAACCACAAAAAGGTCTCTCAGATTGGCGGAAAAAGCCGGTTCTAGATAGGCCCAAAGTTCCGACATCGGGCGAGATCGAGCATGTCGCCAAAGTCACGAGCCGAAAAAAATGGGACCTAGTACCTGACGATTGGCATTGCCCTGGGTGCAATCGCTCGAAACATCAAATTGTTCGACCAACAAAGCAATCTGCATGGGCATTCCCGATCGCGCAAAAGCTCTACCGCGACGTTACCAGCGAACATGGTTGCACTTCACATGCAGCCTGCGATGATTGCGGCAACGCCGCGATAGCTATAGTAAAGGAAGCAGCCAGAATTGCTGACGTTGAACTTGAGGCTTATACTCGACAAGTTGGCCTGGATGAATTGACAGGCTTTGTTCGTGCCCGCCCTCACGGTAGCCATCGGTTCGACAGTGACGCGGCTGATGTGTTGGTAAGTAAGCTCGTAGAGCGCCTAAGTTACGAGGACCAGCGATGAATGGTGAAGGTCACATTATTTTAGAAAAACGTCAAATTATTTAAGCGTTTCTGTGAAAATCGGAATTAATTGAGAATTTCTGAATTAAATAAGATGTAGTAGTCTCGACCTGATCTGACAGTTACTCAACAAGCAGCTTCGACTCTACGCAATGTTGCCCCAAAAGTAAAAGCCTGATTCTGCAAAACTCGCCATGTTATTCGAAGGTACTATGTAATTTTTTGTGCTCTCCGGGATTCATCGGCGCAAGCCTCCCCCTGGAGACGTTTAAGTAAGAATGGCCCTCCGATGTGGGCCGTTTGTATTTTAGTTTCAAATTCAAAACAGGCGGCTTACTGTATGTCATGTTCACGACGTATCCACCATTTCGCAAAATCCAGCAGATCGGAATGCGACGAAGAGACATTATTTAATTCGTCACCAATATTTGGAGTTCCATTTGGTTCCCTGGTAATGAGTGCCATGTGTATATCGGCTGGCACACCACGGAAGTAAGGCAAATAATCGTCAACAAAGGCAACAGGTTGCAAGTAATTAAGAGCCTTGGACTTTGGACTAATGCCAGTATCGTTTTGTTCGGTTGCGATCACGTCGGCGATTGGAAATCCATGGTCGCGGATGTTCTGTAACCTGGAGAGCCGGTGCGCCTCTTTCAGTGCGCTTACACACACCAGGTGATAACCGGCATCCTTGAGCATATGGCAAGCTTCTAGTGCACCTGGCAGCGCCGGTATGGTGGACCAGAATTCCTCGTCAAAACACTGGCGAAACCGCTCCAGTTCGTTCCCAGTCAATCTCTGAACATCCCATCGGTCTATGGGCCAGTAAGCAAGCGGGTCTTTGATTGCTGGCAGAACTCCGAACGCCATCTGCCAGGCCAATGCATAGGAAGCATGATAGTCAAGAAGCACACCATCTGCATCCAATGCAATAACCCCTTTCGTTTTTTGGGCTCTATTCATTGTGTAGTTGCGCTGTTTACGCAGATTCCCGGATGATCACCGTTGGACTGCTCAATGTGGCTCAATTATTTTATCACCGAACAGGAGTACAGCTTCCTGCAACGACGACAGTAGATGATGCGTATGCTCCTGTCCCAGTTGTGAGACGGAGAACTGTATAAGCAGTTCACCCAGGCCAATGGCGACGGCTTGGGCAGGGATGCCTGGATTGTTTGATGCGAATTTGGTGACTGTCTCTAAACATTGTGTGCGCAGCATAATTGCGCCGCGCTGTAATTCTTGGACCGAATGCATGATTTAATTAAGTCGTATCCTGGCCTTGAAAGCCATTGGATATAGTTAGGGGATCGCGTACGAGAGAGCGCAGCGATTTAGGACCTGGCTTATCAGCCGTTGACAATAGCATTCAGTTTTGCACACCATTGTTTTGCTTCTTTCTCACTCATGTAAAACTTCATAATCGGATTGATCTCATCAGCAAGCTCGATAACCAATTCGAAAAGAACGCGCTTGTGACTGCGTTCAAACGACGGCGCATTCATTACAGTATTGCCTACTTGGTGGAAATGACCAGTGAATTCCATAGTCTCCCGATTTTTCCATTCGTAATGCCAGGCAAGCAAATAAGAAAGTGGATGTATTTGGAACGTGCCGGTACTACTGTTGCAGACAGCCAGTTTCTTGTTTTGCTTATCGAAAACCAGAAATATGGGGCTTGGATGCCCTAATAAATTCTCTACATTGAAATTCAGGTTTGCTTGCCGGTTGATGCTCTCGACGAGATTTTTGGATTTCTTGTAGATCCTTTGCAGCAGGCGTATCGAAAGAAAGCAGGTCATGGATGCGATCACAAGGAAGATGAAAACACCACTTGTCCTGTATTCGCGAGCGAAAACCAGGACCAGCAAAGCGACGACTGCTCCCAATCCAGAGAAACCCATGACAGGAACTGCAATTGTTCCAAGCGCTGCAGTGACTGCTGTTTTGAAGTTTCCAGCCATTCCAATTCCTGTTTATTTCAAATCCGCTATAGAGATTGAGCAGAAACATCACGCTTTACTCATCTATAACCATTAGGTTTAACCTTTGCATATTCAATATTTGTGGTTTAACCACATTTTGCGATGTTACCAGAAAAACCAAGAAATACCACTATTCATGTGGTTATAAGACATGGAATGTGGAAATGGTTACTGCGAGACAGGAAAATCAGTTCGCCAAGCGGATCGGTACCGCTTTGGCCAAGCAGCGGTTAAATAAAGGTTTAACGCAGGAACAGGTAGCTGAGCTTATTGGCGTCGAGCAAGAAACGATTTCCCGGTTTGAGCGGGGAGCAACGATACCGCCGTTGCTCCGCCTGATTGATCTGGCTGAGCTTTTCAAAGTGCCTCTGGACACCTTGGTGCGAGCTGGTTCGTCGCGTCCATTGGACCAAGCAATTGATATAGTTTCGTCACTCAACGGTCTCAATGAAGAAGACCGCGAGTGGGTACGCAATTGGACTGTTGATATGTGTAAAAAACTATCTAGTGCAACTTAAAGCTATTGCTCTCTGATCCCAGCAATAAAATCGATCTTGTTCGGCGAACCAATTCAGAATATGTAATTGGTTTCCCTACTTTGGCCGAATCGGATTCCCTATACAATAAGTCCGAGCTTTACCGGATGCTCTGCCACTGACCAATTTGAATAGAAATTTCGGCACCCGGTAAGGGGTATGATCATACCGTTCATCCTCACCTGCATATGTCTAAGTAGGATTTTTGGCAAGGCTTGAAAATAAAGCATGTTAGCTCCATAACTTCATAGAGCATCGAATGGTCGATTGCTCAATGACAATGAAAGTATCGTATGGCCACAGCTAAGGAATTATTGAGTAGAGTTACTGTTATCGAAGAAAACAAACAAGTAAGCAAGAATGATGTATTTAAGCCGGGAGATGTGGTCCCGGCCTCTGGGATTTATGTAGTTGAACATGATGTGAATAATCCACATCACGAGGTGACTTGTATTCAAGGGAAAATTTTCCCTCCCAGCAACAAGGTGAAGCATCCTCGCTATCGCATCGTGCACCAGGCGATTCATATTGAAAATCACGAAGACCACAAGCCGTAAGATTGATGGCTATTTTCTCTGGAGCATAACCAGCTCCCATTAACTACCCGGCTAATGCGTTTATTTTTTCTTTGATTTTTCAATCACAGCATTACCGATATTTTGTATTTGGCTTTGTCCAACCAGGTTTAAAGCGAACATGCAGGCAGCAATAAGCAGATAATGAAGCCTGCGATCCCATATTTCATTAGCGCTACCTCAAACCGACTTTGCAGCACGTAAGACATATGGCTGCAATAATGTCCAAAAGTGTGTCCTGCAGATATATGCCAAAACTGACGCTCCGCAACACCAGATAAATGTCCAACTAGCAAGATCAAGGACTGCCTTGTATTGTGGGCTGTCAACGGGAAATTGCTCCTTAAGAACATGCAGGAGAAGTGCGCCGAAAACCATTGAGACTATGGCAAGGTATTGAGCTGGCTTTGCAACAATATTCGCGACTCTAAACGCCCAGTAAAGAACGGGAACTTCATCACGTACTTGACTGTGAATATGGTCTTCTACGGTGGCTGTCAGCGAATGTGCAGGTAGGATAAACATGGGTTAGTTTGTTTGTTCGGGGGAAACTTATTGTACCAGTGACTTTGTTGCAAGTTACAATTTGTGACGTTTTCCAGCAACGTGATGATTCACTTTTTATGATATCAAAATAATATTATTGTAAATCGATGAACGGGTTATTCTTTGAATTTCTGCATATTATTTAAGTGCCTTACGCTAGCCGTCAGACTCCAGCTTCACCACATTGACAACTCTTTTTATTTTCCTGAAACATTGAACGCAAAAATAAATGTAATGAAAACTCTATACGCCATGTAAACATATAGCACGTCTATCCCCAGCCACCAGAAAGAGCGTCGCCATCCAAATAGATCAGCAACACGCCAACGAAAATGCGAAAACGCTGAAAAGAATAAGAATGCGCCCGCAATACCAAACAGTGTCCCGTTAAACATTCCCCAGGTTCCCCCCTTGGCAAATTCATGCTGTGAAATTGTGCCAACTGCTGCTGCAAGTCCTATGTTGCGCACGTTATCAAAAACCAATTTATAAGCTGCTTCGTTATCTACAAATTGGATAATTTTTTTCCCCCAGCTCATCATAACCTCCTAATCTATTCAGCAAGTTTGTTACCCCCTGTCATGTCCCCTCTGACTTCTCCCTCTAGGAACCGACGGATCTCAGCAATCTCAATACCTATAATTATGGTTGCTCATTATCTTCTGAGGTTGTCATGGCCTAATCTTATGCCTATCGAACAAACATTCAAAAAAATCGATCACTAGTTTCTTGGCGCGTGGGCCGACATCATAGCGATCATTCCTCTTAGTCACATCCGGAAACTCTGCTCCTCCAAAGCGATACAGTTCATATCCTTGAAGCCGCAATCGCCTGTCTTCCTCGACCATCTTTGCGTACTGAGTGGGTGATGCTTTACCGCTTTCAGAGTAGTGCTGCTGCCCGTCAACCTCAATAACGACGCGAATACGGCCATCTAGCAACATTAAGAAATCCATGCGTTGTCGAGATAACACACTGTCTTTACCTAGTTTCGCTCGCTCGGATTGCGTAAATGGGTCGTAATGTAGATAGACCTGTGGAATCAAGGCTGGAAGTCGATCTCCAAATTTCGGGCCAAGCACTTCGTGATAAATGCGGAAGATTGCATATTCTCCAGGAGAATCAGATAACACTACGGATTGCGTCAAACGCTTTCCCAGAGCCTGTCGGGCGAACTTCAAGTCTGCGAGATTTCCGCGCTCCTGCCACCATTCGGCCATATCCAACCATGTGAGACCGCTCGCTGACAACTGGCGGTCAAACACAAGACATTTGTCTGCGTGCTTGATGATTTCGATGTCGTTATTTACAGCGTCGCGTAGCACCAGCTCTGGCTTTGGCCCGATTGATGCGAAAATTAAGTTCTTCACGGCACCGGCAACGCCATTTTCGATACGACGAACAGCATAGATCGGATAAGTAGATTGCTCTCCGATTATAGTGGCATGAAAGCCATCTGGCCGCAGAACGGCATTTAAGTGAGCTGCTAACTCGGTTTGTTCGTCTCCGCGCCGAACAATCGGGTGCAGTAATTTTTCAAGTAATGCAAAAAATTTGGTCTGACTGCAAGTCAGTGCGCCACAACGAATCAGTACTTCTTCATTGGAATCATCTGGATTGCGCACATAGTGTTGAATTATTTCTTTCGAGAGAGTAGGAAGGAAATTGAGATGGTTATCAATACCGTCATAGGTCAAGTACTCATACGAAACAATATTAAGGCCTTCGAAAAGATCGATGTCGTTGAATAGCGAATCAAGACAATTCAGAATTTTTAGCGTGTCACGCCGAGTAATTTCTGTGATGCGATGCTGAGAATGTACGGTTAGCTCGCTTACAGCTTCAGCCAAATTAGGGATGTAGAATTCCCTGAGAGTCATGCAGCCAGTTTCGCCTTACTGGCCTATGCCAGCAGCTGGCTCAAATGTCATGAACCAGCGGCATTCCTGTGTGCACTCCTGAATAGCTTCCCCATGGGGTTTTATTCCAGATCAGCACTGGTACAGGATGGCAAGCGTCATGGTCTGATCGTAAGGCCAGTCGATGTATGCGTCAGCAACTGGGATGCCAGTCTGGAACCTATACCAGATAAGCAGCCGGCAGTCAGACTCGGCCTCAACAATATTAGTGGCCTCAAGAAAGATGCTGCCTGGCGCATAGAAGAAGCCAGGGCAATTCAGCAATTCTCCAGTGTCAGTGACCTGTCCGCCAGAGCTAGCCTGGACAGGAATGACATCCAGGCATTGGCCAAGGCTAATGCCCTTGAGTCTCTGGCAGGTAATAGACGCCAGGCGATGTGGCAGTCAGTTGTCGGTATCCCGGATAAGGGGTTGCTGCGAGATGCCAGTGTCCATGAAGACCGCATCGAGCTGGCCGCGCCCAGCGAAGGAGAAACCATCGTTGCTGATTACCAAAGCTTAAGCTTGACGCTGGGAAGACATCCCTTGGCTTTGCTGCGGGAGAAGCTCAAAACAATGCGCTTCCTGACTTCCAACGTTCTGCATTGCAGCGCAGACGGCATGCTGGCGCGTGGATGTGGGATTGTGATTGTGCGGCAACGGCCCCAGACGGCAAATGGAGTGGTGTTTCTGACGATTGAAGATGAGGCCGGAACTGTAAACGTAATTTGCTGGCAAAGCGTAGTTGAACAGTACCGCAAGGAGATTTATGGAGCTTCATTGATTGGTGTTTATGGGCGCTGGCAAAATCAACACAATGTGCGGCATTTGATCGCAATGCGATTGGTGGACTTGTCCCATATGCTCGGTGAACTGCAGACCAAGAGTCGGGACTTTTGTTAAAAATTTTAGGTTACAAGTATTACGAATCCGACATAGGTAAGTATCACCTAAAAAAACCGTTTTTTCATGGAGAAAAGTCGGAAAATTGGGCATCAAAAAAACATTTTTTTGATGCCCAATTTTATGAAAAAATAAAAAATATATTCTTTCAAATCAATAAGTTACGAAGCAATAACGCCCACTTGAAAACAGATGCAACGTAGTGTATTGTGCCGCCATGCACCCATATACCAAACTTCGCCCCAATCGATTATCAGAGCAGTGGATCCACTCTGTTGAACATGTCACACCTTTTGGTTGGCTTATTAAGAGGCTACTTGCTCAACGCGAGATGACTCAACGCGAACTAGCGAAAAGAGCTGGTGTAGGGCCGTCATATTTATCTGCGGTTCTCAAAGGTGTGAAAAATAACGTCTCAAAAAGTTTAATGGAGCGAATTTCTACAGCACTACATTTAGACGAAGAAGAAAAAGAAGAGCTTTTGCAAGCGCAAGATTTATCGCGCAACACTTACGAAATTAAAGATATGCCACCATGGAAGTGGGCTTTAGTTTCAAATTTTTACACAGTTCTTCCGAATCTGACACAAGACGTCGCCGGAATCGTAAATGCTGCGCTGGCATTGGCCAATGAAAAACAGAGGCTAAACGATCCCGGAAGGAAAAATCAGGAGAACAAAATGTAAAAGCCCCGCACAACTCAATATTGAGTAAGCGGGGCTACGCATCTTTCGATACACGTCTGGAAAACGAAGTATCGGTCATGCCTGTTCCCGCGTCAAGCCCCCATATTAACTACTTTTTCCGCAAGTTCGCTTGCAGGAAGAGACGCGTTCGCCTAAAAAACATGACCAAAATTAATACCCCCACGCATAATCGCTATCGAATTGTCACGAACTTCGTGGCTACCACATCGTCAATCAAGACACTCCCCATAAAAAATCCTGCTAGTGCATTGCCACCAGGTGGGATGTAGCCGCGCAAGCGATCTCCTTCACTCCAACTCAACAATAAGTCGACCCCATTTGTAATGTCCGATTGCATCGGACATGGGGAACGTGCACGTGCAATTTCATAATTTTATGGCATACATTTTAAACATCGAATATCAACGTTACGCTGCTTCAAGTTCAGGTGAACCAAATGCACTAAAAAAGACAGGTGAAAAAATTCAGAATTTCCCTGTGATTGTTCAAAAAAATGGATCCCCCTGGTTGGCAGGCTGTGCCTACCTATGCAGTAGCGCACAAGACGTATTCGCAGGTAGTTTAAGCATAAAGACCATCCGCAGCTATTCCTGGCAGCTTTTGTCCTATTTGCAATACTGTGAAGATAGCGGCCTTGACCCGATGCGTTTTGGCACTACAAGGCTAGAGAAACCGAGTTACCTTTATAAAGGATACCTCGTAAAGCAAAAAAACGGTACCGCATCAAAAAAACTCAGCTCCAGCACGGTTACCGCTCGCATAAATGCGGTGACACGATTTTTCGCATGGGCTATAGATCATGGCTGGCTTGAGGCCAGCGCGGAACCGTTTCGGCTCAAATCATCAGTGGCAACAAAAATTGATCAATTTGGTTTTGAAAAAAAAATCTCCGTGCAGTCCACAGATCTGTCAATACGAAAGTCGCGTACAAGCAGTACAACCGTCGAAGGTGGGCTAACTCCAGTTTCGACCAAAGTCAGAGATGAAATATTGGCGTATGCCACTATGTACTCCAGTCCCGAATTTTCGATCATGCTGGAGTTGGGATTTCGGACTGGACTACGCATTCAAACAATCTGCGGTCTACATGTAGAAGCGTTTTCCAATGCAGTGCCAAGCGATGTTCAAGGCTTACATTACTTCAACGTAGGCCCAAAGTACGGCATACCCACCAAATTTGGAGTGAATTACAAGCCACAAATTCCTGATGATCTGCTTCTAAAAATCAAGAGCTATATAAATTCACCCCGGCGCTTAGATCGTGCCGCCAAGGCAAATGACTCGAACAAGAAAATAATTCTACTGAATAGATGGGGGAAACCCTACAACGACGCAGGGTCAGATCTGAGCAGCTCAGTAAGTCAAGACTTAAACAGATTGAGAAAAAAGACTGCTGGGAAATTAGATCTCAGAGAGTTCTACTTTCATTGTACTCGCGCGACGTTTGGTACATCAATCGTAACCGCAGGGCTGCAAGCAGGAATTCGCGTTGACCACATCATCAATCGACTTAAAGATTTACTAGGCCATAAAAACGCGAGCACAACACTTTCATACATAAAATTTATTGAGGCAATGAATGTCAACAATACCATTGACGACGAGCTTGCACGTCAGTCGAAATAAGAAATTTCAATTTCACAGTTTAGGAATAGCGATCAAGAGAAGTGGACGTGAGATCTACGATTTCGATTTACGAAAATTAGCTTTTTTTGGCGGAGCCGAACTTCCTCCAAAATCTAATGATTACACGAAGATAATCAAATTGCTGGGAAAACCTATTTCAGAAAGAATTCCGCTAGTAATGGAAATTTACCAGGTGTTTATGCTAAGCATAGCAGACGGTATTCTGCCGGGAACTATCGGAACAAGATTGATGCTGCTACGCAAATACTTCTCGTACTGTGAGTCCAATTCTTTGCCTTTGGAGAAATCTGTCGAGGCAACAAAGAAAGCACTGGCAGCATGGATTCAATTTCAATGGAAAAGGTGCAGAAATGGAGAAATAACAGAGACCTCAGCACACGGAAATATATGGGGCGTTCTTTCTGTTTTTAAGGAGGTCCTAAATTGTTCGAGTGACGAGCTCATAGGGCGCATTACATTGCCAAGAGCTGATAAAGAAAGTCGCACACACGAAAAGATGGATATCAATGCGGTTGAGCGCTTTCTATTTGATCTTGAAGATATCATCAATTCACTGGATCTACAAACAGTCCGAGGAAAATGGCCGATGAGGATTACATTCCGGTCTGGAACATCAATCCTATACAACGGAAAAGGGCATTGTGCGACAGAAAGTACCAATACCGGTTACCTATCTCCATACCATGTCAACCTAAGGAGAAAAAGAAATAGCAATACCTCCTTCGCAGCAAGACGTCATGCAATCAATCTTCGGACAAGTGCAGAAACGCTCGCATTTATTGGAGCGACTGGAACAAACATACAGGTAGCGATAGATTTGCAATTGGTTGCCATTAAGTATGAGAGCTTCGGTGATCAATACAAAATCGTGGGATTTAAGAATCGACGCCAAGAGAGTGTAGAGATCCGAATACCGAAAACATATCGAGCAAAGTTAGAGGATTGGCTTGCTTTCCGTAACGAAGTATTTAAAGACGTTCCAGTTGAGCGATTTTTCCCTATCCTGAATGCATCACATCAAGAAATAACTACAACAGGGGAAAGAGGATTTAGAGAATTGGCGAATGTATTAAGTAGAGCTGGTAGGCCACGCGTCCCAGCGGTATTGCTGAGGTTTGCACGTGCACAAAAGTTAATTCGAAGTGCTGCAATTGGAGGTGATCTGGTAAAGGTGGCATCTGAACTTCAACATGGCCTGCCAACGCTATTGAAAAGTTATTTAAAAGGCTCTCAACAAATGGCCTCGGTCGAACTTGGGCGATATTTTTCAAGCATACAGCCAGAGGAAGCCAAAAATAAGGTAAGGGCAGGCGGCAGCTGTAATAATCCCGATGCGCCAAATTCATTTTCTAATGAAGCAGATGTCCATCCAACACCTGATTGCATGAATCCAGTCGGCTGCTTCTTCTGTGTTCAATACCGAGCTATCGAAAATTTTGACTATATACACTCAATACTGTCATACAAAGAATTTCTAAAAATGCGTCTAAAAATACAAGGGACCATTCAGTCCATTGATCCGATGATTTCAGCATCACTTGAAAGAATTGATGATCATGTTCAAGCCGCAATTCAATCATCAAAGAAAATTTCATCTGAAGCAGTTGCAGCGATAGAGGAAATTAAGGCAGAAAATTATCATCCGAAATGGCGCGGCTGGATTGAGCTAATGATGATGCAGGAAGGATAAAAAAATGAAATTTACCGCCAATATTAGTCACTTGAATGCCCCAACACCATCGGAGCCAAACTATTCAATACACTCACTTGATGTTCCCCCAGATTTTCCAATTTCGATTTCCCGTAGTGGCGAAATTTTGTCCACCTACCAGGATATGTCCTGGGATTTTACACCTTATGCCAATAGGAATTTGAGACTACATTTCCAATTTAAAACCGATAATGGAAATGCCATTGATGAAGTAAACCTTTTCAGATTTAAAAAACTCATTCTTTGGACAATGTATGCCTGGCGGCAGCCGCTATCAAGCAATACTATCTCAGGAATCTCCGCTCACATCCGTACGATTATCAAACTGTGCGTAGACAATAAAATTGATATTGCAAAACTTAGTCAATTCCCCAATGTATTCAACCAAATCATCGAAATCGCTACGAACGCGAAATGGGTATCACTACGAAGAATTTTAAAGTTGATATACACAGATAGACATATATTGGGGTTTTTTGTATTAACAAACGATCAAATTTCAGCTTTGGACAAACATTTCGAGATACATTCGGTTCAGCACCAAACGCCATATATACCAATTCGCATTCTCAATAATATTATTGATCGATGCACATTGATTGTGAACGGATATCTGAAGAATGAAAAAAATTTTGAGCAGCTTTATAGCGCGTGCTTAGAGTATCGCGATAGAGCATTCAGAGAGTTTGGACCCAACATTAAATCGTGCTCAATAGTATACAAAAAAGGCATAAGAACCGGGTGCGTAGAATATTATTCCGGGAAAAAATTTCATGATCTTACCTCCGAATATGGAGTGCACGACATCATGATGAGCACAAATCCTCCAAATACAATACTCCGACTTGCCAGCATGTCTTCATATCTAACAAATGTAGGCTATGCAGCGCGCATGCTAATTGCGGCGTTCACTGGCATGCGAGATAAAGAGCATGTTTTATTACGTAGAGAATGTCATTCAGTTCGCGAGGACGAAATGCTTGGAGCCGTACATTTCATAACAGGAAGCACCACAAAAACCATTAAGGACAAATCTGCTTACTGGGTAACCTCTCCGAGTGTAGAAATTGCTATCAAAGCGGCAATCTCAATTTCTTTGCTTCGTGAAAAAACTGCTATCAAATATTGTGAATACAATCCAACGCGCTCAAATAAGTCGTATTTGTTCCCTCCCAGTTCAGAGCCTTGGCTCGGTTATGCCGAGGCTAGCAAAAACTTATTTAAAGATTCTGCTATTTCAGTCAGATTTGGTGGCATCGACAAAATGAAAGGTAGCTGTCCGCATCTGCTCCCATTTGATCTGTTGAAGATTACAAAAGAAGATCTGGAGGAAGCCATAAGAATGACACCGGATCTAAATCTGAAAAAATATAAGATTGATGAGCCTTGGAACCTTTCATGGCATCAGTTTAGAAGATCTTTTGTCTGCAATGCGTTGAGTGCCGGAGTTACATTGCCTGCATTATGTTGGCAGTTAAAACACGCAGGCCCCGCAATGACACTGCACTATGGAAAGAACTATTTTTCGAAACCTTTAGACCCGGAATTGAAGAAAGAGTTTGAAAATGCTCAGATAGAGATATCAAGAATAAAGGTCAAGGAGTTGGCAGGTGAAAATTTCGTGGCGGCAAACGGTATAAATAAAAACTCTGTTCTTCGTACATTAAATAGCTATGAAGGGGACTCATTCAAGGCAGCGATTTTAAATGGAAGTATTGCCATCAAAAACACCGCTTTAGGTGTTTGCACTAATCCTCTACCTTGTGAATTTGGTGGGTGGGACAACGTCTCTGAATGCGTCACATGTGCGAAGGGGCTGATACAAAAATCTAATCAAGGTCGAATGGAGAAAATGCTCGAAATCGTTGAATCAGATTTAGCGGAATGTAGAGAGAATGACTCCTTACTGATCCAGAGCTTGAACGCACAAAAAAATGCTATTGTGGAGGCTCTGTATGCAATCAAAAAATCCTGAGAAAATATTCCAGATGGCATTCGAGCGATTGGTGAATGGAATTCCTGAAATTTTGCCTGTAGGGAGTGCGGTGACCCAAAACAACGTTGCGCGTGAGGCCGGACATACACCGTCGGCGTTGCGTAAAGAACGATTTCCAGCGCTAATTAAAAAGATTCAGATTTATGTCGCCAGTTCAAAACGGAATGCGTGCGAAGAAGGTAAAACCACTTCGAAAAAAGACGCCCCTGCGCAAGGACACATTAGAGAAGAAAGGCTCAACGTTTTGGAGGCAGAATCAACTAACAAGTTATTGAGTCTACTAGTTGAAGTAAGCGAATTGCGAGCCCATATATTGCGTTTAGATCCAAAGGACAGCACCGCTGATATCATCGCCTTCCGCAGCCCAGTAAGGTAACATGGAGCTATCGACCAGAGAAATTAACTTATTGGATTCAAATTTAATTTATCGATTCTTAAATTCCACGAAACGAAAAAATGGTTTTAAGCGTTTTGATTAAGGAGCACACCATTCATGCTGATAAAAGTAAGTGAGAACACATATGTAAATCCTGACGCTATCGGGAGGCTTACAATTGATAAAGATTCTTCCGGAGGAGGCAGAAGAAGCTTGACCACTATAGTGGATATGTCAGGCCAGAATACATTGGCGACGATATCAACCTCGGTACACCCTAGTAGCTATGAAGCTGAGAAAAAGAAGCTTTTACTTAGAAAGGATGATTTTATTCATGCAGAAATCGTCCTGGCAATAAAGGAAAGAAGAGACATTCGAGACTGGGAAACAATATCTGAACAGGAAAAGCTGTCATATAAATAATCGAGATTTCGACGACAGACTTGTTACTTGAAGTTTAAGTAACAAGTACTGGCCGTCATTTGCTCCTCGCATTACCTATTCAGCCTATTCCATCCGATGATCTGTGTCAGAGCATTTTCGACAGTGGTAGACATTGACATTGAGATCATGCCCCCGGTGAGGCTTTGGGCAGAACCATTCATGCTTGCACTTCGGAAAATAGATTTTTATGGTTCCAATAATGACAACTATCAAGCCAACCGCCAGTACTATTGCTATAAATGCAAAAGAAAATTTATATATAGTAAATAATGTCAAAAGCGATCACCTAGCGGAAATGGATTGATGCAGTCTGCATCCACTTTACATTTAACTGTTTTGACATTCAAGCCCTAAGGTGGTGAGCAATTAAAGAAATATCAAATGCTGTTCCGACTTCATAGTTTCAATCATTGAGTGTGCTCTAAATATTATGGTAAAGCAGAATTTGATCAACTCTAACAAATTGCAAATGTCGATGACAGAATGGGTTACAAGTCGATATCGACAATGACTGCAGATTAAAAAATCGCAATTAATTCAAGTACATACGAAATGTCGGCAATCAGTATGTCAACTGTATGCAGACGAACTTCCGGAATTCGATAGAAAAGTGCTGGAAGTTTTACGTGAACCTCTGGAATCTGGCCACATTACCATCTCACGCGCGGCGCGTCAGGCTGATTTCCCGGCGCGCTTTCAATTAATAGCAGCCATGAACCCATGTCCTTGCGGCTACTTCGGGCATAGCAATGGCAAATGCCGCTGCACGCCTGACATCATCGCCCGTTATCAGGACAGAATATCCGGCCCGCTGCTGGACCGCATAGACATGCAGATACAAGTCGGCGCACTACCGCATGCAGACTTGCTCAAGCAGGCCGATGGTGAAGCCAGTGCCAGTATCCATGCGCGGGTAGAAACTGCTTTTGACAGGCAACAACAGCGCCAGGGCAAGGCGAATAATCTGTTATCGACCACAGAAATTGACCTGCACTGCCAACCGGATGAACAAGCTGGACAACTCTTGCGCAATGCCATGACCAAACTCAACTGGTCAGCCCGCGCCTATCACCGCGTATTAAAGGTCGCCCGCACGATAGCCGACCTGGCTGGTTCAGCCCATATCTCGACGCCGCATGTAGCTGAGGCGATACAGTACCGGCGTGCACTCCGGGATCAGTAAAGCTGGTCACGGCATTGAAATTACCATTGCCATGACCAGATAGGGGACAGCATTAATGTATCTCTCAACAGGAGTTGATCATGTCCCCGCAAGAAACCCAGGTTTTACAAAACTTTCTCGACCAATTGGTGAAAGTGCAAGACAGCAATAAAGATGCGCAGGCGCTGGCGATGATCAATGAGGCCGTCAGCAAGCAGCCAGACGCCCATTATCTGTTGGTGCAACGGGCCTTGTTGCTGGATCAGGCTTTGGCCAATGCAAACCAGCAAATTACCAGCCTGCAAACCCAATTGCGTGATTTACAGGCGCAGAGAAACCCGGCACCGGCAGGCAACTTCCTTGACCCCGCTACGACAGGCTGGGGCAACAGTGCCAGCAGCCGTGCCCAGCCTGCAAGCAGCTACAGCGTCAGCGGGCAGGCATTGCCACCGCCTCTCCCGGCAAGCTATATGAACGCGGCAGCACCAGTGGCGGCACCGGCATCAGGCTTTTTCGGTGGTGGCGCTGGCAATGTGCTGGGTACGGTGGCTGCCACTGCGGCAGGTGTCGCTGCGGGTGCCTTTCTATTCCAGGGCATAGGGCATTTGATGGGTGGCCAGCATCATGCGGCCAGTACTGACAATGCCGCTGCGCAACTCAACCAGGGTGGTGGTGATCTGATTCCCGGTTATTTTGATACAGGCAATACCAGCAATCCCAGCGCCACCAATACCGACAGCGCCGCCCACGCATCGCCGCTGGCTGATGCTACGCCTGCCGAGTCAAACTTTGCTGATGACAGTTATTTTGATGGTGATGACCTGGATCTGGCCTGATCCTCGGGTGGTTTATTTATAAGCGCCGCATACAAACAGGCTTGCTTTTCATCAAGGCAAGCCTGTGACCCTTCCCCTTCTGTTGGCAGCCTGCATTTTTGTTACAGCGCGTTACGAAAATGTGGGTAAATATACATATACTGCGTATCACGGTTTATCGATTGATGCGTTATAGATGGATGTCAACGGAAAAGGCAGAGCGAAATGACGACCCGACTGAATTTGCAACATGCCCTGGCTGCCAGCATGCTGGTCTTGCTGAGTGCCTGTAGCACCACCTCCCAGCAACAGGCAACGGATAACAGCAAACTGCCGCCCGTAGGCAATACGCTGGGCAAGGCCGCAGTGGCACCAGAAGCCTTGTTGAACCGTCTGAGCTGGGGCAGCAATCCCTCCACATTGCAGGCCATGCAGACCGTGGGCCCGGACCGTTACCTCGACCAGCAGTTGCGCGGGCGCAATGCCACCCTGCCTGCCGCAATACAGGCGCAGGTCGATGCGATGACCATTTCGCGCCAGCCTTTCATGGATACCATGCGTGAGCTGGAAGCGCGCCGCGTTGCCTCTGAGCAGCAAAAAGGCACGGACGACACGCTGCGCAAGGAATACCAGCAGGAAATGACACGCCTGGCCAGGGAAGCCGCCAACCGCGCTCTGCTGCGCGACATTTACTCTTCCAACCAGTTGCAGGAACAGATGAGCTGGTTCTGGATGAATCATTTCAATATCCATAGCGGCAAGCACAATATACGGGCGATGCTTGGTGATTTTGAAGAGCAGGCGATACGCCCGAATGCCCTGGGCAACTTCCGCGACTTGCTACGCGCCACGGTCATGCATCCGGCCATGCTGCGTTATCTCGACAATGAATACAATGCCGTCAACCGCCTCAATGAAAACTATGCGCGAGAATTGATGGAATTACACACCATGGGTGTTAATGGTGGTTACAGTCAGAAAGATGTGCAGGAGCTGGCCAGGGTACTCACCGGTGTTGGTGTCAGCCTGAACAAGGATGCACCGCGCATGAAACCTGAGCAGGAAAAGCTGTATGTCAGGAAAGGCATGTTTGAATTCCAGCCACAGCGTCATGATTTTGGTGACAAGCAAATCCTCGGGCAAACCATCAAGGGGCGCGGCATTGCCGAACTCGATGATGTCTTGCTGATGCTGTCCAGGCAACCGGCCACGGCGCGTTATGTGAGTCAGAAACTGGCGCAGTTCTTTGTGGCGGACAACCCCTCGAAAGACCTGGTAGAGAAGATGGCGCAGCGCTTCCTGCAAACCGATGGCGATATCCCGGCCACCCTGCGCACCATGTTTGACAGCCAGGAATTCGTCGCCTCGCTGGGCAAGAAATTCAAGGACCCGATGCACTATATGCTGGCCTCGGTACGCCTCGCGTATGACGGCAATACCATCGTCAATACCGGCCCCATGCTGAACTGGCTGAATATGATGGGCCAGCAACTGAACGGCAGGCAGACTCCGGATGGTTATGCCCTTGATGAAAGTGCCTGGGCCAGCTCGGGTCAGATGACAGTGCGCTTTGATATTGCCAGGTCACTCGCGAATGGTAACCCTGGTTTGTTCAAAGTTGATACGCCAGCACCGCCAGCAGCTATGCCAGTATCCATGCCGGCAACATCGATGACACCGCCAGTTGCCGCAAGTGGCATGCAAGCCCCGGCAATGCCGGCACCGGCAATGTCACCGGCACCTGCAGCACCTGCATTACCAATAACAGCAACAGCTCAGGCAGCAACACCTGCGGCGCCGGCTGCACCTAAGCCACCGCCGCCGGCGCTAGCAACTTCGGGCTATGTGAAAAACTGGAGCAAGCAATTCAGCCCGGCCACGCAAACTGCTCTGAGCCAGGCAAGTACACCGCAGGAGTGGAATGCCTTGTTCCTCGCCTCGCCTGAAATGATGCGCCGCTAATCCTCACGGAGAAACAGACATGAAACGCCGAGACTTATTGAAAGCACTGGCCTTGCTGCCATCGACTGCCATGCTGGGCATATCCAGCCAGGTGATGGCTGCACCCGCCACACAAAACCGCCTTCTGCTGGTTTTTTTGCGCGGTGGCTATGATGCCAGTAACCTGCTGATACCGACATCAAGCAATTTCTATTATGAATCACGACCCAATATCGCGATTGCCAGACCAGGCTCGACACCAGATGCTGCTCTCGCGCTGAATGCTGACTGGGGCCTGCACCCGGCCTTGCGCGAGACAATTTACCCTATGTTCCAGCAGGGTGAAGCTGCCTTCATCCCGTTTGCCGGCACCGAGGACCTGACGCGCAGCCATTTTGAAACCCAGGACAGTATAGAAATGGGCCAGCCCTTGAATGGCAGCCGTAATTTCCATTCCGGCTTCATGAACCGTCTGGCCAAGGTGCTGGGCAATAATGGCAAGATGACAGCCATGTCCTTCACCGACCAGTTGCCACTGGCGATGCAGGGTAGCGCCCACATTGCCAATACGGCACTGCGCAATGTCAGCAAGAATAATGTTGATCAGCGCCAGCGCGACCTGATCCTGCAGATGTATGCCGACACCAGCCTGTCACAGGCAGTCAAGGATGGTTTTGCCATGCGCGATGAAGTTGCCCGCGAAATGCAGGAAGAAATGAACAGCGCCAACCGCAATGCGATTTCGACCAAGGGTTTTGAGCTGGAGGCACAAAGGATAGCCAGGCTCATGCGTGAGAAATATGCGCTAGGCTTTATTGATGTCGGTGGTTGGGATACCCATGTCAACCAGGGTGGCTCCAGCGGTACCCTGGCGGTCAAGTTCGAAGAGCTGGGTCGCGGCCTGGCAGCTTATCGCAAGGAAATGGGCGACAACTGGCGCAATACCACGGTAGTGGTCATCAGCGAGTTTGGCCGCACCTTCCGTGAAAATGGCAAGCACGGCACCGACCATGGCCATGGCAGCGTGTATTGGGTATTAGGTGGCGGCATCAAAGGCGGACAGGTCGCTGGTGAACAGATTGCGCTGGAAGCTGGCAAACTGTTCCAAAACCGTGACTACCCTGTGCTCAATGAATACCGTGCTGTGCTGGGTGGCTTGTTTGGCCGTATTTATGGCTTGAACGCGAACCAGCTTGATCAGGTATTTGCCGGAGTCAAGGCAAGGGATCTGGGTTTGGCGTAGGTAATTCCAGCCCGCCATTGACTTCTGTATGCAGGGGCAGGTCTATATAAAAATGCGTGCCAGTATGCAAGACATCCTGGCCCTCACCACCTACCTGCACAGCGTCATGCCCGGCATCCTGCGCCATGTAATAGCCTATATCGCCATGCATTTGCCGTATGATGGCCTGGGATATCGCCAGACCCAGGCCTGTGCCTCCCTTGGCGCGGGTGTCTGAAGAATCTGCCTGGGAGAATTTCTGAAACAGGCGGTCGCGGAAGTTCTCGGGTATGCCTGCGCCCTGATCTATCACCTCGATACGGATAAGATTGTCGTCCCTGGCCATGCTCATTACCTGCACCACAGCCCCCTCGGGTGAATACTTGCAGGCATTCGACAAGAGATTGGCCATGACTTGCTGGAAACGCCCTGTATCCACCATCACCATGGCTTGCTCCAGCTGGCTGCCAAGTACGATTTCAGTATTCATGCTCTGGGCAAAAGCCTGATTATTGCTAATCGCTGTTTGCAAGAGGTTTTGCAAAGGCAGGCATTCAAAGACGAAGTCCATCTTGCCAGCTTCGATTTTCTGGATATCGAGCAAATCATTGATGAGCCGCGTCAGGCTTTCGCTATTCTTGTGCGCCATCCCCATCAGGGCAGAGATTTTATCCGGCACAGCCCCCATGGCACCGCCCATGATAAGACCCAACGACCCGCGTATGGCGGTCAGCGGTGTGCGCAGTTCATGGCTGACGGTGGAGATGAATTCGCTCTTCATGCGCTCCATCTTGCGGCGCTCGGAAATGTCCCTGACGATGACGATCAGCTTGCGCCTGCCCGCATGGTAATACTCGGTGATCGCCAGTTCTGCCGGGAACAGGCTTCCATCCTTGCGCATGCGTTCAGCCTCGGTACGCAGGCAGCCGGTTTCCAGGAATTCGCGGCGGCTCATGGCCAGCCCCAGCAAATCAGGCTGGCCGGGTGGCGAAAAGAATTTGCCATTCTTGCCCACCACCTCACTGGCCGGATGTCCGTAGATCGCCACAGCAGCCGGGTTCAGTGCTTCTATCTTGCCGGTATCATCGATCATGATGATACCGTCCGCCGCATTCTGGAAGATGGCTTGCAGGCGGTCGGATGAATCTTTGAGCGCAATTTGCTGCTCGGTCAGGTTTTTGAGTAGATGCGCCTGGTTGCGGTTGATGACTTCAGCCTGTTGCTTGAGTTCCGTCGTGACGACCAGGTCCTGCTCGCGTCTTTCCAGTAAATTCACCAACACACTAAAGGCGGCGACGATAGCCAGGATGCCACTCATGGCGACAATGACGATGCCTGTACTGATTTTGCGCCAGTCAGCCAGATATAAATCTTCATCGACAGAAAAATTGATGATCAGTGGATATTTTTCGAGTGACTGCACGGCAGCCATCCGCGTAACAGATTTACCACCTTCTGACATACGCGGATTATTGGTGATCAGCACACCTGATTTCTTGTTTTTTTCATGTACCAGTTCATAGGTGCTACCCGTCAGATTACGCATGCCCATGACTTCGCCACGCTCTGGCCAACGCGCCAGATAGGTAAAGTCATTGCGTAGCAAGCCTATGGTGGCATGGCCATCGGCACTGAGTTTTTCATAAAACTGTGAATAGAAAGAAGGCGACATGCCAAGGATGACAACGCCTATGAATTCACCATCACTACCCGTCAGCCTGTGGCTGAGGAAAAACATCCATTTGCCGGTCGTTTTGCTGCGTACTGACGAACTCAAAAAAGTACCCTGTACCGGATTATCGCGCTGGGCGATGAAGTAATCACGGTCCGCCAGACTATAGGTAGGGGCGGGGAAGTTGCGCGAAGTATTGATGACATTGCCATCGACATCCAGCACGGAGATGACTTCTACAGCGGGCGATAATGCAGCTTTTTCACGCAGGAACTGGTGAAAATCATGGGTAGATAATTTGCCTGACAAATATTCAGCACTGACACTCCAGCGGTCCTGTATGCGCTCGGCGATGCTATCGAGTGCCGTATAGGCAAAATCCATCTGCTGGCTGACGGTTTCTGCCAGCACGACACTGAAGGTTTCAGTCTGCTTTTCCCACTTGCCGATTTCCTGTATGCGCAACATCCAGATAGCAGTCGCTGCACCGACGATGATGGCCAGCACCAGACTGGCCGCCAGCGCAATGGCTAAACGGCTGGTAGGCAATCCCGCTGGCTTCAATTCATGTCGTCCGGTCACGCTCAAAGCTGATCCTTGTGCTCAAGTCTGGCAAGTTGATAGACCCGTAAGTTGATAGACCCCTATATTGCCTGAAGTGTTGGAGTTTTGATTTTCAAATAATACTGTAATGTAAATATATTCTATTCCGGCGCTCAACAGTGACTGATATGTTTTTATATCGACAAGAAATAGACATAATCAAGGCAGTCTGGAACAAAGCGCAAGGTGCACGGCCAGTCGGCGGGATCGTGCCGCAACATGTGAGCCAGCATCAGCATGCCATCATGGCTTAGTCCCAGTTGCTGAAATGCACTCTGCAACACCGGAACTTTAACAGTCAGCAGCAAATTTGCAGACGATTTACCACGCTTTCTATGAAGAAACTATTTATTCCTGTTAAAAATATCCGGGAAATGTTACGGTTTTAAGAAGATACCCCAGAGACGAAGCAAGCATGGTTTGCCAGGGGGCGTATATAAAAAAACTTGGAAAGGGAACGGGCAAAATGAGAAAAAGCGTTTGGATCAAAAGTCTGGCCATCAGTTTATTGCTCAGCAGCGCACCGGCCTGGGCCGAAGTCACTTCCTGCGAAACGATCAAGGACAAGGTGGCGGCAAAGCTGGAAGGTAAAGGAGTTAACAACTACAGCCTGCAGGTAGTCTCCAAAGACACTGAAACCAAACACCGTGTGGTTGGCACCTGCGAAGGCGGCAAGAAGAAAATCATCTACAAGAAGGAAAAGGCTGGCAGCAAGGCCGAAGAATAAGCATTACGCCAAACTGATCAGACTGACCAGACTGATCAGTTTAACAAAGCGGATTTGCCCAGCCACCCTGGCTGGCAAAGCCGCTTTTTTCTTTTGCTGCCTTACAGCTCCCTGATCATGTAACAGGCTGGCCCGACATAAGTGCCCAGCTTTGCCTGTTGCTCTTCATTCAATTGAGTCTGCTCCATGAATCCCTGGCCTTGCCAGTAAGACTGGGTACTTTGCACAGACACCAGGCAGACATATTGCCAGCCTTGTGCGACTGCATATTCCAGCGCAGAGGCAAGCATGGCACGCGCCAGCCCTTGTCCGGCCTGTTCAGGTGCAACCGCCATATCATGCAGGTAAAGCGCATTGGCTGGCTGGGCCGGCTGAAACTCTTGCCCCAGGGCAGATATTCTCCCATGGCGTGAGGGATAGGCAGCGAGGTAAGCGACTACCTTATCCTCTCGCTCAACCACCCAGGCACAAGTTGGTGCAGCCGCCAGGCGGCTGGCCAGTAATGCCGGGGCTTCCACCATGTCGGCTACATAAGCCTGGGTCTGTATGTGATAGACAGCCGCCAGATCGGCTGGCTGCATGGTGCGTACCAACATTGCCTTATCTCTACTTGATTTCTACTTGCTCTCTACTTTGGAGCCTTGGCACTGGCTGAAGCGCCGCTTTCTTCGACTTTGGGAGCTTCTGATTTCGCCAGTTCGGGTTTGACGACATCGATCTTGTTTTCCCGCATATAGTCGTTCATTTCCTTCCATCCCGCATACACGGCTGAACGGGCAGCATCGGGATTGAGGGCATAACAATCTTCTATAGCGCGGCCAGCATGGCGGCAAGCGCTGCCGGTGGCACGGGCATCTGATTCGCGCGCTGCTGCATCCCTGGCTGGATCGGGCAAACCCAGACGGTCGCAAGCCGTCAGCGATGTCAGCATCAGCAAAAAAATCCCGGAGAACTTAAAAAATGACATCACGGCACCAAAAAATGAAATGAAAACATACCAGACCTGCCTTTGCAGAATGGTCTATACGCGGTTGTCATAATACCCCACTGTATACCTGCACAGAATGGCTTATTGCTGAAGACAGAGAGGAAAACACCTGCCAATTTTGCGGACCTTGGCTTTCAGACGCAAAAACAGGCGCGCGCTGTACAAAGGAATTATCATGTAGCACTTGAGACATGTTGTTGACGGCAAGAAAGCCATAAACATGAATGTCTTCCTGCAATCTTATCGATTTGGTCTCCATGAAACCTGTACTCCCTTATGCCCTGGTACTTGCCAGCCTGCTACTGTTGAATGCCTGCAGCCCTAAATTTGACTGGCGCGATGCGCGCGGCAGCAATGCGCCTTTTACCATCCTGATGCCGGGCAAACCCCTGAGTGACAGCAAGGACATGCAGCTCGAAGGCATCAAAGTGAAAATGGATATGCTGGCCGGTGAAGTCGGCGGCATCAGTTTTGCCGTTGGCAGTACCAAGGCGAAAGATGCCGGCAAAGCAGGCCTGATCATGGAAGCCATGAAAAAAGGCATGATCAACAACATTCAGGGAACACCGGAAAACACCAAAAGCCTGAGTGCAGACATGCTTCAAGTGCACGGCAAACTGCGCAATGGCCAGCCTGTCACGATGGTGGGGCGTTTTCTGGTACGTGGCCCCTGGATATATCAAATTATCATGCTTGGTCAGGAAAAAGACATGAAACAGGATGTCATCGACACCTATATGACGTCTTTCAAATCCTACTGAAGCAACAATCTGAAACGACAAGCCGCTGATTTGGGATTATTATATAAGGACGCGCAGCCAGCCCAGTGCCGCTAGCGCACTGCAGGTGTTTGGCCGCATTATCTCCACATGTCTTAGAAAAAAAGGGAAACGCCCATGCTGATCACGTTTAAATCCAAAGCTGCTACAGAAATCACCATGTACAAGGAACATGCGCGTCGCATCCTGGAATTGTTGAATAAAGATGTAGATCGCGGCATCATCACGCCGCCTGAACTGCCACACGCCATACAAACCATAGAAGCTGCCGTTGCCGAAAGCAAGGCACATCCAATTTCTGAAGAAGTCAGCCGCGACGTCAATGCACACCATAATGAGAATGGTGATGACAATGACCATGAAGCACCAGAAACAGTGAGCTTTGCCACCAGGGCCTTCCCTGTGCTTGAAATGCTGCACGCCGCCAACAAGATGCAGCGCGAAGTGATGTGGGGCGTGTAAAGCCATGACTTCCCACGTAGAAAATACCAGGGAATTTGAATTACAGACCAGCGATGGCAAGGCCATCTTTGTACGTGACTGGCCACTGGCAGATACGCTCATGGAGCAGCCCCGGCAAGGGGTAGTCATCATGCATGGCCTGGGCGAACACTGTGGCCGCTATGCCCATGTTGCCAGATTCTTCAATGCCCTGGGTTTTGTCGTGCGGACGTATGATCACCGAGGCCATGGTCAGTCTGACGGTGGCAGCGGTGACGTACCAGACTCGATGTGCCTCTTGCGTGATGCGCAAATAGTTATCAGTGACTTTAGCCAGTCACTGGCGGGCCCGCCCATATTATTAGGGCATAGCATGGGCGGCCTGTTCGCTGCCCGCTATGCGCTGGAGCAATTAAGCCCCTTGCGTGCGCTGATTTTATCTTCCCCTGCGCTGGCGATACGCATGTCCAGCCTGCAACATGGCTTGCTGAAAGTAGCTTCCAGCCTGATCCCCGGCGTTGGCTTGCCAAATGGCTTGCAAACCCGCTATTTATCCCATGATGGCGAAGTGGTACTTGCCTATCAAAACGATGCCCTGGTGCATACCCGCCTGAGCGCACGCCTGCTGACCAGCATGTTGCAGGCCATGGATTATTGCCATGCCCATGCTGCGGAATTAAGCATCCCCCTGCTGATGATGGTGGCAGAGGACGATCACCTGGTCGATCCTGCCGGCAGCAGGCGCTTCCTGGAAAAACTGGATGCGTCCCGGTTCAGTGAGCATTTTTACGCCGGTTTCTATCACGAGATATTTAATGAGCTCGATGCCACCAGGGTATTCGACGACTTGCGTACCTGGTTGGAACTCCAGCAATTTACCCCTTTGGAACAGATACAAAAAGCCGCCTGAAAGCAGTTTATCTGATGGTGAACATGGAATTGGAAACCAGCCAGGTATGGTTTCGCCCTGAAGAAAACAGATTAAGGCAGCAAGGCTGTTACACTAGCGCCCTTTCGCCATGATCCGGCCTGCCAGTTTTATAGGCAGAATGTGCTGGCGGGCGAATTTATGTTAAATTGCCACAAAGGCAATTTATTGCAGTATTGCGAATCCATCTAATAAAAATATGCAAGATCAACCAAGAAAAACCCTGGGCCGACCAGCCAAACCTGCCCGCAGTACCAATGCAGCGAGTGGCAATGCGCATGGCAGCACTGCGCGCGCAGGTAGCACATCCCGCGACAGCAATAAGCCACAGGTCGAATTTGAGACGGTAGAAGTCAAGACAGACTCGCTGGCTTTTAGCCTGGTCGGCGCAGCACAGGCCGTGGCCTATGTGCTGGAAGGTACGGCACTGCCACAGGCTTTGACGCGGGTATTCACGCAAACCAACCCTTTGCCGCAAGCCCGTGGCGCAATCCAGGATATTGCCTACCGTACCATGCGTCAGGTGGGCCGGGTTGATGCCTTGCTGAAGATTATGACCAACAAGACGCCGGAACCGGCATTGTTATATAGCCTGCTGTGTTGCGCGCTGACCTTGCTGGTGGGCAACGAAGGCGATGAAGAAAAAGCGTATGAAGAATTTGTGGTGGTGGATCAGGCAGTGAACGCCGCCACCTCCAGCCCGCACATGGTATTTGCCAAGGGCATGGTGAATGCCGTACTGCGCCGCTACCTGCGTGAGAAAGATGAATTACTGAAGCTGGTCATGAAGCAACCGGCAGCCGCATGGAATTACCCGCAATGGTGGGTAGATCAGTGCAAAGCAGCCTACCCGCAAGACTGGCAAGCGATCTTAAGCTGTGGCAACCATGCCCCGCCTTTGACTTTGCGGGTCAACCAGCGTGCCAGTACTGTGGCTGCATATCTGGAATTACTGGCCAGCCAGCAAATCGGTGCCAGCCAGATAGGCCCGTTTGCCGTACGCCTTGACCGTCCTATGCCGGTACTGAACATCCCCGGCTTTGAAGCTGGCGTGGTGTCCGTGCAGGATGCCGCAGCGCAACTGGCCGCTCCTTTGCTGGATGTGCAGGCAGGCATGCGGGTGCTTGACGCCTGTGCGGCCCCCGGCGGCAAGACTGGCCATTTGCTGGAACTGGCCGATATTGAACTGACCGCGGTCGATACCGACCCGGCCCGTATCCAGCGCATTCATGAAAACCTGGCGCGCCTGAAATTGTTTGCGACCATCAAGGAAGGTGATGCCACCCGTAATAACTGGTGGGATAGCCAGCCGTATGACCGCATCCTGGCTGACGTGCCCTGCACGGCCTCTGGCGTGGTCAGGCGTCACCCGGACAGCCGCTGGCTGCGCCGCAAGACCGATGCTGCCCAGCTGGCGGCCCTGTCCGCCCGCATCCTTGATAATCTGTGGCGCATGCTGAAACCGGGCGGCAAGATGCTGATGGTCACCTGCTCAATCTGGCCGCTGGAATCCGAAGCCCAGGCAGCCGCCTTTGCCACCCGCAACGGGGCAGAACGCCTGGATGCACCGGGCCAATTACTGCCCATCATGGGCAATACGTCCGAAAGCAACAACGAACATGACGGTTTGTTCTATGCATTGTTTCAAAAACCACTGCAAAATTAACGAATGCCAACAAGTTCAAGCTATCATTAGCAGACTTTTGTTTCCGTATTGATTGCATGTTCAGACGTTTAGCTTCCCTGCTGCGCCAGTTTTCGCTGACTTTGATGTTGGCGCTGTTGGCAATGGCAGTGGTGCCTGCGGCCCAGGCTGCCGATGTGGAAGTCAAAACCGCCAGGATAGAAGCCAGTGACGAGGGTTACCGCCTGGCTGCCAGTTTCTCGCTGGAACTCAGTGACAGCTTGCGCAAGGCTATCCGCGATGGCATCCCGGTATCGTTCACGACCGAGGTAGAGCTGACCCGTTCACGCTGGTACTGGGTGGACGAAAAGGTCGTGCGCAGCGAATACCTGGTCAGGATTGCCTATAATGAGTGGACGCAGCAATATACCGTCACCATTAATAATGGCTTGCAACAAAACTTCGCCTCTCTCGACACTGCCCTGAACCTGGTGACACGCCCGAATCGCTGGCTGATTGCTGACAAATCCCTGCTCTCGGCCGGTGCCACCTACAATGTTGCCTTGCAATTGCGCATGGGCCTGAGCAAGATTCCCATGCATTTGCAGATACCCAGCTTTAACGACAGTCACTGGAGCCAGAAAACCGAGTGGAAGCGTTTTTCCTTCAAGGCTGAAGACAAGTGACAAGATTTTTGCGGTATGCACTGATTATCGGCGGTGCTCTGATGAGCATCCTGCTGTTTTTCCTGACTACAGTCCAGGAAAATTCTGCGCGTTTTGAGCGTTACTATGAATGGCTGCTGGACGCCAATGCCGTGGTTGCGATGGCCTTGCTGGTACTGGTGCTGACGCTGGTATTACGCTTGTTCCGCCGTTTCCGTGCCAAGGAGTTTGGCTCCAAGCTGATGACCAGGCTGGTGGTCTTGTTTGCCCTCGTCGGTATTTTGCCGGGCAGCGTGATTTACCTGGTGTCGGTACAGTTTGTCTCGCGTTCCATCGAATCCTGGTTTGACGTCAAGGTTGAGTCTGCGCTCGATTCTGGCAAGAACATGGGGCTGACTGCGCTTGACTTCTTGCTGGCGGATTTGCAATCCAAGGCCAATGACATGGCTTCAGAATTGTCTGATCCGTCTGAAAGCTCGATGTCCATCCACTTGTCGCGCCTGCGTGAACGCATGCAGATACAGGAAGCTACTATCGTCAATAGCAAGGGCCGCTTGATTGCCTCTGCCAATGATAATGTCGGTAGCCTGCTGCCTGAATTGCCTACGCCCGAAATGATCAGGCAAGTCAAGCTGTCGCGTTATTACGCTGCCAGGGATGAAAAGCTGATACAGCCTGCGACGGATGATCCCACTACCAGCTCAGCAAGTTCTGCAAGCGCGGCAAGTTCAGCCATCAGCGCAGAAACCCGTGGTGCCACCAGACCGGCATTGGCACCTGAACCTGCCCGCATCCTGCGCTCGCGCGTGGTGGTGCCGCTGCGCATGACAACGGGCTGGATATCCCTGCAAAATGAAGCCCTGTACCTGCAACTGATACAACCCGTACCAGCGAACCTGGCCATGCATGCCGAAGCGCTGAGCAATGCCTCGCGCGAATACCAGGTGCGCTCAATCGGCCGGGTGAACCTGAAAAAGATGTACATCATCACCCTGACGCTGACGCTGTTGCTGGCGATAGTTGCGGCCATCACCAGCGCGTTTTTGATATCAGGTGAGCTGGCCAGGCCGCTGTTGTTGCTGGCAGAAGGTACCAAGGCCGTGACCGAGGGCAATTTCTCACCCCGCCCTATCGTCACCAGCACCGATGAGCTGGGCAGCCTGACCAAGTCTTTCAACACCATGACCAGGCAATTATTCGATGCCCGCGCCACGGTAGAAAAAAACCGTAATGAGCTGGAAAACGCCAAAGCCTATCTGGAATCGGTACTGGCAAATATGTCTGCCGGCGTGATGGTGCTGGACCAGAATGGCAATCTGGTGACTTGCAATGAATCAGTAGAACGTATCCTGCAACGCAGGCTGGAAAGTGAAATCAATAAGCCGTTGGCCGATATTGATGGCATGCAGGCTTTTGCCTTTGCCATTTCCAAGGCTTTTTCAGAACAGCATGCACAATCAGCCGCTGGCGGTGAAAATGAACGCGAGCAGCACTGGCAACAGCAAATTGAAGTGCCGCGTCCGAACAAAGGCAAGAAAGCTACATTGCCAGCAACACCGGCAGCACCTTGTGCACCGGGTGCACCAGGTGCACCAAGTGAAGCAGTCGTCGCAGAAGACGAACAAAGCATTACCCTGCTGGCGCGTGGCTCGCATTTGCCGGTGGCATCGGGCAGTGGCTATGTGGTCGTATTCGATGACATCAGCAACATCATTTCTGCACAGCGTTCCATTGCCTGGGGTGAAGTAGCGCGCCGCCTCGCACATGAAATCAAGAACCCGCTGACCCCTATACAATTGTCGGCAGAACGCCTGCAAATGAAATTACAGGACAAGCTCAGCGAAACCGATGTACTGATACTCAACAAGAGCACGACCACCATTGTCAACCAGGTGACATCGATGAAACGTATGGTCGATGATTTCCGTGACTATGCGCGCACGCCACCAGCGGTGCTCATGCCTTTGAATCTGGCTGGCCTGATTGATGAAGTGCTGCACCTGTATATCGCCGGCGATGGCAGGGACGCCATCAAACTGACCATGGCAGCGAATTTGCCCAAGGTCATGGGTGACGCCACCCAGATGCGCCAGGTAATTCACAATCTTTTACAAAACGCCCAGGATGCGGTTGCGGACAATACCACTCCCGGTTTTGTAGCGCGTATTGATGTCATCACCGATGTAGTGCGCTACACTGGAACTGACCAGATAGCGCACTCTGCGGTACGCCTGTCAATTATCGATAACGGCCCGGGATTTTCCAGCAAAATCCTGGCAAGGGCTTTTGAACCCTATGCCACTTCCAAACCACGCGGCACCGGTCTGGGGCTGGCAATGGTGAAGAAAATCATTGATGAACATGGCGGCAGGATCGATATTCAAAATCGCAGCGATACAAACGGTGCAAAAGTAGCGATTTTGCTGTTAAAGTTAGCACCGGATTCAAATACGGCATAAGTTCGCCGTACTTGTGGTAATAGTTGTGCAGTAGTTGTTCCGATATTCCCAAAAGAGGAGTACGGCTAAAGAGCAGAAGGGGCACTTTGAAATTGTCATTCAACACAAGCACATCGTTTTCACCAGCCCGTCTGGAGCAAACCATATGCAGACTTGAACATCGAACGGTAAGAAGCACCCAAAAAAACATAGAGGCGGTAATAGGGTAGATTTATGGCAAATATATTGGTCGTAGATGATGAAATGGGTATCCGTGAATTGTTGTCTGAAATTCTCGGTGATGAAGGTCATGTGGTTCAACTTGCTGAAAATGCTCAGCAGGCGCGTCTTGCCAGACAGGAAGCCAGGCCGGATCTGGTCTTGCTTGATATCTGGATGCCGGACACGGATGGCGTTACCCTGTTAAAAGAATGGCAGCGTGACGGCTTGCTGACGATGCCTGTGATCATGATGTCAGGTCATGCCACGATAGATACAGCGGTTGAAGCAACACGGATAGGTGCCTTGAATTTCCTGGAAAAACCCATCGCCCTGCAAAAACTGTTGAAAGCAGTACAGCAAGGCCTGACCCGCAGCACAGAGCCAGCCAAACCGGCAGCACCTGCCTTGCGCGTGATCAGCAATGATAATCCTGCCAGTACGGGCATGTCCGGTAGTTTTGGCAGTGCAACACCGGCCTATGAAGCCAGGCATTTTTCTGCTGCCCAGCCTGTTGCTGCTGCACCAAATAATCAGTTTGCCAGCCTGTCGTTTGACTTGCCGCTGCGTGAAGCCAGGGATGCATTCGAGCGTATTTATTTTGAATACCATCTGAACCGCGAAGGCGGCAGCATGACCAGAGTGGCAGAAAAAACCGGCCTGGAACGCACGCACCTGTACCGCAAACTCAAGCAACTCGGCGTTGAGTCCATGAAGTATGCGAAACGTGGTGAATAATGTTGCAGCACAGCACGATATGAGTAGTGCGTGAGTAGAACGTGAGTACGGCGTGAGTGCAAAGTGACAGCAGCAAAAGCGCAATTACATCTGATACACGGCGCAAGTTATACCGAAAGGGAGGCGGCAATTGCAGCCTCCCTTGCCTGTTTACTTGACAACAGCGCGGCCACAGACAAGAACATCGTCATCCTCGAAGGCTTGCCTGATGGGCAAGATATCCTGCGCCCCACTGACCTATTGCACATCAGCCGCATTGCCCCCGGCTGCTTCTGTTGCATAGGCAACCTCAGCCTGCGCGTCACATTGAACCGCGCCCTCAGGCAAAAACCAGCTAATATATACTTAGGCATCGCCAGTGATGCCCACCTGGATAAACTCCTGCTGACACTCCAAGACCCTGCCTACACTAACTTGCTTGAAATCAACAGCACTGGCACGCCGAATTCTTGATCTTTTTAAATCAATACGATGCAGTGCCGTCAATGCCAGAATAGTCACATCAAACACTAGCTTGTGAACCAATGTTAAGTCGCTAAAGTCGAGACGTTGCCATGCCGTAATACTTGGTAACAGCACAGTAACGCAGTCGCAAGTGTCGTTGAGGAAGCATAGCGAGCATCCCAGCCTCAAAATCGCTCCACGCTCAGCTCCATCATCGGCTATTGCTTGAAATTCGCTGTATTTACATCATGTACGGTTAACCCGGAGGCATCCCCTCCAGCCAGAAAGGATGCATAAAATGAATATCATTTACAACAGCGATCAATATAGCGTCATCGAATATGGCGCAGATACTGACCACGAAGCCCTGCGCTTTGGTGGTTATGAGATTACCGACAAGGCAGTACGCCGTGAATGGTTTATTGGCGGCCCGCTGGCGATCAATTTCCGCAAGGACGTAACTGAACTGATCGCCAATGAACCCAGCATAGAAGAAATCGATGATTTCCTTGGCCAGTTTGATGGCTATATGGGTCAAAGCGTGTTGTTGCACTAATCTGCACTAATCTGTACCAACAGGTATCCGGCACCACCGGCAGACAATGAAAACGACGCGATAATCAATATGGGCGATGGATAGGGACGATGGCTATGGCCGTCGTCCATACTAGCCAATACTAGCCCGTACTACTTTGCGCCTGTTCAACTGCTGGCTGTAAAAACCCCACATCATCAAGCACTGGCCTGTATCAATATGCGGCCATCTATACAGAACATCATCTGGTTTTGATATCCTGAAAAGGGTGCAGTGATATCTTCAGCGTATCATTGCCATACTTTTTATCTGGCATTACCCTTTTTCAGGTTCAAGATCATGAGTACTCAACTGCACGACTTTATCCGCGGCCTGCCCAAGGCAGAATTGCATTTGCATATAGAAGGTTCGCTGGAACCTGAACTGATGTTTGCCCTCGCGCAAAAAAACGGCGTGCAACTACCCTACGCCAGCGTAGAAGAAGTACGCGCAGCCTACGACTTTGCAGACTTGCAGTCTTTTCTCGATCTGTATTATGCCGGTGCTGCCGTACTACAAACCGAGCAGGATTTTTTTGACCTGACGCATGCCTATATAGAGCGCGCCCTGGCCGACAATGTGCGCCATGTGGAATTGTTCTTTGACCCGCAAACCCATACTGCACGCGGCATACATATCACTACCGTGTTCTCAGGCATCGCCCGCGCCTTGCGCGAAGCGCGCGCCAGACACGGGTTTTCTGGTGCGATGATCTTGTGCTTCCTGCGTCACCTCAGTGAAGAAGATGCCATAGCCACGCTGGAAGCAGCCCTGCCCTTGCGCGATGAATACGCTGACCTGTGGACAGGTGTGGGTCTGGATTCTGCCGAAGTCGGCAACCCGCCAGAAAAATTCGCCCACGTGTTCACGATCGCGCAAGCCATGGGTTTTCGCCTGGTCGCACATGCTGGCGAAGAAGGCCCGCCAGCCTATATCCATAGCGCCCTGGATGTCTTGCAAGTCGAACGCATAGACCACGGCGTACGCGCAGAAGAAGACCCTGCCCTCATGGCCAGGCTGCAGCAAAGCCGCATGCCACTGACGGTCTGCCCCTTGTCAAATTTAAAGTTGTGCGTAGTCAAGGATATGCGCGAACACAACCTGGCGCGCATGCTGCGTGCCGGTTTGTGCGTGACCATCAACTCAGATGATCCGGCGTATTTTGGTGGATACATGAATGCGAATTACATCGCCACTGCCGACGCGCTGGAACTGGGCAAGGAAGAATTGCTGCAACTGGCGCGCAATGCCTTTGAAGCCTCGTTTGTCACGCCTGAACAAAAGCAGGTCTGGCTCGATGAGCTGGATGCTTATGCTGCCAAGGCTGCATAAGCGGACAGCTTCAAATCACGCTCTTAGATCACACTCTTAAATCACATTCTTTTCCAGCAGCGGTCTGCCATCCAGTATGCGCTGGGCAGACAAGGGCGATAAATCCAGGCTGCGGTAAGCGCCGTCTATCAATAGCTCTGCAATACCGCGCCCGGTAGCGGGTGCGTGTTGCATGCCATGGCCACTAAAGCCATTCGCCAGTATCAGGTTTGCCAATTGCGGGTGCGCGCCGATGACGGCATTCTGGTCAAACACATGGTATTCATAATAGCCAGCCCAGGCTCTTTGCATGCGCAGGGCTTCAAAAGCGGGAACGCGATTGGCCATGATTTGCCAGACTGTATCGAACTGCTCATAGTCTGCTTCCAGCGGTGCATCATCGGGATCATCCTCCGGTGGCAAGCCACATATCCAGTGCTGGCCTTCTGGCCGCAACCATAAACCGGATGGATCTATGATGAGCGGGCAGGCCGGTGTCTGCGCCGGACTGGAGACCACGAACACGGTACGTTTGCGGCCAACCACAGGCAAATCAAAACCGGTACCCACCAGTAAAGGCCGCGCCCAGGCACCGGCTGCATTGACGGCGACATCACATTTGATGACAGAACCATCCTGCAAACGTACGCCAGTTACCCTGCCATTCTCCTGCTCAAAGCCTTGCGCATCTGCCTGCAGATAACTGACGCCCAGGCTGCGCGCCTTGCGGCGAAATGCCATCAGCAAGGCATAACCATCAAACCAGCCTTCACCACTGAGACCCAGCGAACCTAAAGCCAGGTCAGCTACATTCAGCCACGGGAATTTCTGCTGCAGTCCATGTTGATCAAGCAGGGCGACATCAACATTTTCATGCTTTTGTATCTCATGATTTTCACGCAAAGTGGCCGCACCGGCATGGCTGGCAAGATACAGATAACCATGTTCGCTGAGACCGAGTTCCGGCAACTCGCCATCAACCGCAAGGTGCTGATGCAAGTCACGCAGGAAGGCGATGCCGAATTGCGACATCTGTATATTCAGCGGTGTGCTGAATTGCTGGCGTATCGAACTGGCAGACAGGGCGGACGAGGCGTGGGTATAAGTAGGGTCACGTTCCAGCACAGTGATCCTGCCCTGGAAACGGGGATGCACAGCTAAAAAGTACGCCACCGCACTGCCGATGACGCCACCACCAACGATCATTATATGTCTGTTATCCATTGCCGTCCTTATGCCATCTAGAATCTCAATCCAAACCTGCGCCGGTAATCCTTGGGCGTCACTTGCGCCCATTGCTTGAAGATTTTACTAAAGCTCGACACATCTTCATAACCACAACGCGCTGTAATATCTTCGAGAGACAGGCGGGTGGTTTCCAGCAAAGCCTTGGCGCGCTCCACCCTTAATTGTTGCACATAGTGGATGGGGCTGAGTTTCATCGATTCCTGGAAGCGCCTGAGCAAAGTCCGTTGGCTGACATTGCAATAACTGGCCAGGTCAGCCATGGCCCATTGTTGATCCAGGCGCTTGTTCAGCCAGCGCCGTGCACGCTCAATAACGGCATGACCCTGATCCTGCATGATGGCCTTGGCGACATAGGGCGCCTGGCTGTTTCTATTGGCATCAACCACCAGTATCTTGGCCGTCATCTGGCGCAGTTCTTCCCCCGCAAAATGTCCTACCAGCCATAACGACAAATCGATATAAGAAGTCACGCCGCCAGAAGATACCAGTTGGCCATCCACGACGATGAGCTCTTCTGCCTCCAGTAAAACCTGCGGGAAATTCTTGCGAAAATATGCGCTGAGCCACCAGCTAGTAGTCGCACGGCGACCATCAAGCTTGCCCGTCCTGGCTAGCAGGCTGGTGCTGGAACAACTGGAAATCAGCAGACTATCCTGCTGCAAATAAGTCTCCATCAATGCCTGCTCAGGTGCCAGCGCATCAAGCAAGCCATCAAGCTGGTTGCTGTCTCTGTGATCTACGCCAGGCACCATGAGGGCATCAAGCTTTTGCTTATGAATATCGTGTGCCTGAAAATGCAGGCCATCTACTTCTTGCAGTATGTCACCACGGGCGCTGACCCAGAAGGCTTCAAATTGCACAGGCTTGCTACCCGCAGGGCGTATGCCTGCCAGGGTATTGGCAATGGTAAATACATCCAGCGGCATGACTGCCCCGCTGCGCAGGCAGCCGGGATAGACCAGTACGCCTATGCGTATGATTCCTTCATTTGTTGTCTTCATTGTCATTTGGCTGCCTTGTCCAATTTTTACCGCCTGTCCAATAAACACCTTTTTTTGTCGATTCAGCCAATGGTAGTACTTTTCTGCACACTGCACAATGAAGTCTCTTACAACAGACAAGGAGTACGACATGCCCTACGTGCAAATCAACACAATTAAAGGAATGCTGAACATAGAGCAGAAACAGCGCCTGCTGGAAAAAATTGCCGATGTACTGGTAGAAGTGGAAGGTGGTGGCAACGCTGAATTCAAGAAATCCATCTGGATCAATATCCAGGAAAGCGAGGCTGAGGGATGGTCCATGAGTGGCTTGCGTCCCTCAAGCCAGCAAATCGCGCAATTTACGACGGCCAGGGATGCACGCAACGGCAAACAAGACGCAGAGAGGGCAGTATGATGAGCTATCCCGCCCTGTCGGGCTTTGTACTGGCCCTGCTGGCTCTATTCGTCAAAGCCAGCCTGCTGAGCGGCGTACAGGTAATCAGCCGCATACGCAGCCGTCGCTATCTCTTGCCAGAGGATGCAGGCATGTTTGGCCTGCGCTCTGTAGAAGCAGAGGCCGACCTGGTACAGCGCTGCGCCCGCGTCTGGCGCAATGATGTAGAAAACCTGCCGCTCTTCCTGGCCCTGGCGCTGACTTATACCTTGCTCGGTGGCACGCAAGCAAGCGCCAACTGGCTGTTTGGCAGCTATGTACTGATACGCTACCTTCACACCATCGTCTATCTGCGTGGCCTGCAACCCTGGCGGGCAATGCTGTATCTGTCTGGCATGGCGGTGTGCTGGATAATCGCCATCAGAATACTTCTGCAAATGCATCTGTAAGGCAGTATGCTGTTATCTTTGATGAGCTGACGTAATTCATTTTGGGGAGGAGCAAATGGCTTTCATCGGTCCGGATGTCACACTTGATAAGCCCGCCTATATCCATGACACGGCACAACTGTATGGCAAGATCAGTGTAGGCCAGAATGCCTCAATCTGGATGAATGTGGTAGCACGGTCTGAGCATAAGGAAATCATCATAGGTCCTTATACGAATATCCAGGATTTTGTCATGCTGCATATTGGCGACCAGACGCCCACCATCATAGGCAGCCATTGCTCCATCACCCACCATTGCACCATCCATGGCTGCACCATAGGTGATAACTGCCTGATAGGTATCAATTCCACCATCATGGATGGCTGCGTGATAGGTAATAACTGCATTATTGCGGGACATACTTTTCTGAAAGAAGGTACAGTCATTCCTGATAATTCCATCGTTATGGGTACGCCGGGCAAGGTCATACGCACGCAAAACAATTATGTGCGCAACCGCCTGAATGCCTATATGTATTACAAGAATGGCCTGGCCTATGCGCAAGGTGAATACCGGGAATGGGCGAGGGAAGAATTTCCTGCGGAAATCATGGCTGAAATTGCCATACTGAATGCCCAGCTTGCTGCTGGCGAATGACAATTTAAGTTAAAACCTGACAACAAACTCACGATAAGCCTGGCCTGGGATTGACATGCCCACGGCAAATATACACACTGAAACTTCTGGCGCGTCTTGAACATCAACAGCATCAAAATGCGCTATCTCAGTTTGAATCGAAAGGGCAGCCATGGCGAATACCCTGAGCAAATTCTTCAACCGCCTGTTCGGTGCTGAACAGGCCGCGCCAGCCAGCGCGCAGCCTGTGCCTGCATCTGCACCTTTGGTTGAGCCCGTGACAAGCCCCAAGGCAGTTGCACCAGCAGCCACTGCTCAGCCCGAGCCTGTTATTGTGATACAAAAAACTGAGCCCGCTCCTGCGCCAAATTCCACGCTAGCTCCTGCACCGGCGCCTGCTTCAGAAGCCGCCACCAGCACGACTGCCAGCACAGCAAAACTCATTACCTGGAAACCTGCGCTGCCGGTAGAGAGCCTGTTCTTTGACTGGATCATGGGCTACCCCGGTGAAGGCAGCAGCCTCATCGATAATGAACAACTTGCCATGCAAGCCTTGTATAAACTGCTGGCATCTGACCTCAATGACGCTGTCATCGTGCCACGCGTGCCCAGCGTCATACCCCAGTTGCTGAACAGCCTGCGCAGCAAGACTATCTCTACCGGAGAACTGTCGGGCCAGATCGTCAAGGATGTGGTGCTGGTCGGGGAAGTCATCAATACCGTCAATAGCGCCCTGTACAACCCGGCTGATCGCATCAACAGCCTGGAAAAAGCCGTCATGATATTGGGTGAAGAAGGCTTGCGACTGGTGATCTCCAAGGTTGCCTTCCGGCCCATCATCAATCTCAATGCAGGCAAGTTCACCCGCCGTGCCGCCCCGCATATCTGGGCACAGTCAGAAAAATGTGCGGTTGCCTGCCATACCCTGGCGCGCGATATGGACCCCTTCCATGCCTTTTTGACTGGCTTGATGAAAAATGTTGGCCTCATCATTGCCTTCCGGCTGCTGGACCAGGTATGTGTGCAAGGCAAATTCAAGTATTCCCCTGCCTTCCAGCCCATATTCGCCTCAGTTGCAGCAACCCTGTCTTACCGTGTCGCCCAGCGCTGGGAATTTCCTGCGCATGTCATACTGGCCCTGCAACAGCAGACCGGTGGCAGCAAAGCCATAGAATGGAGCCCGCTCGGTCATTTGCTGCACACGGCTGATCTGATCGCCAAGACCCGCCTGCTGGTCAATCACGCCCAGTTGAATAGTGCCGACAAAAAACTCAGGGTAGGCCTGAGCCCGGATGAAATCCATTGCCTGGATCATTTGAATGAAATCCAGTTGTATGACACAACAGGGGTGCAACAACATCCGGAAGCAGAAGCGCAAACTCAGGCAGGTAGTGTGGGACAATAGTGGTTACGGCAAATATTGCCTGTCTCACTACCACTAAAGAAAACCCACTATGAACATCCCCGGACTTGGCCCAGTAGAAAAAGATGAAGAAAATGGCTGGTACATCAGCCATCCAGTACTGATACCAGCCTTACAAGAACAGGAATATGAATTCCTGCTCGAAGGCTATGATGAAGCCGACGATGCGAGCAAGGCAGATTTTCATACTGCTATTGCCAATTTTATCAAGCTTGATCCTGCTGTATTGAAAAAAGCAGAAGCTGATATCTTTGCTTATTATCAGGATGTAGCCAACTACCGCAAATCAGAAAAACTCGATGTGGTGCAGATAGCCCAGCCTGCAGATGTCTGGCAGCACATACAGTATGGCTATGAAGCCCTGGTCAGCCAGCGCCCGAATGGCGACAAGACAGTCTATGTTTCTGTTGAATGTGATTGCGACTGGGATGAAGAAAATGGCTTGCAACTGGTTTTTCGCAATGGCACAGAAATCAGCAAGCTCGGCCCTTTTGATGATTACCTCAGCAACGCGGATGCCTTTGGAGAAGCCAGCCTCGACAAAGTGGTATATCAAAGCCGGGGCTGATGACGACAATTGAAATCAGGCCCAGGAATGGTGATGAAACCATAGACTGGGCTGATTTTGCCGGAGCCGATATGCTGTCCCAGTTGATCTGGGATGGTTTATCGGAGGCGGGTGGTGCATGGCATTACATGAATTTCACCAGTGATATGTCGATCTGGGAATCCACGCAAGATTCCAGCACCATCACCATGATTTACAAGAATGACTGCCTGGAACAATTGCTAGTAACACGTGGCCTTGCTTACGACCACTTGTTCCCCCTGATACAAAAATTTCAACTCACTACAAGCTCATAAATATTGGCTTCAGGTCTCTGTCAAAGGCAATACGACCGTAAAGGTAGAACCTTCATCGACCACGCTTTCGACCCTGACAAATCCCCCATGTGATTCTGCCAGTTGCCGGGTAATATACAAGCCCAGGCCCAGGCCACCCGACGAGTCTGAATTCAAGGCACGCTCAAATGGGGCAAAAATACGCTGCAGGTTTTCATCGGAGATACCTATGCCCCTGTCCTGTACCCGGATGTGCACACTGTCTTCCTGCACCACACCAGACACGGTAATCGGTCTTTTGGCCCCATAGCGCAATGCATTGGTCAGCAGGTTGATGAGCATTTGCTCGATGCGGAACTGGTCCCACATGCCGGTCACAGGCTCTATCGTTTCCAGCTCTATGGTGCTGCCACTCGACAATGCCTGGGCACTCAAGTCATTGACGACACGCTGCAGCAAACTGGCCAGCTCGGTAGGCTGACGGCGTATGGATAGCTGGCCACTCCTGATACGTGATACATCCAGCATGTCATCAATGAGGCGTACCATGCTTTCAATCTGGCGGCGGTCACGCTCCACCATTTTGCGCATGTTAATCTCATTAAAAAACTCAGTGTTGTTGCGGTCAAGTTGCAGCGTGCGCAACTGCGACTCCAGAAACAGGGTATTCAAGGGCGTGCGCAATTCATGCGCGACCATGGACATGAAATCATCGCGCATGCGTACAGCGCGTTGCAATTCTTCCTGCGCGAAATGCAAATCTTTCAATAAGGCTTCCTGCTGCGCCCGGCTGATTTCCAGTGCCAGCACTTGCCTGCGGCTTTCATTGCGTTGCTGGTAAAGGGCGACAAACACATTTACCTTGCTTTGCACTGCATGAATATCCAGAGGTTTGTGCAAAAAATCTACTGCGCCTGTTTCATACCCCTTGAAGGCATAATTGAGTTCCTTGCCTGCTGCACTGACAAAAACGATGGGAATATGCCGCGTTTTTTCTGTACTGCGCATCATCTCGGCCAGTTCAAAACCATTCATGTCCGGCATTTGCACATCCAGTATGGCCATGGCAAATTCATGCTCCAGCAATAATGCCAGCGCCTGGTCACCAGATGCAGCCTGGAAAATCTGACGGCCCTCATGACGGATGATAGCCTCCAGCGCCTGCAGGTTTTCTGGCTTGTCATCGACGATCAAAAGTTTCGCTATATTGTTCGTGTTCATACTGTGGTTTTCAATCTTAATAACAACTGATGAATCTCATGCAAGGGCAGTATCAAATCAGGCTGCATTTGCGCTAGGGCGGCCTTCGGCATGGTGGCAACTTGCGCCTCGCCAGGATCCTGGACTACCGTTAATCCCCCATGATTTGCAATACAACTCAAGCCATAAGCCCCGTCCTGATTGGCGCCTGTCAGTAATATACCCACCAGGCGCCTGCCATACACATGGGCAGCAGACTCCATCAGGATATCAATTGAAGGGCGCGAAAAAAATACTGGCGCTTCACAGCTTAAGGAAAAACTGTAATCTGTTTCTATCGACAAGTGATAACCGGCACTGGCAAAATAAATCGTGCCAGCGCTGATGATATCCTTATCACGCGCCTCACGGACTGGCAATTTTACAAAATGTGCGAACAGTTCAACCAATTTGCTTTCACGGTTCTCTGGCAAATGCAGCAAGACAATAATAGGTAAGCCATAATCAGCTGGCAAACCCGTCAATATGTCTTGCAATGCACTGATACCCCCAGCCGAGGCGCCGATCACGATTGTTTTTTTTATGTCCGCACCGGGCATGGTCGCGTCAGTCAAATCTTGCGGAACAAACGATCTTGCTTTGACAATGCTGTGAACTTGTCCGCATAGGCAGAGAAGTCCAGGCTTTCTTTACTGCCCAATGTCAGGAAACCTTTATGACAAAGCGACTCATGAAACAAACCCAGTGCCCGGTTTTGCAAGCCCTTGTTAAAATAGATCAGCACATTGCGACAGCACACCAGATGCGTTTCTGAAAATACACTGTCGGTTGCCAGACTATGGTCGGCAAAAGTAATATTCTCTGTCAGGCTACGATCAAACAGGGCCGTGTCATAGGCGGCAGTGTAGTAATCAGACAAATTATGCAGGCCACCAGACTTTAGATAATTGCTGGCATAGCTCTCGATTTTTTCTAGCGGATAAATACCCTTCTTGGCTGTTTCCAGTGACTGCGGATTGATATCTGTGGCATAAATCAGCGTACGCTCCAGCAAGCCCTCTTCACGCAGCATGATGGCCATGGAATACACTTCCTCACCTGTGCTGCACCCGGCAATCCAGATTTTGAGAGAAGGGTAAGTTTTCAAAAATGGCAAAACCTGTTCGCGCAATCCAAAAAAATAAGTCGGATCGCGGAACATCGATGAAACAGGTATCGTCAGGAACTGTAGTAATTGCGAAAACACTTTTGGGTCATGCAAGACTTTTTCCTGCAATGCAGAAATAGTCGCACATCCCAGTTGATTGATGGCGTGCGACACCCTGCGCCTTTGTGAAGAACCGGCGTAATCACGAAAATCATAGCTGTACTTGAGATAGATTGCTTCCATCAGCAAGCGCAGCTCTATGTCATTAATACTAATCTGCATGGCGCTCCAGGTGTGGCATCCAAATACGTAACAGTGCATACAGGCGGTCAAGATCAATAGGCTTGGCCAGGTAATCCGTGGCGCCAGCCAGCATGCATTGTTCCTGATCGTCTTTCATTGCTTTGGCTGTCACCGCAATGATGGGCAATTTCTGGAAGCGTGCATCCTGCCGTATGCGGCGGGTTGCTTCCAGCCCGTCCATGCCCGGCATCATGACATCCATCAAAACCAGGTCAATATCGGGCACTTCATCAAGTTTGGAGATGGCCTCAAAACCATTGCGGCCTATCTGCACATTCACGCCTTTTTGCTCCAGTGCACTGGTCAGGGCGAAAATATTGCGGACATCATCATCGACCAGCAAAATCTTGCGACCTTCAAAGATACGGTCACGGCTACGCACCTCTTTCAGCATATTCTGCGCCTGCGATGGCAATTGCGACTCTACCTTGTGCAGGAACAGCGTCACTTCATCAAGCAGGCGCTCTGGTGAGCGTGCACCTTTCAGGATGATGGAGCGCGAGTATTTCATCAGATCAGCTTCTTCTGCCTGCGTCAGATTCCTGCCTGTGTAGACTATCACAGGCGGGAAGGACGGGATATTTTCCAGCGTCATGCGTTGCAATAACTCATGCCCCTGGATGTCTGGCAATTTGAGATCAATGATCATGCAATCGAATACCGTCGTGCGCAATAACTGCAAAGCCTGCTCACCCAGTTCTACTGCGGTAATTTCCACATTCAAATCACCCAGCAACTGGATGACGCTGTCTCTTTGACGTGCATCATCTTCGACCACCAGGATACGTTTGATTTCCTGAGTAAATTTCTCTTCCAGTTTATGGAACACATTTTTCAACTGGTCACGTGTCACCGGTTTATTCGCATAACCTATCGCACCCAGATGCATGGCGGCATCACTGCGCTCCATGCCCGATACCATATGGATAGGGATATGACGGGTCAGCGAATCTTCTTTCAATTGCTGCAAAACTGTCAGGCCAGAACGGTCAGGCAGGCGGATATCCAGCAAGATAGCATCTGGCAAGAACTGACGTGTCAGCGCCAGCCCTTCTTGCGCGCTTTGTGCAACCAGACAATTGAACTGCATCTCATGCGCCAGCTCATACAGGATGCCTGCAAATGTCAGCTCATCCTCGATAACCAGGATGGTGCGGTTGCGGGTAGACAGATTAACCCTGTCGTCCGGGAATTCGACAGTCGCGACTGCCATCACAGTTGTGGGCTCAGGTGGACTCGCAGTTGCAGAAGACTGCTGGGCGGCGGGAAGCTGCGCTGCTGTCGTTGTCGTTGTAAATGCAGATGCAGAAGCAGGCTGTCGCACAGCTTGATTTTCAGTCACTACCGGAGTCTGCCATTGCTCTGGCAGCGTCAGGGTAAATGTACTGCCCTTGCCTATCGTACTGCAAACCCGGATACTGCCACTCAACAATTTGCTAAGGTCGCGCGAAATTGACAAGCCCAGGCCAGTGCCACCATAACGGCGGTTAATCGTGCCATCAGCCTGCTGGAATGCCTCAAATATCGTTTCATGCTGGTCTGCTGCTATGCCTATGCCAGAATCAGACACGGCAAAACTGATCATGTGATTTTGATCTGCAGCAATACGTAAAGTCACGGTCCCGGCTTCGGTGAACTTGATGGCATTTGATAACAGGTTCTTTAATATCTGATCTACCCGTGCAGGGTCGGAGACGATCAAGTCTGGCGCACCAGGCTCGATTTCTACTGCGAATGTCAGTTTCTTCTGGTTTGCCAGAGGCTGGAAAGTCCTGCTTAATTCTTCTGCCATTCTGCGCAAGACTATCTGCTGCGGGCTCAGTTCCAGCTTGCCCGCTTCTACCTTGGAAATATCGAGAATGTCATTGATCAGATTCAGCAAATCATTGCCAGCAGAATAAATAGTCTGGGCAAACTTGATCTGTTCATCATCCAGATTACCCTTTTTATTATCCGACAACAGCTTGGCCAGTATCAATGAGCTATTAAGAGGCGTGCGCAATTCATGCGACATATTCGCCAGGAATTCTGATTTGTACTTGCTAGCTCTTTGCAAATCCTGGGCATTTTTTTCCAGCTCGACTTGCGCCGTATTCAGGGCGGCATTTTTACGGTCCAGCGCGCCAGTCTGTTCTGTCAGTTGATCATTGATTTGTTCAAGTTCAGCTTTTTGATTTTCCAGATTTGCTTGTGATTCTTCCAATACACGTGACTGTTCTTCCAGCTCTTCATTGGCGGTACGCAGTTCTTCTTGCTGCACCTGCAGTTCTTCATTCAATTGCTGGGTTTCTGCCAGCACATCCTGCAATTGCTGACGATACAGTGCGGCACCTATGGAGGTGCCTATATTATCTGCAAGCAGTTTGAGCAAGTCGAGATCACGCTCCTGCACAGAGTCCATGAAACCCAGTTCCACGACACCAATGACTTTGGCTTCATTGGAGAAAGGCAGCAACACCAGCATTTTTGGTTTGCTACTCCCCAGGCCAGAGGCTACTTTCAGGTAGTTATCTGGAACATCACGCAATGTCAATATACGGTTTTCACTGGCCGCCTGCCCGACCAGGCTTTCACCCCAAAGGAATGAATTCCCCAGATTTTCATCTTTGGAAAAGCCATAAGATGCGACTCTTTGCAGTACATTATTGCCTTCACGCACATAAAAAGCAGCAACACTGACATTCAAATATTTTGCCAAAAATTCAAGTACACGATCTCCCACAGCGGGTGCCGCCAGTTGACCTATGACTTGCTCGGTCAGTTCAGTCTGACCAGATTTCAACCACGCCTGCTGCTGCAATACCAGCGCATGATCTGCATGTTTTTTGAGGGCATTACTATAAGAAGTAGACAGACTCAGCAAATCACGCCTGCCCAGCATGGCCAATAAACCAGCGAGTATTAGTGAAATCGTCAGGTAGATACCAATAATCATCGTGACAGTTTGCTTGGATGCGTTATTACGCTCCCATAGCAAACTTCTTTCCATCGTAATGGCATCATCGAACTCATTGCGTATCTGGGTAAACAAGGCCCGGCCACGCCCGGCACCGATGGCAGCCAGATAGTCTTGCTTGTTACGCTTCATGTCTATGATGCCCAGCGAGTATTTTTCCCATTCGGCTTGCAGACTTTGTATGCGTTTGAAGCGGTCGACTTGCACAGGATTATCACTGACCATCTGTTCCAGGCTGTGCAGGCGGTTGGCTATTTGCGATTTATCAACATCATAGGTAGCAAGAACACTTTCCTCACCTGTCACCAGATAACCACGCATGCCACTCTGCAAATTGACAGAGTATTGTGATGCTTCATTGATATTGGCGATCACCTGTACGGTATGCTCCACCCATTTCAGCGCAGACAATAAATAGAAAATCATGCCGACAAAGATGGCGGCACTGATCACGCCAACCACCAGCGGGAGTGAAATATTGCGGAAAAGGATGCGCTTGAAATCGTCCTGGTCAGTTTGGGAGACTGGCGTGATCATGCTTTTTCCTGCCTTTGCATAGGGAAGAAGTTGACTGAATAGGGCCTGGTACTGTGTCTTTGGGTACTCATACGTTTTCCGGTTCGTTCTGATCGCAGTATTGATTCAGCATTCCTGGATACGGCAACCAGGCAAACACCGTATCCCTGTCTGGCTATTTATGCACAGCAGGGGAATGTCAAAATTCTTTAATTTTTGATTATATAGTTTTTACAATCAGAATCCCATTCGGCAAAAATCAATGAGAAATTGCAGATTGTAATAAATCCATGCAGGATCTTGTGTGCGATAGCTCTCATAGCGCATACCGCGCCATGCAGCTTGATTGGGAAATAGATGCGGGGAGATGCGAGGATTTGTGCGGGGAACTACAGGGAAATGCATTTTGATGGGGCAAAAGAAGCATGCCCCCGTATTTGCACAAGCAGGAAAAGGCTAGCAGCTAGCGCTCTATCATGGTCTTGCTGCGTATCTTGCGCTGTAATTGTATGATCCCGTAAATCAGGGCCTCGGCGGTTGGTGGGCAACCGGGTATGTACACATCCACAGGCACGATACGGTCACAACCACGCACCACTGAATATGAGTAGTGATAATAACCGCCACCATTCGCGCATGAACCCATGGAAATGACATAGCGCGGTTCTGCCATCTGATCATAGATACGGCGCAGGGCGGGTGCCATTTTATTGGTCAGTGTACCGGCGACGATCATCAGGTCAGCCTGCCTGGGGCTGGCCCGCGGTATCATGCCAAATCGCTCCATGTCATAACGTGATGCTGCTGCCTGTATCATTTCCACGGCACAGCAGGCCAGGCCAAAGGTCAGATACCAGAGGCTATTGGTTTGTATCAGTTTACTGACGTCGTCCAGACGCGTCAGCAAAACATTGTCTTCTCTAATGACTTCCAACTCTTCCATCATGACTCCTTGTATTAGCGACAGGGGCAGTCTAGCCATGACAATTAATTCATACTTGTATCAGTACGACGGATTTGTACCGACACGTCATGCTGGCAAAAAAATATCAAGCCAACCTCGGATAAGTAAATAAAACAAAGTGATACAGATTAAAAGCCGCATGCGTGAGTATCACCCACTCCAGCCTGCGAGTCCGGTGGTAGATGATGGCATAACCCAGCCCGGCAACTGTCGCCAGTGCAGCATATTGCGTACCGCCACCCAGATGAGACAGGCCAAACAAGATTGCCGACACGGCTATCGCCAGATAGCCATAGGCTGACTTGTTACCCAGACGGTAGATGGCTTCCTGTATCAGACCACGGAAAAATGCCTCTTCTGCCACGCAAGTCAGCACCAGGTTCACTGCAAAGAAGAGCAGGGTTGATTCTGGCAGCTTGGGAAGAAAGCGGAAAAATTGCATCGCCAGGCCCAGCCCTGTGAGGACGGCGATCGTCAGCAAGGCTGGCAGGGCAATGCGCTTGCCATCTGCCAGGAATTGTTTCCAGCCGCTGGCACGCGAACAAAACAGACTCAGCAGTAAATAACCTGCCATGCCTTTATCAAAATTGGCATACAGCGTAAACGGGATGGCATCATCGCTGAACCTGACTTTGTCCAGCAACAGGATATTGTAAAAGCCGGGCACTTTGTGCATCGCCAGTAACAGCGCTACCAGCAGTGCCAGCACGCCGGCGACTATGCGCAAGGCAAGTGGAAAAGTATTCCTGACGCTCGCCCACAGCAAGAGTGCCAGAACCAGCAGTACCACCGCTGCCACAGGTGAGATGAGGCCGCTGATCAAAGCCAGTATTCCTGCCATTACAGCAAGCAGGTGATCGGGTACCAGATTTTTGACAGGCCCGGCCAAAACTATTGTGGGTAGCCACGCTGCCGCGATGGCGGCATACAAGAATAAATACGGAAGTATCTGGAGGAATGGCAACTCAGGCACTGTAGTCATGGGAATAATCCTGTCAGGCAGTTGTTCAGGTCATACAAGACCGCCAAGGATAAATAATTTTATAAAAATGTCAATATTTATCCTTGAGCTTGCACTGGCCTAACTGACGACTACTGCTACGAATTAGCGCATGCTGAAACTTTTTCCGCTGGCGATGGCAATGCGGTTCCACGCATTCATGAGGCCAATCACAAATGCCAGATCTACCAGTTCTTTTTCAGTGAAATGCTTTGGCAATTCCTGTTGCAGCGCTTCATCGACATGTTTGCCTGCGATATTGGTCAAGGCTTCGCTCCAGGCCAGTGCAGCCCTTTCTTTTTCACTGAAACAAGGAGCTTCGCGCCAGCATACGAGGCTGTTGAGACGCTGGAAATTGTCGCCATGCTCGAGCAAGTCATGTGCATGCTTGTCTACGCAAAAGGCACAGCCATTGATTTGAGATACCCGCAAGAACACTAGGTCAATGAGAGATTTGCCAAGGCTGCTGGCATCCAGCACCGTGTTGACGCCAGCAAGGGCTTGATAAGCGGCAGGTGCCAGGCCAGGGAAATTGAGTTTGAGTGTCATGATAATTCTCCAGTTTTTGAATGAGTCAGCGAAATTGCTTTCTTCATCTATAAGACGCTGGAGAAAACCGGTTTGTGACAGGTAACTGAAAAATAATTAAATTACCTCCGGCAAAGCCGGAGGTTTATTGCTGGGGCGCCTCAAAGGCGCTGGTAACCCTTGATCCGCCTAAAGGCGGCTACAGTCCCAATTTCATTTGGTCGTAACGCTCATCTTCCTGC